>JBBRRV010000012.1:0-37946 GCA_038246075.1 Bacteroidales bacterium
GGCAAGATTATCGGGCACACGATTACCTGCCCGGAGATAAAATTATAAGACAATCATAGCATTAATATACTCCATATGAAGATTATTGTTCTCAATTGCGGAAGTTCATCCATCAAATACCAGCTTTTTGAAATGCCCTCCGAGGAAGTAATTGCAAAAGGCCTTGTTGATAAGATCGGGCTTAAAGGCGCTTCAATCCAGCACAGCCGCAAGGACGGTGTTGAAGTTAAACTCGATGGCGAAATACTCAACCATCAGGCTGGAATTGAATACCTTTTAGGCATTCTGATCAGCGAAAAATACGGAAGTCTTAAAAATTTAAATGAGATTGGGGCTGTTGGTCACCGCGTGGTACATGCAGGCGAAAAATTCAAGGGAAGCGAGTTCATCACCAATGATGTGATTGAAGCACTCGAAGAATGTATTGACCTGGCACCACTGCACAATCCGCCAAATCTCGAAGGAATTTATTCCATCAGCCGGTTATTGCCGGATGTACCCCAGGCTGGCGTATTTGATACAGCATTCCATCAAACGATGCCTGACTACGCATATCTTTATGGTATTCCATATTCCCTTTATGAGAAGTATAAGGTTCGCCGCTATGGATTTCATGGATCAAGCCACCGCTTTGTATCCAAAAGGGCCGCTGAGATTTTGGGAAAGGATTTGAAGGACCTGAAAATAATCAGTTGTCATCTGGGCAATGGCGCTTCAATGGCTGCCATTAAAGACGGACAGTCGCTGGATACCAGTATGGGAATGACCCCCATTGAAGGCCTCGTTATGGGAACACGCTGTGGTGATATTGATGCCGGCGCTTTGTTGTATATCGCTGATAAGGAAAAGACAAGTATTCCTTTTACAAGTACACTGTTGAATAAGCATAGCGGAATGCTGGGTTTGTCGGGGATATCGTCGGATATGCGTGATATAGAAACCGCAGCTGCAGCCGGGAATCAGCGTGCTGCTACGGCACTTAAAATCTATTCTTACCGCATTAAGAAATATATAGGCTCATATGCTGCAGCCATGGGAGGTGTAGATTTGATCATCTTCACCGGTGGTGTGGGCGAGAACGATTTCATGACCCGTGAGAAGACGATGGAAGGCCTTGAATTTATGGGTATTGAATTCGACAAGGAAAAGAACTTCAAGCTTCGGGGAAAAGAAGCGATCATTTCCAAACCTGGCAGCAAAGTTACGGTCATGATCGTTCCCACGAACGAAGAACTGGTGATCGCTCAGGATACATATGAGATTGTTGCGAAAATGAAAAATTAGTATGGGATTTCACTGAACGGGATTTAACCGCCTGATCAGAAAAACAAAAGGCTGCCTGGAAGGCAGCCTTTTGTTTTATGATATGAAGTGATTAATTCTCCAATTCTTCCATGAGCTCATCAGTAAGCTCCATGTTATGATAAACGTTCTGCACATCGTCGTCATCTTCGAACAGATCAATCAGTTTCAGCACTTTTCGGGCCTGTTCGGCATCCAGTTTTACCAGTTCATGCGGGAGCCGCTCCAGTTTAGCACTTTCGGGTTCAATTCCTAATTCTTCAAGTTTGTGCATCATGGTCCCGAAATCTTCCATGGCCGTAGTAACATAGAATAAGCCATCTTCCAGGCTGATGTCTTCAGCACCCGCATCAATGACTTCCATTTCGAATTCGTCAGCATTAAGGGTTCCCTGTGGGATGATGAATTCTCCTTTGCGGTCGAACAGAAAGCCAAGAGAACCATTTGTTCCAAGGCTTCCGCCAAATTTATTGAAATAGGAGCGGATATTGGCGACAGTACGTTGCAGGTTATCGGTGGTGCATTCCACAAAAATGGCTATGCCATTGGGTGCGTAACCTTCATAGGTGGTCTCGGAAAAGTTGGCGGAATCTTTTTCTGCACCCTTGCTGACAGCGCGCTGTATATTGTCCTTTGGTACACTCACACCTTTTGCATTGGTGATTGCAAGCCTAAGTTTTGGATTCCCATCGGGATCAGGGCCACCTTCTTTTACGGCAATGGTAATATCCTTTAAGAATTTTGAGAAGAGTTTAGATCGCTTGGCATCCAACGCGCCTTTTTTTCGCTTGATGGTAGACCATTTACTATGTCCTGACATTTGTGTTTAGATATTTAGATTGTGGGATAGAAAAGGCTGTGCATTAGTTTATACAAGCATGTGCAGCAATTGAACTAATAAGGAGCAGCCCTGAAGCAGCTGCAAAAATAGGATTTATCGGGCATATAAACAAAAAGTGCTACCCCTTAGACAGGATAGCACTTTGATGCATTATATATTGTTGTTACCAGTTGCCAAGTGTAATGCCCATGGCAAATGGATAGAGCTCGGGGCCCTTGTCTTTTTTGAACATAGTGCCAAGGGAATAATCGGCATAGAGGTTGATCATTCCCCAGCCTATCCGCACGGTGGCATCATATTTTATTGGATTGAGCGAAGTGAAGTTCCTTTCTTTTTCTTTATTTCCTGAACTATAGGCCATCTTAGTATGCGATCCGACCTTGAGACCAAGCATCATGCCTCCGGAGATATGAAAGCTGTTTGCTTTTGAGAACCTGTTAGTCTGGTACTCAAGCATCAGCGGCACATTGAGATAGCTTACCACCAATTTGCTTTTTGTGTAATTACGGGTTGGATCCGAATTATAGCCAACCTGCAATTCGCCGCCGGTGTTTTCGGTAAGCTTCACATCGTCAGAGAACCGATAGTTGTTGTATTCCAGCCCAAGGCCGGTAACCAGCCCAAGATGGTTTGGGATCAGGGTAAAATTCTGTTCCAACAGGTTAAGTTTTACATTGATGGATTTTTCCATGCGTTGGTCGAGACCCTGATAGCCTGGCTCCATTTTAAAATCATTGTTGGGTGAAAGATATCCGTTTATACCAAGATCGAGTCCGGCCCAGTGACCATTAAAGGCATTTTTACGTTTGTGCTTGAATTTTACGTGTCCATCATCCTCAACGGTGAGTTTATTGTTGCCTAAGGAGATTTCTGTGCTGTCGCCACTGATAATGACCACTTTATTAGTGTGCCCGATTCGCACCCTTACCGTATCGCCATCAGTGAGGGTTTCCACGTCAATGTCCTTCAACTCATCAATTTTTTCGCGGTTTTTAAGTTCACCCAGGTCCTTGAGTCCTTTAAGTTTAATATCGTAATTTCCTGATTTGTTGATGTGTTTCACGGCTGGTTCATCGTAATAGGTGAGTTTTCCGGCTCCTGAAACCTCGGCGTTTATTTCGTCTTTAGCTGTGATACGGCCTTCGGCGGCGCCGCTGATATCCAGGGTGGACTTGGATGTTAGCAGATCAAGTGCCTTTAATTGTCCGGCACCACTGAGTTCTGAAGTATGTTCCGAAGAAGAGCCCGATAATTTCAGATCGGAGGCACCGGAAACTTCTGTATCAAGTGTTGTCGTTTCTATTTCCAGTGTAGCCTTAGCTGCTCCGCTGGTTTCTATGCGGATATGATCAGACGTAAACTTATTTTCCCCTTTTACGGATGCTGCTCCGCTGGCATTAAGGTAATGCAGCTGTTTGATTGTAACATAAATATTGAGTTTCCCCGGGTTACTCATTGCTTTCCCTGAAATTTTCAATACACCGTCATCTACTTCCGTTGTCACGCGTGATTGAAGATTTTCGTCTGTCTCCACTTTCACCATTTGTGGATCTCCCTGGCTTAAAATGATGGTAAATGCACCACCAACATCAACAGCATCAAAAAGTGCCACATTTCTTTCCTGGATAGTGATATTGTGATTCTGGGCCTGTGTGGTTTGCGGCATTAAAGCCGGCAGGGCGAGGATGATACCTATTGATAAGATTCTTTTCAGCGTTTTCATAGACTGTATTTAAAGGGTTCGTGCTTGTTTGGTTTTATGACGGATTCTACATCCCATTTGTTACAAGCGTTTTTATTTTAAAAAGAATCGTCGGCAATAAGCTATCGTTTGCAGGGGCAATGAGTTGTGGCCGGATCTTAGGCCGGAAAGGGGACTGACAGGTATTAACGTGTTTTTGGTTTATTCTTCAGTCGCATAAACTCGAAACCTTCTCCTTTTAATGCATAGGAAACCACTTTCCCACTGTCGTTGGATTGTGTAAGCAGCTTCAGGTCCTTGTCAGTGAGCAGGTTGTAACCGCTGATGCCCAGGTCAGCGATTGTCCAGAAATTAAACGTACCATGATTTGGCGTTGATTCTCTTCCGGTGAATAAGTCGCCCAGTTTGCGAAGACCTGCCTGGAGCATGGACTTGGGTGAACTCGCAACAGGGGTCAGCACTTGTTCCTGTTGCATCCGTTCAGCTAGATTAATCTGGTCGTATAGTGTTGCATAGATTTGCGGGTTATTCCTGTTTTGGCGGATAAACAGATATTCTGGTTTCACGATATCACGGGTGGTAATGTGGATTAGAAGCCTTGACTGAATCTTAGTTATCGCTGTTCGTTCGCCCTTTGGTTGATCATTAAGCACTGTCTGATCCGGTAGCTGGCTTAAATCCACCGGGTGGCCGGCTGATGCGGAATTGTATGCCACGGGCGGTGCAGAAACAGGCTGTTGCATAGTTTCCTGACTGAATCCCCTCTTCGCTGGAGCTGGAATGGTCAATGGCTTTTGACTTGCAGTTAAAACAACTTCCTGCTTTGTTGCGGAGTTCAAGAAAACTGCGAGTAACAATGCAAATGAAGCAGCTGCCGACAGCGCATAAAAGTATATGCGGCGTGTCTTAAAAATTGAATGTTTTAGCCCTGCTTTTCCAGGGTAATGAATGTGGAGGTCGGGCTGAAGTCTTGTAAGAAGGTATTGCTGATATGTAGGGTTAAGCCATGGGTTTTTTTCAAGGAATCCATTCAGCCAGCGTTGCTCGTCAGAGGTCAGTTGCTTTTCGGTATCAGCTATGAAATAGGTTTCATAATTCGAAGCGCTAATGGGACCGAAATCAGAAACGCTGTTCCTTTTTAAGGAGGTTTTGTCGGCAAAGGAAATGGTCAGGTCGGGTTTGAACCGGATGTTTTCAAAGTCCTCAAGTTCTTCTTTGAGTTCAGGATGTGCTTCCAGAAAAACCAACAGTTCGGCTACCTGCCCGGGGTCAAGACGCCCTTCGTGGTAATCGAGGAAGTACATTTCGTAATTTTCCCTGTTGATGTTCATATTACATTACTTTATCCAGGCTGCCGATATATTGTTTCAGAAAAGTCCTTGCCCGGAAAATATAGACTTTTACCTGCGATTCATTCAATCCGGTGATTTCTCCTATTTCTTCGTACGAATAACCTTCATAATCGCGGAGCAGAACCACTGAGCGTTGTATCTCCGGCAGGCGTGAGATGGCTTCGTTCAATACTTCTTTTAAATCGGAATACTGATTTGCGGTGGATTGGAGGTTGTGATGGTTTTCCTCCATCCGTGTCATTCTTTTTTCCTTCCTGATCACATCAATCATCGTATGGTAGGCTGTTGTGAACAGGTATGAACGCGCTTTCTCGAAGGTTACATTTTTAACTTTCTCCCACATGCGGGTATATGACTCCTGCACGATGTCCTGTGCCATTGCTTCATCCTTGATATTTTTCAGGATAAACCGATACACAGCGTCGGAATATTGATCAGCACATAAGTTATACTCTGCGATGGTCATGCCTGAGAAGTAAAGTTGCAACACCTGTTCATTAAATACTTTGACGGACCGGGCAACATAATGTTACAGTTGTCGGAAAGTATTTTGAGCCTGTGTAATTATATGCCGGGATCAATCAAGCTTAAGAACGGCCAGGAATGCACTTTGCGGTACTTCAACATTTCCTACCTGGCGCATCCGTTTCTTGCCCTTTTTCTGTTTTTCGAGCAGTTTGCGTTTTCGGGAAATATCGCCGCCGTAACATTTGGCTGTTACATCCTTGCGAACGGCTTTAACGGTCTCGCGTGCAATGATCTTGGCACCGATGGCAGCCTGTATGGCAATGTCAAATTGTTGCCGGGGAATGAGTTCCTTTAATTTTTCGCACATCTTGTGGCCAAAACCATAAGCATTGTCGCGGTGGATAAGGGTGGAGAGTGCATCCACAGGTTCCGAATTCAGCAGGATGTCCAGGCGCACCAGGTTTGCCGGCTGATAACCCGAAATATGATAATCGAACGAAGCGTATCCTTTTGAAATGCTTTTGAGCTTGTCGTAAAAATCAAAGACGATTTCACCCAGAGGAAGCTCAAAGGTAAGTTCAACGCGGTCGCTGGTCAGATAAACCTGGTTCTTCATGGTTCCGCGTTTATCAAGGCACAATTTCATGACTGCACCCTGATAATCCGATTTGGAAATTATCTGGGCCATGATATATGGTTCTTCAATATGGTCGATATAGGTGGGCTCAGGCATTCCCGAGGGATTGTGCACTTCAAGCATTTCACCTTTGGTTGTGAATGCCCTGTATGAAACGTTAGGGACGGTAGTAATGACGTCCATGTCGAATTCGCGGTCGAGACGCTCCTGGATGATTTCCATATGCAGCAGGCCAAGGAACCCGCAGCGGAATCCAAATCCAAGCGCTGCGGAGGATTCAGGTTCAAAACTGAGCGAAGCATCGTTCAGTTGTAAACGCTCCATGGAGGCACGGAGTTCTTCATAATCATCGGCATCTACCGGGAATATGCCGGCATAAACCATGGGTTTTACATTCGTAAATCCTTCAATGGCTTTGTCACAGGGACGTCTCACATGCGTGATGGTATCGCCCACTTTAACTTCCTTTGAGGTCTTAATCCCCGAAATGATATAGCCAACATCACCAGCCTTCATGACTTCGCGTGGTTCCTGCGTGAGGCGGAGCACGCCGATTTCATCGGCATAATATTCTTTGCCGGTGTTCACGAATTTAACAAAATCGCCTTTGTGTATTTCGCCGTTCATGATGCGGAAATAGGCAATGATTCCGCGGAAATTATTAAAAATGGAGTCGAAAATCAATGCCTGGAAAGGTGCTTCTACATCGCCTTTAGGGGGCGGAATACGATGAATGACTGCTTCCAGGATTTCCTCAACACCCATGCCTGTTTTACCGCTGGCACGGATAATATCGGAACTTTTACAACCGAGCAGTTCTACTATCTGGTCCTCCACCTCGTCGGGCATGGCATTATCCATGTCCATTTTATTCATGATAGGGATGATCTCTAACCCATGGTCAACAGCCAGGTAAAGATTGGATATTGTTTGGGCCTGGATACCTTGTGTAGCATCAATAATAAGCAAGGCGCCTTCGCAGGCGGCTATGGAGCGCGAAACTTCGTAGGAGAAATCCACATGTCCGGGTGTATCGATCAGGTTCATCACATATTGCTGGCCTTCAAAGAAATAATCCATTTGAATGGCGTGGCTCTTGATGGTGATACCGCGTTCGCGCTCGAGATCCATGTTGTCGAGCACCTGGGCCTGTGAATCGCGCTCCGAAACGGTTCCTGTAACCTGAAGCAGTCTGTCGGCCAGGGTACTTTTACCATGGTCTATATGGGCGATAATGCAAAAATTGCGTATGTTCTTCATTGATGCAAAAATAGCACGAAAAAGCGAGTTTGAAAAGGGGTGTTTGCAGGAAAATGTCAATCTGTTCAGGGGCGACTCCAGGTCACCCTGTGGATGGCTTGAATCGCACTGTCAAATTTTGGTCAAGCATCGTGATAAGGACATTGACGGGGCGACTCCAAGTCGCCTTGTGGATGGCTTGAGTCGCCCCGTCAACCTGTTCCGCTATATCCCCGGCTTAAATTCCGTAACCTCAATGGGATATGATCCCTTGTAAATATTCCCCAGGTGCCCGTCGATGGCAATGGCATCACCGGGCCGGAATTCGATTCCATTGATCGTGCAAATTTTTTGCGTTTCGTTTACTTGCAGTTCAGTGCAGTTGACAACGCATACTTTACCCAGCCTTACAGCAGTTACCGCAGCATGCGAAGTGGCGCCGCCTTTGGAGGTCAGCAGCCCGTCGCATTCAAATATCATCCCGATATCGTCGGGCACCGTATCGGGCCGCACGAGAATCATATTTGCATCCGGCATATGCTGCATATAATGAATAAGGTCGTCAAGGTCAAATGCCAGAATACCGTTTATTGCACCTCCGCCAATGCCTATACCCCTTCCCACAAGGTTCATCTTTTCTGACGAAGTGCTGAATACATCAATGGTATGCTTTGCCTGGATGTCCTGGTCGCGCGTTTGCAGGATATAAAGATCGTCGGCGTTATCCGATTCGAAAGTGAACTCAATCTCCTGCGGGCTGTAACCATGATTTTCGGTCATATCGGTAGCTATCTGGTGAATCCGTTTATAGATATCCGGTAGCATAGTCTGCAAGGATTTCCCCTTCAGCTGCTGCTGCTGGCGCTGTGTTTCGCCTACAGGCAGCGTATGCACCAATCCGCCCACGATGTCCTCACCCTGGCTGCATAAGGTAAAATCTCCGTAAAGGTGAACGCCCGGGCGCTCGCGGTGGGGATTTTGCGTAAAGATCACACCGGTTCCTGAGTTGTGATTCAGGTTTCCGAGTATCATTTTCTGCACGATCACTGCTGTGCCCCATTCGTCGGCAATCTGCAGGTGTTCGCGGTATACTTTAGCACGTTTGGACGACCATGAATCGAAAACCAGGTTGATGGTTGTAAGGAGTTGCTGAAACAAATCCTGTTCAAAATAAACACCCCGTTTATCCAAAAGCTCGCGGTATTCCAGTGCAATCTGCTTCATATGGACGGGCGAGAAATTCATTTTCAGATCTACTTTGTACTTTGCCTTATAGTTTAGCATGATAAGGTCGAATTCATCGCGTGGAATGCCGAATGCCATTCCCCAGCTCTGGATAAACCGGCGGTATGAATCCCATGAGGTCCACCCATAATTTGGCTGCTTGCTGAGTTCTTCCACCAATTTATCATTCATACCAACATTCAGCAATGTATCCATGGCACCGGGCATGGAAATGGCTGTGCCCGATCTGACTGAGAGCAGCAACAGATTTTGGGGATTTCCAAACTGGCGCCCGGCAAGTTTTTCTAGCTTTCGCAGGTTGGCCTTGATGAGCTCATGCATCTCTTTTTTGATGTCGGCATGGTTCAGTATGGCATTGCGTCGGCGGAATACTTCAGTGGTAAGGATAAACCCGGGCGGTATAGGGAATCCTGCCAGGTAGAGTTTTTTAAGAAAATAGGCCTTTGAGCCGAGGAATATCTGGTTATCCATGCGGATGGTCTCGCGGTTCATCGGGCTGATAACCAAATCGGAGTTATACGACATGATATCACTGATGAGTTCGGGCGCATGGCGGTCAGCCATATAGCGCAGTGAATTGAGCAGGCGTGAAATCAGGTTGTCGAGCGGCTGCACAAGGAATGCGGATGAAATAACGTCGCGAAAAAATTGCTCCGATTTCCGCACCACCAGCTGATTGAGTTCCTTTTCCCCTAGTTTGCCTTCGGGATCGAAAAGCTGGGGAATGATGATCTGCAAGGGGTATTCATATGATTTGAGAAAATATTTATCGATCGTTTTTTTGATGTCGTCGGCAATAAACTGAAAAATGTTAATGTATTGCGCCAGCGAGAAACTCCGGGAAGTAAGGCTGTATTTGAGCATCATCAGGTTGGCGTTGAAATTCTGATTGTAGATGCCGTCGAGTTCGAGTCCATCGCGGAAATATTCGAGCACTTCGAAAATCCTGTTAAGGGTTTTGGCCGAAACATAATCAAGATTGATGCTGTTGATGATCTTTTCCATCAGTCTTGTGGCCACCTTTTCGATGCGGAATGTGAATCCCAGGGCTTCGAACTTATCTTCGCGGTAGGTGCCATACATGCTTGGAATGCCAATGGCAATATGGCGTTTGTAATAGATATTCTCCCATCCTTCGCTGGGTTGCCTGTTGAAAATGACCTGTTTCAATTTGTCCATGAACTGATAGATCATCTTTAAGGCCTTCTCATATTCCTGCCTCTGGAGCGCCAGGTCAAAACGTACGACTTCTTCCGGCTGCAGAAAATGCTGCTGCTGCAATAAGGATATAATATTCTCCGTTTCGAAGGAATATTTTTCCTTGAGCAGGGCATAGAGCTGGCGAAGGCTGCTGAGTCGTTGCAGGTCCCGGTCGTTGGATACCATAAGCTGGTCGAACAGCGCTTCAAATTTTTCGGCGTTGAACTCAAAAAGTTCCGCAGGACTGCTTTGACCCAGTTCGCACAGCTCTTTGACCATGTCGTGCACCGGGGCAAACCATTCGCCTTTCAGGTCGATAGATCTGAAAACATCATCAGGGAGCCAGGTCCGCAGGGCCTCAAGGTCGGCATCATACCAGAAGTTGAATACTTTGCGGGCAAGTTCGATGAGCGTGTTATTACTTTCGGTATGAACCTGCTTGCGCAGGAAATGAACAAGCCGGTCCTGCCTCCCCGAAATTTCATCCATGGAGGTGGTGACGTTTCGTATTTCACCTTCTGCACCGATTTCATTAAAATAAACCGGGAATATACGGGTGAGTTGTTTTACTTTTTTAAAATAGGGTGCAATATTGGAATTGAGTACCCGTGTGATCTCGCGCTGGAAAAGATCGGTGTCGCTTATAAAAATGCCGCCCAGCCTGAGGTTTACGATCAGGGCGGATAACAGTTTCTCCATTACCGATTGGGAATATTCGATCAGTTCAAGCCATACACGAATATTTTTGATATGGTTCTCGTTTACGTTCAGCTGCCAGTCGTTGTTCACGTATACAATGCCCGGTGTTTCGAATCCAAATCCAATAAGCTTTTTTTCAAAATAGTTAACCTTGTTTTTATCTTCCGAATCATCAAGGTCGATCACGCGCTTGCCAAGCGTGAGCAGGCAATCAAGTACTGAGGACATATGCGTATGTCTGAGTTCTTCGCAGAGATCAAACATGTCATCAATAAAGGCAATCAGTTTGTCGTTTCCAATTTCATCAAGGGCGCTTATCAGTACTTTATTAATGCTCCATATGAGCCTGTCCTGCAGGTGGTTCATTCCAGGAAGATGCAACAGGTAAAAGGTATAGTGAAATTTTACCATGAAGGTGTCGAACACATCGATGGTGCTGGCAAATTTTTCCGCTATATCGTCATAGATGGGGGCATTGGAGCGCAAATCGTCCCAGCTTTTTGCACCTTTCAGATCATTGCGAAGCGCTGAAAAACAGGCAGGTCCCAGACTGTCAATGATTGGTGTGTAATCGGATTCAAACAGATGACGCTTTTCCGCATACCATTCGCCAATGCGGGTAGTATCTTCCCAGTAGTTAATGGTGAGCGCTGAAACCTGCCGCAGTAGCGCAATGGATTCCTTTGAAAAACCAGGTAATGCAGCTGCTTTGCCCAGGTATTTGAGAAAGAACTTGGAACTTTTAATGCTGGCAAGCGGGATTAATGCAATATGGTCGGCCAATATGACAATCAACTGATGCAGGATAGCATAACGTGTTTTCCCTTCTTCAGCCAGCTTTTCCGAAAACTCGAGTAATGTGCGCAATACCATTATCTGTTGTTCTTCCTTCAGCTTGTCGTTCAATAGATTAGAAAATATTCCCAGCAGGATGCCATAGGCTTCCATGGCATCAGGAAGGCCGTTGTAGAACCAGAAATCAGTGAGTAAGATCTCGCGCAGCTGTTCTATGACAAACTTACGGTTGGAAAATGGATGCTGATATTCGATGATGCATTCCCGGGCACGTTTGTTCAGGCCAAAATAGTCCATGGAAAGGTCAATAAAATGCTGATTTTCCAAGGTTATCACGATGTTTTTGTACCTGGTTTCAGCCAGGTTGGCTTCGAGTGCTTTGGAGACAAATTTTTCAGTCATGGCGATAGGCGTTAAATTAAAGGCAACATCATCAGGATCATAAAAAAAACAACGGATTCAGTTACAAAAATAATACGAAAGCCTTCGGTTTTGCTGAACCGGGCGCAACAAGTTTATAACGGAGCAGTTTTTTTTAACTTTTATGCATTTCTGCATCCGCTGCCTGTTCAAATATCGGGTTTACTATTGCTTGAAGATACTTTTTAACGTTAATTAACGAAAAGGCCACTCTAAATAATTGCGTTTTTATATTTACTTTTGCTACTTGTTTCCTTAGTGATATTTATTAACTAAAAACGATAAACATGTCAAAGATTAAAGTAGCTATAAACGGATTCGGAAGAATTGGCAGGAACGTTTTCAAGATTGCGCTCGAGCGCAACGATATTGAAATCGTAGGCATCAATGACCTTACCAACACAAAAACACTTGCTCACCTTCTTAAATATGACTCCACACAGGGCAGATTCAATGGTACGATCACTTTTGATGATACAGCCATCGTTGTTAACGGCAAACGTTATCCTGTAGCTGCCGAACGCAGCCCTATCAGCATTCCATGGGCAGTTACACCTGATGTAGTTGTTGAATCAACAGGTGTGTTTACTTCCAAAGAAAGCACCAAAGGCGGTTATGGCGATCACCTGAAAAACGGCGCTAAAAAAGTTATCCTTACCGTTCCTGCCAAAGACACCATTGACCGTACAATTGTACTGGGTGTAAACGATAACGATTTAAAAGATACTGATCAATGTGTTTCCAATGCTTCCTGTACCACCAACTGCCTTGGCCCTATTGCCAAGGTGTTGAATGATAAATTCGGAATTGAAAGCGGTCTCATGACTACGATCCATTCCTACACCAATGACCAGATCATTCTGGATGCACCTCATTCCGATCTGCGCAGGGCACGTTCAGCCGCGCTATCGCAGATACCAACTACCACCGGGGCAGCAAAAGCTGTTGGGCTCGTCATTCCCGACCTTAAAGGCAAACTTGATGGTATGGCTGTTCGCGTGCCGACACCAACGGGCTCACTGGTTGACCTGGTTGTTAACCTGAAAATAGAGGCTACCAAGGAGCAGATTAATGCTGCCATGAAGGAAGCTGCTGAAGGCCCGATGAAGGGAATACTCGAATATACAACAGACCCAATTGTTTCGGTTGACATCGTTCACAATCCGGCTTCATCCATCTTCGATTCAAACTGCACGATGGTGATTGGAAAAACAGCCAAAGTGCTTTCATGGTATGATAACGAATGGGGCTATTCCAGCCGCGTTGTCGACCTGATCTCAAAATTGTTCTAATACTTTTTTCCGTGAATTGGAAAAGTCTGCCCTGATGGGCAGACTTTTTTTTGTACCATAAACGCGATAAAAACTCACTGGTAGATTCACCCATAAGATGGCCACCATGCCGGTTAAGTGATCAGGGCGGCAATGAAACTGCCGAGCAGGTTGGCTTTATGTTTATTTTTTCGAATATTAAGAAAATTCGATATTGTTTGCAAAATAAACCGAAGATTAATACAATCAATTTTTTTATATTTTTTTGTTATAGAATATCAAAACTACTTTGATATCTTTGGTCGATAGCACCTTAAATTTGATTCTGAATTTATGCTATGCAAGCAGATCATTCCTCAAGTTAATCATCTTCAACACATCCCTAATCAAAATCCGAAAAATGAAAAACTTTATTTGGCAGCGCCGATGGGCTTTCATGATTTTATGCTGCTGTTGTTCGATTGCAGTTATGGCCCAGAAGGAGCCCATCAAGTATGGGAAAATTGATGAAAATGATCTGAAAATGACAACTTATCCGTTGGATTCGTTGGCACATGCTGTTGTTTTATGTGATTTTGGTGTTACGGGTTTTCAGTATGATATTGCAGGTGACAAAGGATGGCAGGTCAGTTTTAAAAGAGTGGTCCGTATTAAAGTGCTGGATAAGGAGGGTGTTACAGCCGGAGATTTCCAGTTTAAACTGTATCATCAGGGTAATGATAATCGAGAGAACTTAACAGATATCGATGGCACTACCTTCAATTTTGAGAACGGAAAAGTTGTTAAATCCAAACTCGAAAAAAGAAACATACTCAAGGAGGATGAAGATAAAGATCATATATCCGTTAAGTTTGCCATGCCCAACGTCCGCCCCGGGTCAGTTATTGATGTGAGTTATATGATTCTGTCCGATTTTGTTTTCAATCTGAAACCGTGGAAATTTCAAACTAACTATCCTGTTAAATGGAGTGAGTATATTACCAACGTTCCTGAATATTTCATATACAAACACGCCATGCTTGGTTACAATTCCCTGGCAATTAATGAAACAACATCAACAAGGGGGAGTATCGTTTTTACCACTTCTTCAAGGAGTAGTGGTTATGTGACGAAGACAACTTATGAGAATAATACAGTTGATTACAGAATTGAAAGAACCCGTTTGGCCATGGAAAATGTTCCTGCCTTCAAGGAGGAAGCATATCTCACTACGGCTGATAATTACCAGAGCATTTACACCTCTGAACTTGCTTCTTCTAAATCGTCCAATGGTATCTATCAAGACTATACCACCACCTGGGAGAAAATAAATAAAATATTGCTTGATTCGGACAACTTTGGTACGGCAATGAAGCGTGCAGGTTATATGGATGACGAGATTGAATTGGCCTTAAAAAAAACCAGTACTGAAACGCAGAAAATGCTTGTCATATTCAAGCTGATTAAGGACAAGATGCGTTGGGATGGAATCAGTGCTTTGTTTTCAGAAGACATAAAAAAAGCGTGGAAAGAGCGTACCGGGAATTCTGCAGATATAAACCTGATGCTCATCGCGGCATTGAGAAAATCCGGACTGAATGTTGAACCTATCGTGCTGAGTACCCGTTCCAACGGAGTACTGAATCCGGCGCATCCTTCCCTGACTGATCTTAACTATGTGATAGCCAGGGTAAATATTGGCGACAAGGAATATCTGCTGGATGCGACCGAACCGCTTGCCGCAGCAGGGTTGCTGCCTGTGCGCTGTCTCAGCAATAAGGGGCGTACGGTAAAAGAATATAATTCCGACTGGATTGATATTGCAACTGGCGTGGGTGACAGGTATTCGGCGCAATATACACTTACATTGGAGCCTGATGGAAGTGTAACCGGCGTTTCATCACATCTGCGCGATGCCCACAATGCTTTTAACTTTCGTAAATCAGTAGATAAAGCCTCATCACTCGACAATTTTTACAAGGATAAAGAAAAAAACACCGAAGGGCTCGAGATCACTTCTAAAACTGTTCCCATGCTGGACAGTATTTATAAGCCGCTGCAGGAAAACCTCGGATTTATCCTGAAGGATGTTTGTGATATGGGCAGTAACAGGCTTTTTATCAGTCCCTTGTTATTCGAAAAAACCAAAGAGAATCCATTTAAACTCAATGCACGGTTATATCCTGTTGAATTTCCATACCCTATCAACGAAACACTGATCTTCACATGGAACATTCCGGATGGATATGTTGTGGATCAATTGCCTGAATCAGCGCTCATGAACTTGCCCGGAGATGGGGGTAAATTCGCCTATAATGTCACCCAAAACGGCAAAACAGTGTTAATCGTTAGCAAGATCCAGATTAATAAAACACTTTTCAACTCGAATGAATATAAATCAATTAAGGACTTCTTCAATTTGATTGTTACCAAGCAGGCCGAACAGATATTACTAAAGAAAGGATAGGCTATGCATATCAATAAGTTTGTTTTTGCTGTTCTTGCAATTGTATCAATTCATTTTTATGCAGCAGGGCAGGTTAGTTCTTCTTATGCTGCAATACCTGATTCGCTGAAGGAAAATGCCGACGCAGTTATTCGTGAATATACCTATGAACTGGATATCAATTCAGCATCTTCGGCTGAGGTGAGGGTACGAAAGGTTGTAACAGTTCTGAACCTTAAAGGAGAAAAAAATGGCTTGTTTATGTTGTTTTATGATAAGTTTATCGTGCCTTCCGCGATAAAGATTCTATTGTTCGATTCAAAGGGTAACCTGTTGAAAAAAATCAAGGATTCTGAGATTCAGGATTTTTCAGCATATGATGGTGCAACAATGTTCTCGGATAACCGTGTGAAGTATTTTGAACCAAATGTAAAAGCGTATCCATATACGATAATTTACCAGTATGAACTCAAGTTGAAAGGCTACACCGGATTTACGCCATGGAGTCCTGTCGGAGATTACAACGTTTCGGTTCAGAATGCCTCATTGAAAGTGATGGTCAATCCTGAGGTTCGCCTGCGTTTAAAACAGTTAAATTTTACTGCTGCCCAGGAGAAATTAATCAGCAAAAATAAGCAATTCAGCAGCTGGGAACTCAATAACATTCCTGCTATCGAGCAAGAGCCTTTAGCGCCCCGTATTCAGATGATCACACCTGTAGTTTTTATAGCTACCGACAAGTTTGAGTATGATGGTTCCAGGGGAGACGTTTCAAGCTGGGCCTTATTTGGCGTTTGGATTGAATCACTTCTGCAGGGGCGCGATAACATTCCTGAATTAACCCGTTTGAAGGTTCACGCGCTTACCGATTCGGTTGAAGGCAATTTCGAAAAATCAAGGGTGCTGTATGAATACATGCAATCGCGGATGCGATATATAAGTGTACAACTGGGTATAGGAGGATTCCAGCCTTTCCCGGCCGCGATGGTGGATAATCTTTCTTACGGCGATTGTAAGGCGCTCTCCAATTATTTCATTGCCCTGCTGAAGGAAGCAGGGATACCGGCACTTTATGCAGTCACTATTGCTGAAAGGGGAAAGCCGGCATTTTTCAGCGACTTTCCCGCAAATATTTATTTTAACCATGCCATTGTGTGCGTGCCATCGCAAGCGGATTCTTTGTGGTTTGAATGCACCAGCAATTATACGCCTGCCGGTTTTATGAGTTCAGCTGTTAGCGGCCATCCGGCCTTACTCATTACGCCTGAAGGTGGGAAACTGGTAACTGTCCCTATGCTTATTCGGGATAAAAATACTGAGTTCCGTAACCTGATACTCAGGTTAAATCCGGATGGCAGCGCAATCATGGGTTTAAAAATCCGTTATGCCGGCCTGCAACTTTCCGACGGAATAGCTGCTTATATCCTCAGCGCTGAGGATCAGACCCAAATGCTTTACGAACATCTTGGTCTCAACGATGTTGTGATTAAAAAGCATAAGTATGTATACCATAAAGATGCAAAAGCTTTTATAGAGCTTACTGCTGATATTACTTCAAACCATTTGGGTAACATTAACGGAAGGCGCATGCTTGTGCCCATAAAAATTCTTGGCGATCAAATGGAGCTGCCCGCGAAGGTCGACAAGCGGAAATTTCCCTTCGAACTTGATTTTCCTTATCATGACTGCGATACGGTAGTGATGCTAATTCCACCCGGATACGGGGTTGAATCTTTGCCCACCGGATATAAGTCCGACAGTGAATTCGGCGAATATAAGCTAAGTCTTTTGCATAAAGAAAACACAATAACCATCATCCGCAGTCTCAAAATAAATAATGGGATTCACCTGCCACAGCAGTATCGTGCTTTCAGGGAGTTTCTGCAAGGGATCCGAAAAGCAGAAAAACAGCTTTTGGTACTCACCCAAGTGGCTTAACAGGAATTAACTTTATATCCGCACTTGTTCACGTATTCCAGCAAGAAAAACTTCTGGTCTTGCACAAAAGGCCCGACCAGCAGAAACAAACAATAACAAGGAAACAAACAACAATTTCCTTTTCATCGCCTTTGAATAAAATATTCGTTCGCTATTTGAATGCTTTCTTCAGCACCTCCACCCAATTATCAATTCGTTCAGCTGTTAGCTCACGCTGGCTGTCTTCATCAATGGCCAGCCCAACGAACATGCCTTCCTTTTCCGCTGTTGAGAAATAATAATTATAGCCCTTGGTGGAACAGAAGCCTACGACATTCTGTTTATATGGAATACGACAGAATATTGTACCCATGCCATCAACAAAGCTTTCGGGATATTCTCGCTGGTCACCCAGCCCAAAAAGCGCTATTTTCTTTTTGGAGAGATCAGTTTCAACCAGCGTATCGATAAACATTTCCCAATCGCCGTGCATTTCACCAATTCCCCATGCAGCAGTTCCCAGAATGAGATAGTCATGCCTGAGCAGATCATCGTCAGTGGCGTCGCTAACGTTGTAGAGTCTGGCATATTCTTTGCCAAAAGCTTTCTGAATGCGTTGCGCAACTTTGTGTGTGCTTCCTCCGGCGGCACCCCCGAAAAAAATTCCAATTTTTTCCATTTGATCTTGATTTTTATAAATTAAATCCCATTTGCTGCTCTATGTTACGCTGGCATTATGCCAAAAGAGCTGCCTGTATTTATTCGTATTGACAACACAGGTATAATTTTATATCAGACTGGCCGCAGTAAAATGACAGATAACAAACTGATTCTGCAGTGTTTTGGTATGGTTGTAAATTACCGGAAATGGAACCGCAATCCAGCTGTCTGAAAAAGTAATCATATCTGTTAGGTGAGCTATGGGAACAACTAACATAACGTTTAAAAAGCGCATTTGTTAGCGTATGATATGAATACTTCCCCGGAGCGTGCGCTTTACCGGCCCTGTGAGGGTGATTTCATATACATCACAGATATAAAAGTAAACGCCATCGCTGCAATTTGTATTCGTTGCCTTGTTTTTTCCATCCCAATGGATAGCAGGATCAGTTGTGCTGAAAACTTCTTTTCCCCAGCGGTTAAATATATTCAGGTCAATACTTTGCACTGAAGTATAAGGGAATGGTACGAAATAGTCATTATAACTGTCATCGTTAGGGGTAAACACGTTGGGTAAGCGATAGCGGGAGCAACTGTCAATGTCGATGCAGATGGTGTCGCTGGAGATACTTCTATTTCCTGCATTATCCTTTGCTATCACTGCATAACAGCCTGAAATGGATGAAAGTCCGCTATGCTGGTATACCATCTCCGGCGCATTTGGTATCGAATCGAGGAGCTTAAGCTGACTCTTGCTGAGTGGTGAATAATAAATAAGGAACACTTTGGTATCACTGGGACACTGCAGGTTGGGGAATGTCCAGTGAAGTGTATTGGTCGACTGGGCACAATTGGTTAACACTTTTAGCTGTGGAGCACAAGGCGGTTCATTATCCGCCGCAGTTGCACATGTTTGCTGCGAAAGATTGATCAATGGATCGACTAGACCTGGCGATGAATAGCTGCCAATGCTTTTTACATAATAGCAATAGTTGTTTTTATTCACAAGTGGGGCATCGATGTATGAAGGCACCAGGGATGTCGCAATCGAATCATAAGCCAGCGTGACAGGATTTTGCCTGTAGATCACATATTTTTTGTTGTTCCAGGGCACTGAAAAACCGAAGGTCATGCGCATCTTCTGATCGCCGGGCTGAAGTTTTAGCATTACTGACGAAGCTGTCTGTGATGCGCCAACTTTAAACCGCTTCCCCGGGGTCCTGTTCACCAGGTCGATGCGGTAACTGTAAGCATTGTCGCGGGTGTTTATTCCAACATCATGATAAACTGTGTCATTCAGGTTGCTGAGCGAATCAATGCGTACCGCGTTTTCGCCATTTAAACCTGTTGACCTGTATATCAAATAAGTGTATGGCCCGGGTGCCTGTAGCATGTCGATCTGCGTAGGTTTGCTCCAGGCCAGGTAAATTCTTCCGGATGTGGCGCTGGTTGTTTCCACGCTCACGTTGGTAATGATTGCGACATCCTTGCTCAGGCTCACGCAGGCTTCAGCGGAGGCATAACTTTCGGCATCATCGGGAAAATAGGCTACCACGATGTAGCAATAATCAATGCCATGCACAAGACCATGGCCATTATTATTATCGAGGAATGAAGTTTGGCTGGCCGACTTCAGGGTAGTGAGCAGTTTATAGCCTGTGTATTCAGGGACACCTGTTTCGCAGGGGCCATGCACATAGCCATAGAATCCATTCCTGCGATAGATTTTATAACCGGCAATATTCTTACAGGTTTGAGGACTCCATGATACATTTACATCATTTCCCATCGGGACAGCGGCTACATTCCGCGTTGCGGGGCCTATTACCTTAATGTTCCATGTTTTGACGTCGAATAATTTAACGGTATCGTTATTATCCAAGGCTTTAAAGAACACCTGGTATGGCCTGAGTTTAACATGATCGCAAATGGTATTCCAGGTAAATATGCCCGTAACCCGCTTTGCCGAATCGGAAGGTTCATTAAATGTGGCAGGACTGACGGGTAGAAGAAGCGGACTGCCGTAGGCTGTAAGTAATACCTTGTCCCCATTAACATCCGTAGCAGTGATTTTAGTGACAAGCTTAGTTCCAGCTTCCACACAGGTATCTTTGGGTACCTGGATAACAGGTGGTTTATTGGAACACGAAACAATATTGATCTGCATATCACGCGTAACGTAACCTATTTTTATCCCGTTACGCCATTCCTCGATAAGAAATGAGATATTGTATTCTCCCTGCAGTGTGGGGCTGTCCCATAATATTTCACCGGTTACGCTGTTTATGCTGAATTTGCCCGGATGTGAAACATCCACCAGGTTGGGTAGTTTATATCCCGGAATGACACGACCACCTGTGCCTCGACAGGAAACAAGTTTAAACGACAGACTATCACCATCGGGATCGTATGCGCCGGGATTATGCAGAAAGGGATTGCCAACACAACCCTTGTCGATAGGAGGGAGGAGTAGTTGTGGTGAACTGTTTGCCCCCAGGAATGGATTAATTACAAGTTGTGTTTCGATGTACAGTGGCACATCAACTGAATTCGGGATATTCAGAATGCCATAGTTACGGTTTGGGTCCTCCAGCGAAATGATGTATGTAGAAGCTGCCGGATAGGTGTGTTGCCCGATGTAAAGATTTTTTTTGATATCAGGGCCTACCGTTTCCCCTAAGTGATCACAAAAAATACCTGCAGGATTTACGCCTGAAGGTCCATTAACGCGTTGAAGCGTATTTAGTTGTCCGTCTCCCCAGGTGATATCCAGTTCAGGACGGTCGGCTGTGCTGGGAGCATAGGAATAGGTAATAATAGTTACTTCATACGTTAGACCCGAGATATAACGATATGTAATCTCTCCTGCACGTTGATGCGTGGCAAACGATTGACCCAGGCATATGAAAATGAACAGCAGGATAAACAGAACCTTCTTCATGCTGAGTTAGTTAAAGATTAACAGCAGATTGCAATGATTGTCAATGTCGCGCAGCCTGCTGTCTGATTCAAAGGTAATAAACTTTGCGTTATGCCTCAAGCGCAAGAAGCGGATTATTTTGGTGTCATTGTTAAGTATCATTTGTAATGCACAATGACCAAACTATTGATTGCCTTAAATGTTCACCAGAAAAAAATATAACACATTTAAACACAGGCTACACCCCTTGTAACCGCAAACTGAGTGATCCGCAACAGGTCATTTATCAGGGGGCAGGTATAATTGGCAGGCTGATGAGACTAAAAATTTAGTAATTTTGTTTCATTGAAAGGTTAATTCTATCCCTGTTTTGTGAGCATGTATATTTCTGATCCTGTTAAAGAAAAAGCCGAAATTCTGAAGCGCTACCGCAACCTGTTGAGGGTTTGGAGCGCCAATAAGGATGTACGGGACAAGCGGAAAGTGCGGCAGGCTTTTAATATTGCTGTGGAGGCCCATAAAGATATGCGCCGGCGCAGTGGTGAACCATACATATATCACCCCCTGGAAGTAGCACGTATCTGTGCAGGGGAAATTGGCCTTGGCGAAACCTCTATCATATGCGCACTCCTGCACGACGTTGTAGAAGATACGGATTATCCGCTTGAAAGTGTGCGGCAGGAGTTCGGTGATAAGGTAGCACGGATTGTTGACGGACTCACCAAAATCAAAGGTATTTTTGACAATACAGATGCCAGCCAGCAAGCCGAAAACTACAAGAAGATGTTGCTTACCCTTTCTGACGATCTGAGGGTAATGCTGATCAAGCTGGCCGATCGTCTGCATAATATGCGTACCCTGGATGCTATGCTGCCGATTAAGCAACTGAAAATAGCCTCCGAGACCATATACCTGTTTGCTCCGTTGGCGCATCGCATGGGCCTCTATGCGATCAAGAGCGAACTTGAGGATTTGGCCATGAAGTATACTGAACCGGAAGTATATGCTTCTATTTCCGCCAAACTTCAGCAAACAGAAATTGCCCGTGCCCGTTTTGTCAATAAATTCATCTATCCCATCAAGCGTGCGCTTGCAGCGGATGGTTTCAAGTTTGAAATCATCAGTCGCGAGAAATCCATCTTCTCTATCTGGAAGAAGATGAAAACGAAAGGAATCACTTTTGAAGAAGTATATGATATTTTTGCCATCAGGATTATCCTTGATACCCCGATAGAAACAGAGAAATATGACTGCTGGAAAGTTTATTCCATCGTAACGGATTTCTATAATCCAAAGCAGAACAGGCTTCGCGACTGGATTTCATCGCCCAAGGCAAATGGTTACGAATCATTGCATACAACGGTGATGAGTCATACAGGGCAATGGGTTGAAGTGCAGATACGCACAAGGCGGATGCATGATATTTCTGAACGGGGACTGGCTGCACACTATAAATATAAGCAGAGGGATGCAGATAGAGTAAATACGGATAAGGATAAAACGAGCAATGAAAGCGGGCTTGATCAATGGCTCCAGAAAGTGAGAGAGATTTTGCAATCAACCGATGCTGATGCGCTTACTTTTCTGGATAATTTCAAACTGAATCTTTTTGCCGATGAGGTGATCGTTTTCACACCTAAAGGTGATCTGAAAAAACTTCCGTTGCGTTCTACCATACTTGATTTTGCCTATAACATTCATTCAGAAGTTGGAAATAAATGCATTGGTGCTAAAGTGAATCATACCTTAGTTTCACTTAATTATGTGCTTAAAATGGGCGACCAGGTTGAGATCATAACTTCCAAAAAGCAGTCGCCTAAAAAGGAGTGGCTTGAACTTGCTGTCACCACAAGAGCGCAAAACTATATCACCAATGCCCTGAAGGAAGAAAGGAAGAAAAAGATAGAGACAGGCAGGAAAAAATTAGAATCAATCTTCACCGATCTGTCCCTGGAGATGACCAAAGCTAACCTACAGCGCTTTAGCGAGCATATGGGTGTGCTCAATCATGCTGATTTGTTTATTAAAGCGGCCAACGATGAACTCGGCGTGAAGGAAGTTAAAGATTGCTGCCAGCAATCGATTCGCACCGCATGGTTCGGGAAAATCCTGATGCCATTCACGCGCAGTAAGGAAAAATCATCGCTTTCTATATCGCAAACGCTTAACAAAAAAGTTGTTACGCTTAAAGGCAAAAACGTTGCTCCCGGCGATTTCGACGAAGCAGAAATAGAGATTGCCAATTGTTGTCAGCCGATGCCCGGTGATGAAGTTATTGGGTATTTGAGCGGTGAACGAAAAATTCAGCTGCACCGCACCAATTGCCCTGAAGCCATTCTGCTGATGTCGCGCTATGCTGATAAAATAATCCGGAGTAAATGGTCAAACAAGGATTCCAATCTTTTCCTTACAGGAATCAGGATCACCGGTATTGATCAGCCAGGATTGCTGCATGACATCACCAAAATAATAACCGAAAAATTCAAATTAAATATTCGTTCTTTCCATCTTGACAGTACCGGCGACATCTACGAAGCTGAGGTTTTTCTTTATATACGCGACACTGTGGACCTGAATCTGCTTATCGAGGAATTGAAGCATGTGCGCAATATTGATAAGGTATACAGGATCATGCATTCCATCAGTAAATCTGCCTAGAACAGGAAGAATCTGATGCTGTTAATCATATGGCTTGTAAGGTAACTCAATTATTTTTATTTATACCAAATAGGAATAATCAAATTATAGTTACTTTTATCAAAAATTCATAATTCTATGATGAAGGAATCCGAAAAGATCAATTTTGAGACCGTAAAAAAGATCTTTACCGACTACCTCGAAGGGCGCGGTCACCGTAAAACTCCTGAACGATATACTATCCTCAAAGAGATTTATTCAACCGAAGGTCATTTTGATATCGAAACGCTCTATATCCAAATGAAAAATAACAAATACCGAGTCAGTCGAGCTACGTTGTATAATACGATAGAATTGTTACTTAATTGTAGCCTTGTCACAAAGCATCAGTTCGGCAATAACTGCGCCCAGTTTGAGAAAGCTTACAAGTTTAAGCAACATGATCATTTTATATCACTTGATAATGGTGAGGTAATGGAGTTTTGTGATCCTCGTTTGCTGGAGATACAAAAAGCAGTGGAGAGGATGCTGAATGTGAATATAACACATCATTCGCTTACGTTTTATGGACTGTCTCGGAATGCGAAAGAAAAGGAGAAGGAAAAAAAGAAAGTGATCGAGAAAGTGGAAAAAGACGTAAATTAGTAAGTAACAAAGCGAATGAAATAGCCATGATTGCATAAATCACTTATCGACGATGATATTATCTTCAATCTGGCGTATTCCATGTGGCCCTTAGGAAATAAATAATAACACATGAAAATTGACATTTTATTAGGCCTTCAATGGGGAGATGAAGGTAAAGGAAAGATTGTGGATGTACTGACCCCACATTATGATGTGATTGCACGCTTCCAGGGCGGACCCAATGCCGGACATACACTGGAAATTGGCGGTAGTCGGCATGTATTGCATACCATACCCTCAGGAATATTTCATCCCGATAAGATAAACGTTATTGGGAACGGTGTGATTATCGATCCGCTGATTCTTAAAACGGAAATTGACAAACTAACGGAGAAGAATGTGGATGCCCGTCGGAATCTTCAGATCTCAAAACGGGCGCATCTCATATTGCCCAGTCACAGACTGCTTGATGCCGCATCTGAAATGGCAAAAGGGGAAGGCAAGATTGGTTCCACGCTCAAAGGCATCGGGCCATGCTACACCGACAAAACGGCGCGCAATGGCATCAGGGTAGGTGATATCCTCTCGGCTAACTTTAAAGAGCTTTGTCTGGCGCATACACGCGAACATTTGCATACCATTGCTTCCACAGGTCATAATCCTGATGAATTTCTCATCGATGGCATTACCTTGAGCGAATACCAGGCCAAATGGTTTGAAGCTGCCGAATATCTGAAGGAATTTCAGCTTATCGACAGCGAGTATTTCATCAATGAATGTCTTGACCGTGGCATGCGTGTTTTAGCCGAAGGAGCGCAGGGAAGCCTTCTGGATGTGGATTTTGGGTCATATCCTTTTGTAACCTCTTCAAACACTATTGCAGCCGGCGTATGCTCGGGGCTTGGTGTAGCACCTAACCGCATCGGGAAAGTATACGGAATCTTCAAAGCCTATTGCACACGTGTGGGCAGCGGACCTTTTCCAACTGAACTTTTTGACGCAACGGGCGAGAAACTCAGAAAAAACGGGAATGAATTCGGGTCTACCACCGGACGCCCACGGCGCTGTGGTTGGCTGGATCTGCCTGCACTCAGGTACGCCATCATGCTCAATGGCGTAAGCGACCTTGTGATGATGAAATCTGACGTGATGGATGATTTTGAAGATGTGAAAGTTTGCACACGCTACGCATATAAAGGAGAATTTATTGATAAGATGACTTTTGAGTCGGTCAGCCAACCGGTGGAACCCTTATATGAAAGCCTTAAAGGCTGGAATGCTTCCATCCGTAATGCCGCAAAGGAGAATGAACTCCCGAAGACTTTCCGTGATTACATCACTTATATCGAGGAACGCGTAAAGTTACCCATCTCCATCATTTCGCTGGGACCGGGACGTGAGCATACTCTGGTGCGGTAATTGTTACAAAATAGTCTCACACGCTTACCAAAAAAAAAGGTCTGGTGCATATGCATCAGGCCTTTTTTATGGTATATAAATCAATCAGTGTTTGGAATCAGTTGCATCCAACATGCTTAAAGTTTACGTTTCACTTCTATCTGTTCGTAGCCTTCAATGATATCACCAACACTGATATCATTGAATTTATCAATGTTCAAGCCGCATTCATAACCTGAGACTACTTCGCGCACATCGTCCTTGAAGCGTTTGAGCGACCCAAGATTACCAGTGAAGACCACGATGCCGTCACGGATAACCCTGATTTTGGTGTTACGGGTTACGCGTCCTTCTGTCACCATACAACCGGCGATTGTTCCAACTTTCGTAATATCGAAAGTATGACGGACTTCGATGTTGCACAGTATCTTTTCTTCGATCTCCGGTGAAAGCATGCCTTCGATAGCTGCCTTAATTTCGTTGATGGCTGTGTAAATGATGGAGTACAGACGAACATCGATCTCTTCATGTTCAGCCAGTTTGCGTGCACTCAGACTCGGTCGTACCTGGAATCCGATGATCACGGCATTCGAAGCCGAGGCCAGCATAACGTCTGTCTCGGTTATCTGTCCAACTGATTTGTGAATAACATTCACCTGAACTTCATCTGTCGAAAGTTTTAACAATGAATCGGAAAGTGCTTCTACTGAACCATCCACATCGGCTTTCACAATGATGTTCAATTCCTTGAAATCACCAATCGCTATACGGCGGCCAATTTCGTCCAATGTAATATGTTTTTGTGTACGTATGCCTTGTTCACGTTGCAGCTGAAGGCGTTTGTTGGCAATTGATTTTGCTTCACGCTCATCGGCCATAACATTAAACTTATCTCCGGCCTGGGGCGCGCCACTGAGCCCGAGCAGCAGAACAGGCGTTGAAGGACCAGCCTCTTTTACAAGTACATTACGTTCATTATACATGGCTTTTACTTTGCCATAAGTTGATCCTGCTAAAACAAAGTCGCCGGCTTTTAAGGTGCCGTTCTGCACCAGTAGTTTGGCAACATAGCCTCTTCCTTTATCGAGCGACGATTCCAGAACTGCTCCGGAAGCTGCTTTTTTAGCATTCGATCGCAGGTCGAGGAGTTCAGCTTCAAGCAATACTTTTTCAAGCAACAGTTCAATGTTAAGGCCTTTTTTAGCTGATATCTCCTGGCTCTGGTATTTACCACCCCAGTCCTCAACCAATATATTGATCTTGGCAAGTTCTTCTTTGATTTTTTCTACGTTCGCGTTATTTTTATCAATCTTATTGATAGCAAAAACAATGGGAGCTCCTGCTGCCTGGGCATGGTTGATTGCTTCAATGGTCTGAGGCATCACAGTGTCGTCTGCAGCAACGACAATAATAACGATATCGGTTACGCTGGCACCACGGGCACGCATAGCAGTAAAGGCTTCATGACCCGGAGTATCCAGGAATGTTATTTTTTTGCCATTTTCCAACACAACTTCGTAGGCACCTACGTGCTGCGTAATTCCACCAGCTTCGCCGGCTATTACATTGGCATGCCTGATATAATCGAGCAATGAGGTCTTGCCATGATCAACGTGACCCATTACAGTAACAACAGGTGAACGCGGTGAAAGATTTTCAGGGGTGTCCTCTTCTTCGCTATCGCGGATGGCTTCCTGCACTTCAACGCTTACAAATTCTACCTTGTAGCCAAATTCGTCTGCCAGCAGGCTAATGGTTTCAGCATCGATGCGCTGGTTGATAGAAACGAACAGGCCAAGAGAAAGACATGTTGAAATAATTTCCGTGATAGGAATATTCATCAACGTTGCCAGGTCGTTCGCAGTAACGAACTCAGTAACTTTAAGTACGTTTCTGTCCTGTTCTTCCCTTTGCTGGGCTTCCTGCAAATGCTGGCTAACGATGTTTCGTTTATCGCGCCTGTGCTTGGAAGCTTTGGATTTTCCAGCCCCGCTGAGTCTTTGTAAGGTTTCCTTTATTTGTTTCTGGATCTCGTCGTCGGTAAGTTCAGGTTTTGGTTCTGAGCGGCCATAAGGTTTCGCCGGAACTCTCAGCCTTGCTTTTTCAACCGGAGCTTTGGGTGCTTCGGCAGCGACAGGTGTAATTGTTTTCTTGATCCGTTTACGCTTTTTCTTTTTTGCTCTTGCAGCATCGTCAGAAGAGGTAGCTGCAGGTTTTTTTGATTCAGTCCGGGGAGCCGGTAAATCCATTTTGCCCAATATCTTCAGTCCATTGAGTTTTTCAACAACTGTAGGCATAAAGTTTGCCTTGGTTTTTTCGTAAGGATCAGATGAAACCTCTTCTGTTGTTGCCGGCTCAATGTGCTCTGCAGTAGATGTTATAGAAGGGGTAATGCTTTCAGGTTCAATATGCCCTGTTCTGATAGTTGAATCCTGGCTGGAAGCAGGTTCAGCCGAAGGTTCAGTTGCCCTCACCTGGGGAGCCGGGACAGCTGCGGTTTTGGCTTCTTCACGTTGTTTTTGTTTGTCTTCTTTCGATTTGCGTGCAGGTTTAGTCCTTGAGTTCAACGCATCGAGGTCGATCATGCCAAGCACTTTAAGCGCAGGTTCGTTGCCGGAAGATGCAGGTGCTACTGCTGACTCTTCAGCTTTAGCCACCGGCACAACAATTTCGGGTTTGTGTTTTATTTCTTTGGGTGCAGCCTCTGGTTCCTTTTCCTTTGCAGGAACTGGAATTACAGGTTCAACAGGTTTATCATGTGGAACAGGCTTATGTGTTATGATTTTTACCTCCTCTGCCTCAATGGGGGCAGGAGCGGGCTCATTAGGGGCTATGGGCTGAACAGGAACAGGCTGAACAGGAACAGGCTGCACAGGAACAGGCTGAACAGGTATTGGCTGGACAGGTGTTGGTTGAACCGGTAAGGGCTGAACAGGCTTTGGCTGAGCAGGAACAGGCTGTGCGAGCTCTGTTTTAACTAGCTCGGGTAAAGAAGGCTCCGGATTAACACTTGTGGCAGGTGCTTCCACTGTTTCGCCTTTATCTACCTTGGATTTTGTACCAAAATCCTTGATCATAAGTTCGCCAGGTGCGGCTTCTGCTTCCACTTCAGGGACTAATGGTAATTTCTTATCCTCCAGTGAAAGGCTCTGATGTTTTGTAAATTCAATTTCTATTTTACGTGCATCTTCCTTTACCACTTTATCGGGTTGATATTCCTTCACCAACAAGCCGTACATATCGGGCGTCAACTTTGCGTTTGGATTGTTTTCCACCTTGAATCCCTTGCGAGCAAGGAATTCCAGGATGGTAGAACTACCAACGTTAAACTCTTTGGCGGCCTTGCTGAGCCTGATTGTTATGCTACCTTCTGACATAGTTTGTTTGTTCGGTTGTAAGCAGTACCTGTGCTTAACTTTGCAAAAGTACTATTTTAATTTATTCAGGGGCTACTGTTGCTTGTTCAGCAATGCCTTAAAGGCATCTGCCCCTGCTATTGCTGTCCGGCGAGCGGCTGCCGGTTATTCGAATTCTGATTTTAATATTCTCACCACTTCGCGAATGGTTTCTTCTTCAAGATCGGTGCGGGTTACCAGTTCATTCACAGGGATGTCGAGAACATTTTTGGCTGTATCACAACCAATCGATTTAAGTTCATCAATGATCCACTGATCGATTTCGTCGGAGAATTCCTGCAGATCCACATCTTCACTGTCTACATCTGTGTCGCGATAAACATCGATTTCGTAACCTGTAAGTTTTCCGGCCAGTTTAATATTATATCCGCCTTTGCCAATAGCAAGTGAAACCTGGTCGGGTTTCATGTATACTTCGGCACGTTTGGTTTCATCATCGAGGTGAATCGAAGATATTTTTGCCGGACTTAGTGCACGTGAAATATAAAGCGAGGGATTGGAAGTAAAATTGATGACATCAATATTTTCATTCTTTAACTCGCGCACAATTCCGTGTATTCTCGAACCTTTCATTCCAACACAGGCACCAACAGGATCGATACGGTCGTCATAGGATTCCACGGCTATTTTAGCACGTTCTCCCGGTACGCGGACAATATTTTTGATCGTGATAAGTCCGTCAAAAACTTCCGGCACTTCCGACTCAAACAAACGCTCCAGGAATACAGGAGAAGTGCGTGAGAGCACAATAACTGGGTTGTTGTTGCGCATTTCCACCTTTGAAACCACAGCCCTCAGTGAATCGCCCTTACGGTAGAAATCACTGGGGATTTGTTCTGATTTTGGCAGTGTCAGTTCAATATACTCATCGTCCATGACGAGTATCTCTTTTTTCCATACCTGATAAACTTCGCCCGATATCATTTCGCCGATTTTATCCTTGTATTTCTTGTAGATATTGTCTTTTTCGTATTCCTGTATTTTCGAAATCAGGTTCTGGCGAATGGTCAGAATTTCACGTCTGCCAAAGTCGCCCATTTTAATTTCTTCCGAAACTTCTTCACCTACTTCAAAATCGGGTTCGATTTTTATAGCCTGCGAATACCCGATTTGTGTGTTTTCATCCTCAATAGCGTCGTCCTCTACAATTGTGCGGTTGCGCCAGATTTCCAGATCACCCTTGTCAATGTTCACAATGATGTCGAAATTCTCGTCTGAGCCATGCTTTTTGATAAGCATATGCCTGAAAACATCTTCGAGAATCCGCATCATGGTTTCGCGATCGATGTTCTTAAATTCCTTGAATTCGGAAAATGTTTCAATCAGATTGATGTGGTCCATTTTCTGTATGTTTAATGGTTGAATATTCGTGTTTATTAAAATGTTATAATTTCTTTTGTTTCTTTGATGTCGGCGTATTCAATGCGATGATGCATTTCAGTAATGACCTTCTTTACCTTTAACACTTCCAGCAATTCAATGCCCTGTTGGTCGGCAGCAACGAGTGTGCCAATCCGTTTAATGCCATCATTGGTGACAACCGAAACTTCCCGCCCGATATTCTTCAGGTATTGTCTTATATTGCGGTAGGGCATGTCAATACCGGGAGAGGAGACGCTTAATTCAAAATCTTCTGCTTCACGATCGAGATGCGATTCGATAAACTTGCTGAGTCCTGCGCAATCGGCAATAGTAAGTAAGGTGTCGCTATCCACAAAAACCATAATCCGGTTACCGGTACGCACTTTCACTTCCACCAGGAACTTGTCGGTTCCGTCAATGGCGAGCTGAATAATGTTGCTTATGAGTTTTTCGTTTATCATATTTGTATTCAAATTTTCAACAAAAGAGGGGACATCAGTCCCCTCTTTTCTATCTCCGGATGCAAACCGCCCAGGGGCAAATTCACTTAGTTCTTTCATGGTATTTGGTTAAAAGGGAACCGTTTATTCATCCAATGCGGATTGAAAAACAAAATTCACCATACCATGCGAACATCAACTTCCTGAATTTTCCGGCCAGTATGCTCAAAATGAGATTCCTGCAACATGCAGGAGTATCATAGTTGATAAAACAGGAAAACTTTAGTTTCCTAAGTTGTCCGACCAGGGCTCGAACCTGGACTCTACTGAACCAAAATCAGTCGTGTTGCCAGTTACACCATCGGACAATCTATAGTCCCTAAAAAGGACTGCAAAGGTAGAATTAATTTTCAGAACAGCCTAACGAACGGAATATTATTTGAAGGGAGGCGAAATGTGGATTCTGGTTTGTTGCTAATTCGGTCATTTTGATTTATACTGCATGATATTGCGGCAAATTTCCTTATTTTCGCACCAAATTATAACAAAAAACAAGTCAATACCCAGGATGAGAAATTACCAAAAACTGAACAACCTATTAGGATGGATCACCTTTGCAATCGCTTCCTTCGTCTATTTGTCCACAATAGAGCCAACAGCGAGCTGGTGGGATTGCGGTGAATATATTACTACCGCATTTAAACTTCAGGTCGGGCATCCACCCGGAGCACCCCTGTTTCAGATGATCGGGCGGTTTTTCTCGTTATTTGCTTTCGGTGATGTTACGCGCGTAGCTATGATGGTGAATATCATGTCTGCCCTGTGCAGTTCATTCACCATCCTTTTTCTCTTTTGGTCAATCACTGCCCTGGCGCATAAATTTGTGCCCAAAACCAGCGAAATGACTGATGGTGAAATGTATGCCATTTTGGGAAGCGGATTGGTTGGCGCTTTAGCTTATACCTTCAGCGATTCATTCTGGTTCTCTGCCGTAGAAGGAGAAGTATACGCCATGTCATCGTTTTTTACTGCCCTTGTTTTCTGGGCTATCCTGAAATGGGAGCGTGTGGCCGACCAGCCGCATTCATTTAAGTGGATCATCCTCATCGCATACTTGATGGGACTTTCAATTGGCGTGCATCTTTTAAATCTGCTCGCTATCCCGGCTATCTCCTATATTTACTATTATAAGAATTATGCACCAACCAGGAAGGGATTTATACTTACAGGTGGGATTTCACTGGTTATCCTTTCCATCATTATGTTTATCATCGTCCCGTGGGTTGTAAACATGGCAGGTAAGTTTGAGCTGTTTTTCATCAATGTCCTTGGGCTTCCTTTCAATACAGGAACGGTCATCTACTTCATATTGCTCATTGGTATCATTGTATGGGGACTTCAGTATACCATCCGGAAGAAGAAGCAACTGGCAAATACACTCATTCTTTGTTTCACATTCATTCTGATAGGTTATTCGTCGTTTTTTATGCTGGTGATCAGGGCAAATGCCAATACACCGATTAATGAAAACAACCCGGATGATGCCATCGGCCTGCTTTCTTACCTTAACCGCGAACAATACGGCGACTGGCCGATTGCATATGGCCAATATTACAATGCACCACTCGATCCACAGGATCCGTTCAAGGATGGTTCTCCGATTTATCTCAGAGATTCCAGGGCAGGTAAGTATGTCATTACATCTGACCGTAAAAAATCAATACCTAACTATGACCCAAGGTTTTGTACCCTCTTTCCGCGTATGTGGAGTAATCAAAAACCCGATCATATTGCAGCTTATAAAGCCTGGGGAAAAATAAAGGGAGTTCCAATCGAAGTTACCAATGACGAAGGGAAATCCGAGACTTTATATAAACCCACTTTTGGCGAAAACCTGCGTTATTTCTTCAATTACCAGGTTGGACATATGTACCTGCGCTATTTCATGTGGAATTTTGTCGGGAGGCAAAATGACATTGAAGGACACGGTGGCATAAAGAATGGTAACTGGCTCAGTGGTATCAATGCCATTGACAGTGCCCGCCTAGGAGATCAGTCGAATCTTCCGAAAAGTATGCGGAACGCTGCCAACAATAAGTTCTATTTTCTTCCGCTGATCCTTGGTTTACTTGGAATGTATTTCCATTTCCGCAAGCATCCGGCAGGTGCATTTGTCGTTGCATTGCTGTTTATCATGACAGGTCTGGCAATCGTTGTTTATCTGAATCAATATCCATTTCAACCGCGTGAAAGGGATTATGCTTTTGCAGGTTCTTTTTATGCCTTTGCCATATGGATTGGGTTTGGTGTATATTTCCTGTTTGATTTGCTCCGCCGGTTTAACCAGAAGGCTGTAGCCATAGGTGTTACAGCAGTTTGCCTCTTGCTTGTTCCGACCATCATGGCCAAAGGGGGTTGGGATGATCACGATCGTTCGGGGAAATATGCCTGCAGGGATTTTGCAGCCGACTATCTTAATTCATGTGCTCCGAATGCGATCCTGATCACCAATGGCGATAATGATACATTTCCTTTATGGTATGCCCAGGAAGTGGAAGGAATCCGAAGGGATGTGAGGGTCGTTAATTATATGCTGGCATCTGGCGATTGGTATGTACATCAGATGGCGAGGAAAATTTACGAATCCGATGCGCTGCCGCTTACACTGACTCCCCGGCAATATAATAAAGGTATCAATGAGGCGGTTCCCTTATATGAGATGTCAAAAGACAGGCTTACACTAAAAGAAGTAATCGATTTTATCGCCACCGAAGATGATCGTGCAAAAATTCCTTTACAGAATGGCGAAAAAGTACATTTTATGCCCACAAGGCATCTCACAATTCCTGTTGATTCGGCATATATTATACAAAACGGACTCGTGCCGAAATACATGCAGGGAAGTATTGTCAAATCAATTGACTGGGATATAAAATCGAATTACCTGTATAAAAACGACCTGTTCCTGCTGGATTTCCTGGCTACGAACATGTGGAAAAGGCCTATCTATTTTGCCAGCCCATCCAGTGTTAGCGATATTCTTGATGTGGACAAATACTGCCACCAGGAAGGTTTTGTGTCGCGTTTTATGCCGGTGCTTGCCAAGGGTTATATCGAAGGTCTGGGAGGCATGGATGCGGATGGCAGCTATGATATCATGATGAATAAATGCAAATGGGGCAACCTGGCAGATCCAAAAGTTTATGTGGATCGCGAAAGCTACCGCAATTCCATGATGCCCAAGCAGAATTTTATTCGCCTCGCCCGTCAGTTGCTTGATGAAGGCAAAAAAGAGATGGCTGTTAAGACTGTAGACAGGTGTATTGAGGTTTTCCCAAACAATAAGATAGCCTTTGATTACTATATGATGCAGTTTGCCGAAATCTACTACAGGGGAGATGCCATTGCCAAGGGCAATAAACTCGTGGAAACACTGGCATCTATTTATGAAGAGAATCTGAATTATTATACTAGGCTGAAGCCTGAGTTTGCTCCTAATTATCAATCCGATATGGAGCAGGCGGTGGCTGTACTCGACAGACTTTCGTCCATAGCCAAAGAATATAAACAGGATGCCGTGGCCGGGAAGATTGATCAGTACCTTTCCGGGAAATACAAATTGCTTAAATAATAATGATTTTAATTCTTTAAAAAAAAGCGGCTCAGGCCGCTTTTTAATTTTGTTCCTTTACAGGAGGTGTTCGTCGTAACAGCAGGTATATTCCTATAATAACAAGAGGCACTGATAGCATTTGTCCCATATTGAAGGTTAGCTGGTTCTCGAAGCCAACCTGTGGTTCTTTCAGGAATTCAATCAGGATGCGCATGCCGAAAACGGCAATGAAAAACATTCCTAAAAGATTACCAGGACGCGGAGCCCCGCTTTTTCTGTAATAATAATTCAATAAAAAGAAGAATGTAGCCAGGTAGCTCAATCCTTCATAAATCTGTGTGGGATGGCGCGGAATGTCGCTTACCCGTGTGAAGATAAATGCCCATGGCAGATCGGTGGGTTTTCCGAATATTTCGGAATTCATCAGGTTGCCGGTGCGGATAAAGAAGCCTGCAAGGGCTACTACAATAACAACGCGGTCCATGGCCCACAAGACAGGTTTATGCTTGCGACGCGCAAAAATATACAAAGCGATCAGTATTCCAACTGCCGCGCCATGGCTGGCAAGACCACCTTCCCATATCTTCAGGATATCTAGTGGATGTGCAAAGTAGGCTGCCGGTTCATAAAACAGCACATGACCCAGGCGGGCACCTATTACTGTCGCAATAATCATATAAGTTGCCAATTCGTCCAGCAAAGTGATGGGCTGGTTTTCGTGCTTGAAAATCCGCTGCATGACCATATAGCCGAAGACAAATGACAGGGCAAAAAGTAAACCATACCAGCGCAGTGTAATAGGGCCGATGTTGAACATTTCCGGGCTCACGCTCCAGGTTATATAGCAAAGTGTCATAATTCGGATAATTTGTTGGTAAAAGTATGAATAAAGTGGTTATCGGTTGGGTGCAGAATCTTCCAAATGCCTGTTTAGCAAAAAAATCTGTTCATCAAGCAAAGATTCTCCTGCCTTTAAAGGAATCCCTTTATACTTATTCGCACTAAGGATAGCGCCGCCCATATTAAAATCTCTTTGGTTTTGGACATTAAACCACCCTTTTGCCTTCAGCCTTGCAGCAAGGTATTCCTGTTCAGTCTGTCCGGGAGTTGGTATCATCAATACTTCTTTTTTACCCAAAACGGCCATATCCATGAGTGAAGAATACCCCGATCTGCAAACCACCAGCCGGGAACCGGCGATGGCTTGTGAAAACGCTTCGGGTTTCATATGGGCAAGCAAGATGGCACGGGTTGAAAATTCTGCATGAATATGATGCTCAGGAATGCCGCGGATAATAATAGCTTCTTGATTTAAAGTGTCGAGCTGTTTCAGGATTAATTCTTCAAATATGGTTCGCTGTGGTTCAGGTCCCGACAATACGGCCAATATGGGCCCGTTCATTGTGAAACCGGCCTTGTTGTTTTTGCTGAAACGGGAAAGTAATCCAATAAAATGTGCGTTCAGGGGCAAAGGATATTTATGAGACAGGTCGCCCGAAAGGTTCTCATTACCTGGCAGGTCAGGAATCCAGCAATAATCATACTTCTGTATAAAAAACCGGTTAATCCGATAGAGAATTGGTTCAATAAAAGATAAAATCCGGGGTGCTTTGATCATGATCTGATGCGTGATAAAAACACTTACCGCTTTATGTGTAAAGAGGCCAAAACGGTTGTCGGAAATCACAACAGCTATCTTATAGGCATCGACCAGGCTTGCAAGTTTGCGGTGTTCCAGCAAGGAATGCCATATGAGTGCGGGGATCCACATCAGCATTTCCCCGGTTAATTTAGCACCGGCGGAGAAGCGCGGTGAAAATCCGGGCAACCGGATACAGGTGATGTCTGTAAATTCTGTTTGCAAAAGCTTAAGTGCACGGCCATCAGCAGCAACAATAACTTCGAAGCCGGCCAGCTGCAACCTGCGGATGAGTGGGATGCAACGCGAAGCATGCCCCAGTCCCCAGTTAAGCGGACATACCAATACCCTTGGTTTTTGCGGCCGATGATCACTCATTTATCCAAAATAATGTAACACTTGTTGCAAATTTCGCATTTTTCGCTTATGTTTGATCATCTAATTTGCGGTCGTGTTAATTTACCAGATTGCCTTAACCTTAATTCCTGGTGTTGGCGATATTAATGCCAAGCGGCTTGTGGCCTATTGCGGGAGTGTGGAAGCTGTATTTGCCGAAAGGAAGAAAGCCTTGTTGAAAATTCCCGGAATAGGAGAAGCAACAGTTCATTCACTTTTTACGCACAATGTTTTTTCGCGGGCCGAGCAGGAAATTGAATTCATCACAAAGTACAATATACAACATTACTTTTATCTCGATCAGGCTTATCCCATAAGGCTGAAGCAATGCATCGACAGTCCGTTGATGCTTTATTACAAAGGAAATGCCGAACTTAATCATCAGCGTGTCGTGAGCATCGTAGGTACACGCCGCGCAACTGAATATGGCAGGAGAATTGTTCACGAGTTCATCACGGGACTGGTATCTTCGGGAGTGCTGATTACAAGTGGATTGGCTTACGGGATCGACACTGCAGCACACAAAGCAGCGCTGGACAATGGTTTGTCGACCGTTGCTGTTCTCGGACATGGCCTTGACCGCATTTATCCCCAGCTTAATAAACCGCTGGCAGGCCGGATGGTGCACCAGGGAGGTCTACTCACGGAATTCCTGAGTGAAACGATTCCTGACAGAGAAAATTTTCCCAAAAGGAACAGGATTATTGCAGGGATTGCTGATGCAACAATTGTAATTGAAGCCGGTGTAAAAGGAGGAGCGCTGATCACCGCTGATATCGCCAATTCATACAATCGCGATGTATTTGCTGTTCCGGGGCGTGTAGGTGATGAATTCTCAGCGGGCTGCAATAATCTTATCCGCACCAACAGGGCTGCCCTTGTTCGGACAGCAGAGGATGTCAAATATATTATGAATTGGGATTTAACAAAACCTTCGGCAGCCGCGGCGCAGCGCGAATTATTTATATCACTTACTCCCGATGAGGAGAAACTGCTGGTTATTCTGAAGCAGGAAGGTGACTGCGGAATTGACATGCTCTGCCAGGAATCGCAGCTGATGCCTACAAAAGTAGCGTCAGCATTATTAAATCTCGAATTCGAAGGAATTGTTAAATGCCTGCCCGGAAAAGTGTTCCGCTTGATATGAACAGGGGATTAGGTACTTTAAGTGCCTAGAGTGCCTAGAGTGCCTTCTATGTTGTAATCCTAGCACTCCAGAATATTATTTTTTTCTCTTTTTTTAAGTCATTAATTTTAAGAGCATTATCTTTGTTTTATAAAGAGGAAGAGGAAACAGGCTCTGCTGGGGAGCAACTTGTTAGCAA
>JBBRRV010000013.1:0-37343 GCA_038246075.1 Bacteroidales bacterium
GGTAACTGGGAGTCCATACCACCTGCCGGTATAAGCGCCGGCGTACTGAATGGTGGCTCACAAGCCATCAGCGTAGGCGCCACACTCAACGTGGGAGGGATGAACGATAACCCTGTCGGTATTTATTCAGGGACCTATTCCATCACTTTTGCTTACAATTGATGCATCAAAACATATAAAGGAGAAGCGCTGTTTTGAGGAATGGCGCTTTTTTTTTAGAATTACATTACCACGGGGAAAAGGAAGAACCACTGAAGAGCCTAGAGTGCGCTAGAGTGCGCTAGAGTGCCTGGAGTTGGTTGTTTAATGTCGTTACATTTACGATATTGTAAGCGTTTTTTTAATACCGAAGCTGTTGCCTATTACCTAACATCTATTGCTTATTGCCTTTTCACTTTATCACTTTGTCACCATATCACTTTATCACCTTTACACCTTTACATTTTAAATTTAAAATGGTTTTTTATTACCTTATATACAAGAAGTGATTAATACATGGTATCATGCGATTAATCTGTATATTTGAACACATTTTAAATCAAAAATATTTAACATGCCTAAACTTGGAATTCTACGGGAACAGCCTGTTCATCAAAAAACAAAAATCGGTTTATTCGTTTGTGGATTGCTGTTCTTTATGTTCATTTTTTCACCCGGCGCAAAGGCGCAGGGTAACCTGCTGATCACCCCGCGCCGCGTGGTGTTCGACGGTACAAAGCGCGTGCAGGAGCTTAACCTGGCCAACACCGGTCAGGATACAGCCAAGTACAATGTTTCCATCATCCAGTACCGGATGAAGGAAGACGGCGCGTTTGAAGAAATTACGGTGGCAGATCCCGGCCAAAATTTTGCGGATAAAAACATCCGCTTTTTTCCGCGCACGGTCACCCTGGCACCAAATGAAGCTCAGGTGGTCAAGATGCAGGTGACCAAAATGGACCAGCTGACCCCGGGCGAATACCGTTCGCATGTGTATTTCAGGGCCGTGCCCAAACAGGTTGCCCTCGGAGAAGAAGAGACCAAAAAAGATTCAACGGCAGTGAGTGTGAAACTGGTGCCTATTTTTGGTATCACCATTCCTGTTATCATCCGGGTGGGTGAATCAACCACCAAGGTGACCCTTTCGGACCTGAAAATGGAAACGGTGAATGATTCCACCAACAGGCTGGACATTACTTTCAACCGTATAGGGAATATGTCAGTCTATGGCGATCTGAAGGTTTTTCAGGTTTCGCCCGAAGGCACCGAGACCCAGGTAGGTGTTGTGAATGGCATTGCCGTTTATACACCCAATACCGTAAGGCGGTTTCGCATGGATTTAGACCGTCGGGCCCCGGTCAATTACCATAAAGGCAGCCTGGTCGTTACTTATGCTGCCCAATCAGATACCAAGCCTGAAAAATTTGCCGAAGCTGTTTTAAAATTGAATTGATGATTAATACTTACCTTGCTGCACGCACTAACTTAGCTTCTAGGATACTATGCTAAAACGTTTACCTGCCTTTAAAAATTCCTTCCTGACTTTTATTTTCTGTGCTGCATTTTTGTTGATGCCCGGGCTTAGTATGTTTGGGTGGGGACAAACGACACAGACATTTACAACTAACAATACTTTTACCGTTCCTGCAGGAGTAACCTCTATTCAGGTAGAATGCTGGGGTGGTGGAGGCGGCGGGAGTTCAATTACATCAAATGGTGCACGTGGTGGTGGTGGTGGTGGTGGCGCTTATGCAAGCAGTGTAATCGCAGTAACTTCTGGAAATACTTATGCAGTTGGGGTTGGTGCCGGAGGGAATGCCAACACGGCTGGAAGTAATTCGACTTTTGCAACAACAACTGTTAAAGCAGCTGGCGGAAGTGGTGGTACAAATAATAGTACAACTGCTGGTGCTGGAGGATCCGTTGCCAATTCAACAGGAACAAAGGAATTCGCGGGAGGGAATGGAGCGAATGGAGGAGCACTCAATTCAGGAGGTGGAGGAGGAGGTGCCGGTAATGGTGGACCAGGAGGGAATGCTTCAGGATATAAAGAGGGGGCCGGAACTGCTACAAATGGTGGAAATGGAGGCACCGGACTATCTGGAAGCAATAATGGCAACAGCGGAATCACTTATGGTGGTGGAGGAAGCGGTGCTGTAACAAATACGAGCACTAATAGAACCGGAGGCTCCGGAGCAAATGGTTTAGTAGTAATTTCCTGGGTTACAGTTTCTGGAATATCGACAGAAACCTGTGTAGGAGGGAGCACTGGGACTATTACTGCAACTGGTAATGGAGGAACAACTCCATACACTTTTAGCATAGATGGAACAAATTTTCAGGTAAGTGGAACATTTTCAGGTTTGGCTGCAGGTACATATACAATAACAGTAAAAGACAACAGTGCATTAACTGCTTTTACTTTAGTAACAATTAATCCACCAGCAACATCCGGTGATGACCAGAATGCAGCAGGAAGCAATTCCTGGATTGGTCACGTATACGATGGCACCAATTTCGCCAATTACATCGGTCACTATACGCAGGCAGAAACATTTAACGAGAGTTTCGGAGGTAATACGAACTGTTTTGATGTTACATCAAATTCAACTACCCGGTCAATCTATACAGAAACTTTTTCGGTCAGGTACCGGATGAACTCCACCAAAAACGGGTTATACATTGTTGACCTGGGGTCGGATGACGGAAGCCGCCTGACCGTTGACGGTTCGCTCTTATATAACAACTGGAATGACCAGAGCTTTAGTGACCGTACAGGAGTCTTGATGAACCTAAAGGGAGCCAGTTCATTGGTGTATGATTTTTATGAAAATGCTGGAGGAAACAGGGTTGTATTTCAAAATTTCACGCTTCTTTTAGCAAATAACCTTAATACGAATATAACCCAAAGTATAAAGTTAGGCGCAACAGGAACTGCAATCAGCGGAGATGTTTACGGGATATTACCCGCAGGCATTACAGTTTCAGGAACCGGCTATCAATGGACTTATAGTACAACACCCGGAGGTTCACGAAATGATATTGGCGGAGCAACGGGGGCCACTTACACCCCATCAACTATTGTTGCGCCATTTAACGTCGCGGGGACTTATTATATTTATAGAAACGCTATTTTATCAGGTACAAATAATGTCGCTCCCAATCCATACACTGCAACCAATGAATCAAATGCAGCAACGTTAACAATTTCGGCGTCCTCCTCCTACTACTCCTATCAAACAGGAAGCTGGAATCAATCCAGCACATGGACCTCCGATCCGGGAGGTACAACTCAGGTGGGCTCAACCATCCCTGGAAACAATGATATCGTGGAGATCCTCTCCGGCCGTACCGTGACTTTGCCCGGTAATGTTGCAACTACCACCCTCGATGTTACAATTAATGGGGGAAGCGCTTTAGACCTTTCAACATTTCAATTCACAGCAGGGCTTAAATCGTTAAGCGGACAAGGAACGCTGAAGATCAATTCGGCTGTTTTTCCGACTCCGGTTACAACCAATACTTTTGTCAATGCAGGTGGCGGTACAACCGAATACAATGCCGGTGTTAATCTTCCGTCACAGGCTGTTTACAATAATCTGACAATCAACAAGACCGGATCTGCCATTATTCAAACCATTCCTACATTGACTTTGAATGGCGATTTGCATGTGAAAGCAGGAACTTTCCAGATCAATGACAATACCGCTCAAAGACGCACATTAATTGTAAATGGCAATGTTACTGTTGATGCCGGAGCATCTTTCACGGTAGGAAAGGGAGTGACAAATTCTACAACAAGTCCGCTGGGTATAACAGGAGGAACCGCCCCATTTATAAACTATTACGACCAACAGTCGCACCGGATTGTGTTGAACGGTGATTTTACCAACAATGGTACAGTGCGGTTTACCAACCTCACCTACCCGGTTTATAACGCCTTCCCGCCAACAACCGCAGGCGCAACATCTGGTTTTGCAACTGTTTACTTCCAGGGTGCAAGTGATAATAAACTATTTTGCAATGGCACGACCGACTTTTACAACCTGGTTCTAGATAAAGGGATTGACGAGACCTTTAAATTGACCATCTATTCATCGGCATCAACTTACGCCAATTTACGGCTTTTTGGCGCGAACGTTGCCGGAGGCGAGGGTGGAGGGATGAATCCTAATCTCAAAAAAGCCTTATGGATTAGGACGGGTACTTTGGTCCTTGAAGGGTTGGTCGTAATACCCTCACTTTCGGAAGGTACTAATGCTGTAGAAGCCCCTGTCGCAAGTCCAAATTCTGATTATTATATCCCTGCCAATGGCGCATTGGTCGTAAACGGAATTGATGTTGTCGTTCAAACCACGGCAGACGATTACAGGGAAGTAAATGTTGCCTATGGAACGACTGCACCTTCAAATGCTGCAATGGGAATTTCAGCAAGCGGAACTGGTAGCTCACTGGGTCTGTACGGTAAATTACAAATGAATAATGGTTATTTAACAACAAAAGAGTCAGGTGGAATCATAACGAGCAGTGTGGCTCCCGGACAATTTGTATTGAATAACGGAACTGTCGATACCAAACAATTTCTTTCAGCAACAGGAGCTGCTTCTTTTGAACAAAACGGTGGTCTGTTTTTATTACGTGGCCGTTTTCAGAGAACGCCGTCTGCCTTTACTGCAGTAAGTGACCTTACAAATGCACCACTAAATACCATAAGAGCCAATGATGCAAGTCTTACCGCTTCGGTCGGAACGTTCAATATGAACAATGCGAACAATGTATTTATAATGACCGGTGGGGTCATGCGCATATATGATGTTTGCGGACCGACAGCTCCAAGTTATGCTTTTCAGGTTAATTCATCAGCTTCCAATATCAATGTTACGGGAGGTACGATTGAATTTGTACCGACTCTGGGTACTGGAGGGACTGCCGATGCTCCCATTCATTTATTATCTACGACAACCCCATTGGGGAATGTTGTCATCAACCGGGCAAGTGGAACATCTACGGTACAACTAAGTACACCTTTGACTGTTTTAAATAACCTCACTCTGACTTCAGGTGTTTTAACCGCCAATAATCAGGATGTTACAATTGGTGGAGATGCCCTGATTGCCATTGGAACTACCTATACTCCGGGAACAAACGCCACAATTTTTAACGGTTTCACCGATCAGACATTTACGGTGAATCTGGCGGCAGCATTGGCCTTAAATAAATTTACGATTGACAAGCCTTCTGGCACGATATTAAATTTCGCAGGAAGCCAGAAAACTATCAATGTGGCTGATAATTTCAGGCTTGCTTTGGGAACCTTGAACGGCAATGGCAATATGATTAACCTTGCTAAAGATGTCTACAACTCTGGTTTACACACAGGAGCAGGCAATATTGTAATGAATGGAACGATTGCCCAGGTAATTGATGGTGATGGCAATGGTATTTTTCAGAACCTGACATTGAATAATAATACAGGTACAGCTCCGGTTTCATTGACTGCCAGCACAACGATCAACGGTGCACTCACGTTCTCGCAGGATAAACTATTCAATATCGATACCTATAATTTAAAATTGAATGCTGCTTCAACGATTGTTAATGGAGGAGCATTAAGGTACATCCAATCGGCAGGTAATTCAGGTGACGGCGGACTTACTAAAGTTTATTCAACTACAACGGCATTTACATTTCCAATTGGCGCACCATCCATAAAACATGCGGCACCCGCCTATACGCCGGCAATTATCGGGTTTGGTGCAGCTCCAACAACCTATGGGTCGGTAACGGTTATTCCGGTCGGGTACGAACATCCTTCCACTACTGTTAACGGTCAAAGTCTTGCCTATTTCTGGAGGGTAAAATCTTCGGGATTTGCTGGTATCCCGACAAATACAGTTGCCCATACATTCGTTTATGACCAGCTGGATGTCGCCGGCACTGAGGCTAATTATATCCCATCAGTTTATAATCGGACTGCTTATACCTGGAATAATGGAGTTGCAACAAACATCAATACAGGAACGAATACTATTGCCGATTGGACTACTCCAACAAACAGCAAGGCATTTCTTGATGGTGATTATACAGCAGGAGATGCCTCCTTTGGCACACCAAAAATTTTCTATAGTCGCCTCAATGGAGCAAGTAAAGGAAACGGACTCTGGAGTGCGTCAGCCACCTGGTCATATACCAGCAATACTGGTGCGGCCAATACAGTTGGAGCTGTTCCTGGAATTAACGACATTGTGATTATCGGAGCAAAAGACTCCGTTTACCTTGCTACAAATAATACGGGAGCAAACACAGACATTCGTAATTGCGCAAGCTTGCAGATTGAAACAGGATCTGCATTGGACATTGGATACAATCCCGGAAGCTCATTTAAGATGGTTCTTTCCCATCCTAACGGAAATGGGAACTTTAGGGTAACCACATCCTGGAATTCAGGAAACACTTTTGCTTTCCCTTCAGGTGACTTCTCCGATTTTAACATTAACCTTGGAACAACAGAATTATATTCAACCAATCCGGCTGCAGGAACTACATATTGGTTGCCCAATGGCGTGTTGACCTATGGGAACCTTATCCTTTCTCCCTTTGGAGGATCTAATATAATTTTTCCGAATAATAGCCTGCTTATTTATGGCAACTTATATACCCGCGGACAAAATGCAGATTCCTGGTTCTGTCCCTCTTGGAATACTGCCTATCCTCTAACACCTACTGCTATTGTTGCTAAAACTATAACGATCAAAGGAAATTTGAATAATCAAGGTGGGTCTTTGATGTGGTATGGTAATGGTGCATTGGCTCAAAATATCATTGTATTTGGTGATGTAATAGTAAGTAATTGGGGCTCCATTCAAAACTGGGGAGGTGCAAATAATCAAAGTCTTGCAATAGGTGGCAGTTTAATTAACAATACAAATAATGCTTTGGGAAATGGGGCAACCCAAACTACAAGTAAAGTCGATTTCAGCACAAACGGTGCTATACCTGTTACTTTTTTTGGTCCCAATAATGCATCAATAGCGAATACTTCAGGAACACCAGGTACAATTTTTAGTACACTAACCATAAACAAAGGAACATCTCAGACAACAACGCTGACATGTAATATTGCAGGGACATTAACAACGCCTGCGAATAACTGGTTTACCTTGCAAAATGGGACATTCAGGTATATGCGAACCAATCCTAATACGGATTTTACCTTATCAACCACAACAGCTTTAAATATACCTTCGACTGCCGGCCTTTACTTTGACTATTCCAATACAGGTAATCACAATATCCTTATTGCGGATAATGCCTCTGATGCCAACGATTTATACCTCGGGGGTAAACTCACTGTTATTAACGGAAACGTTTTTATTGGCCCTGTCAATGGAACAACAAATAATAACAACGATATTGAATACTCAGGCGGTGGCACATCCGAAATCGAAGTTCAGGGAGGTACACTAATTGTCAACGGTCAGATACGCCAGAACCCAACCACTGCAAGCGGTATATTAAAATACACCCAAAGCGGAGGCGTTGTTACAATTAATGGCAACAAAGCCAACAACACCAATGCAAAGCTTGAGGTATTAAATACCGGAAGTCAGTTCAATATGTCGAATGGTGTTCTGAATATTCTACGGGGTGGTGGCGGAAACGCATATGGAGATCTGTTTCTCCGACCTGAAACATCGACGGTTACAGGAGGCACCATAAACTTTACTAACGTTGTTCCCAATTCGGTTCAGAATTATTTAATGGATGCAACGGTGCCTTTAAATAATATAACCATCACTGGTGCTGCAGGATTTAACGCAACCGTAAAGCTAATGGTTAACCCGCTCGCATTGAACGGCAATCTGACATTAAGCAATGCTAGAAGTATTTTTGATGCCAACAGTGCGTTTAATATCAATGTTTCCATTAAGGGTGATTTTACGAACAATGGTGCTTATAATCATTTTAGCAACCTGACAACGTTTAATGCGGGGGCTTCGAATAACCTGGGCGTTCAGTCTTTATCAGGAACATCTGCGACCGACTTTTATGATTTAACGGTTAGTCCGGTCACCAAACTGATTTTAAACAAGGATATTACGGTAAACCGAAATATCAGTTTAACCAACGGAACTTTAGTAGGGACTACCTTTAAAACTACAGTTAAGGGTGATGTGGCCAATAACGCAAATTACACCAATACAACGGCTTCCGGTGGGATGCTATTAAATAGCAATAATTTACAGCAAATATCAGGCACAGGCACATTCGGACAATTGGAATTAAACAATGCTGCCGGAGCCACCATTTTAAATGATATTACTTTGCAAAGCGATCTGATTCTGACAAGTGGTATTTTTGATATCAATACCCACTTGTTAACGCTTGGTCAGAACAGTAATTTAATCCCAAGTGGCACGCCTTATAGTACTACAAAAATGATTACTTCTGATGGCGTTTGGAGCAACATCGGAATTCTTAAAGTCTTTGGCATAATCGGTTCTTCGACAACTTTCACTTATCCCCTTGGCGTACCCGGGAAATATACGCCTGCAGTAATTACAATTGATGCGAATGCGACAGTCGGATCTATCAGGGTTAATAACATCAGTCGTTACCATCCGGCCGTTATTGATCCCGCAAATGTTCTAAACTACTTCTGGGAAATTCAGAGTATCGGAATTTCAGGATTCTCAGGTAATTTTCTGCTTAAATATTTACCGTCGGATGTGGTTGGCGGACCTGAAAGCACCTATATAGCTGCACAATTGCTTACACCTAGTACCAACTGGAGCAAAGCTACGACAGGGCCCGGCACTGATAATGTAAATGAAACAAACCATACCATAACCTTTAATTATACAGGATCAAGCAATCTTACGGGCGAATATACTGCCGGGAACGACGCTGCTATCCCCAATATTATTCCGCAGTACACGAGTAATGCCACTGGAAACTGGACGAATCAGGCCATCTGGACGCCATCCGGAGGAACTTCATACCCATGTCCTGTTGGCGGACCAAACGGTTTTATAGTTACAATCAATCACGAAGTTACAGCCAATGCCAATTATTGTTTTGCTTATAAAACCTATATCAATAACAAACTCAAAATGGTGTCGCCCTATTATGGACACAATTTGGGTTCTGTTTATGGAAATGGAACGCTTTATCTTGAAAATGCTGTCTTTCCGGCTGGTAGATTCGACGCATTCCTCGACTGTTCCGGTAGTGGAACACTTGAATATGGTGGAACCGGTACCTATGATGTTAATGCAGATCTATATGCTGCTATACCCAATATCAGCTTCTCAGGTACTGGTACCCGCGTACTTCCAAATAAAGACATTACCGTTTGCAAACAATTACTGATTAATGGTCCATCGCTCGATAACAGTAACTTTAACCGCAAACTCACGATTCAGGGGTCGATGGTACGCACCTCAGGGGCATTCATTAGCGGAACCGGAACAGGAGCCACTGTTTCGTTTGCAGGCTCAGCCCCTCAGATGTTGGCTGGTTTTACAGCAACAAACGCATTCAATAACTTTGAGATTAACAACATTTCAGGACTTACACTGAACGGGTCAATAGATATAGCCAATAATCTGTTGCTTACAAACGGATTAATCACCACTTCGGCGTCCAATAAATTAACCATAACGAATCCTTTAATAAATTGTGTCTTTCCTATCGGTGGAAGTTCGAACTCTTTCATTGATGGTCCTTTAGTTAAACGGCTTAATCAGGGAGATCCATCGTTTAAATTTCCGATTGGAAAAAAAGGAACAGGATTAGGCAATAAACTAGCAATAAGTGCGACCAAAACAGGCACTTTATTATGGACAGCCCAATACTTTAATCCGAATATTTACAGTACTTATTCCTCCCCTTTAACTGCAATAAATACCAAAGAATACTGGACATTGAGCGGCGTTCCTTCAAATAGTGAGGCTATGGTGGAACTTGGGTGGGATCCGGTAAGCGATCTAACCCCGCTGATGACCCAGAATGGCTTGTCGGATATGAGGGTAGCCCAGCACAACGGGACAGATTGGGTCGAAGTCGCATCAGAAACAACCTCAGGCAGCGATAACCTCAATGGGAGCGTAGAAACAGCTAACAGGGTAACTCTTGCGTCTGGTTCCGGCAATTTCACTGTCGCAGTTGTGAATACCCCCAAGCCCCGAATCAGAATGACGCCGGCAGGAGCAATTTGTGGTACGGCCGGAATTCCAGTTTCGCTTACTAGTTCTTTACCTATTGTAGCGCCATTTACTGTAAATTACACTGAAAACGGAGTAGCAAAATCAATTTCTCCTGCATCTTTTCCAGCTACAATTCCTACAATTGCTGGTGGTGCAACCTATCGGCTGACAGGTTTTACCTATAATTATCCGGCTGGTACGCTCAAAACAGGTGTTTTTGATGTGACACCGGTTATTTCCAGTCCTGTTCCTACCAATGCGACGGTTGGTGCGTCGATATCTACTTGCGGAGGATCATCAGCTTTATTAACCGGAAACAATCCTGCTGTTGGTACCGGTCTTTGGACTATTCTCAGTGGAGCAGGTGGTAGTGTCACTAATCCAACGCAATACAACAGTGGTTTTACCGGCACAAACGGGTCAGGATATACTTTGCGCTGGACGATCAGTTCAGGAGCATGTACTTCATCAGCTGATCTGGCCATCAATTTTCCTTTATTGCCAATCACACCAGCTGCATTTACAACCAGCACTTCAACAGTATGCCAGGGACAAAACAGCGTAGCCTATATCGTAACAAATGACCCGACAGCTACAACTTACAACTGGAGTTACTCCGGCACCGGAGCTTCGATAGTTGGAGCAACAAATTCTATCATAGTTAATTTTAGTTCTGCCGCAACAAATGGCATACTCAGCGTATCTGTAAGTAATGGATGCGGAACGAGTGCTGCCAGAACGATGGCCATTATAGTTAATCCGGCCACCGCCATCAGCAGTCAGTCCACCGCAGCACAAACAACGTGTATTGGCGGAACCTTTACTGCGATTTCGGTAACGGCAACTGGCACAGCACCTATAACCTATCAATGGTATAGCAATACAACTGCAAGCACTACCGGAGGAATTTCACTTGCCGCAGCCAATGGTGCGCAAACCAGCAGTTATACCCCGCAGGCAGCAGCAGTTGGTACACTTTATTATTATTGCACCGTTACCGGAACATGTGGTATTGTCAAAAGTGCAGTTTCAGGCGTGTTTATTGTCAATCCGATCCCCACCGTAACATATTCTGTTGATTACACTACAGTTTGTCAAAACGACGTTTCTCCTGTTGTAACGTTTAATAATCCTCAAAATTTACCTATTACAGTTACAATTTTCATTGTAGGTATAGGTGATTACCCATTGAATGTAAATGCTAATTCTTCCGCAACTATTTTAGTACCCACAAATACTGCAACAACATATACAGGGAACAATATCAGAGTTGCTTATCAAACTGCGCCGGCATGTTTAAATTCAATATCCGGATCGGTCAGCGTTATCATCACCGCGCCTATAGCACAGACCATCACAGGAACAACACCACTATGCAGTTTCGGCGGTACAGCCACCTGGACCAGTACCACCTCAGGCGGAACATGGTCAAGCGCCACACCGGCAGTAGCAACCGTCAATGCTGCATCAGGACTGGTAGCCGGCGTTTCGTCCGGTACATCAGTAATCACTTATACCGTGAATGTTGGTGGATGCGCGAATGCAGCAACCAAAACGGTCACCATAACAACCTTACCTGTTGCAACCTTTAGCTATTCGGGCACCCCATATTGCCAGAATGCATCAAATCCATCGCCGACCTTCAGTGGAGGAGGCGCTGCGGGGATATTCTCTTCAACAGTTGGTTTGAATTTTGTAAGCACGGCAACGGGTCAGGTAAACCTGGCCACCAGTGCAGCGGGAACATATACAATAACAAATACAATTCCAGCTGCCAGCGGTTGCGGTATTGTAACAGCAACAAGCGGTATTACAATTAATCCGAGTTTGCCAGTCAGTGTATCGATTGGGGCTTCTGCCAATCCTGTATGTTTAGGCACATCAGTCACCTATACAGCTACTCCGACAAATGGAGGAACCACACCAGTTTATCAATGGAAGGTGAATGGCGCCGATGCCGGAACGAACAGTACAACTTATGTGTATGCACCAGCCAGTGGTGATTTGGTAACCTGTATGCTGACTTCAAATGCCACTTGTGCAACGGGCAATCCAGCTACATCGAATCCTGTTAACATGACAGTGTATCAGCTTATCGGGAACAATGCGCTGGATTATACCAACGGTGTCTATGGCGTTATGAGTGCTATTCCTGCCGAAAATGGTAATGCGGCACTCACAGCACCTGCGGGAGCGGTCTTCATCAATGTGGGCTTTGCAAGCTATGGTACACCCAATGGCACTTCCCCTTCCTTCACGCTGGGCGCCTGCAATGCACTTACAAGTCAATCCATTGTTGAAGGGTATCTGCTCGGCAAGAATTCTGCCAGCATTCCTGCTACAAATGGTGTCTTCGGAGATCCCTGCAGTGGCACCGTAAAAAGATTATATGTGCTGACCACCTACACACAACCCATCTGTGCAGGAACTTCTCCGGGAACCATCACAGGTTCCTTGCCAACAGGAGGAAATGGGATTTATACTTATTTATGGGAGAGTAGTATTACTGGTCCTGCCAGTGGTTTTGTTGCGGCTTCCGGGACCAATAACACACAAAATTATGCAGCCGGGAACTTAACACAAACGACCTGGTTCAGAAGAACTGTCACATCAGCAGGGTGCTTTACGGATGTCGCCAGGGTTATTCAGATAACAGTTACTGCTTTGCCGGTAGCAACGTTCAGCTATTCCGGTACGCCTTATTGCAGCAACGCATCCAATCCAACACCAACATATAGTGGCGGCGGTGTAGCCGGAGCCTTCTCCTCAACATCAGGACTGGTTTTTATCAGTAACAATACGGGGCAGATCGACCTGACCAATAGTACTCCCGGTTCATATACGGTAACAAATACCATTATACCTTCAGGGGGATGTGCTCAGGTGTCGGCAACATCACCCGTATCAATAGTTTTGTATGGCTCCTGGACCGGTGCCATAAACACCGATTGGAACACCCCGGGCAATTGGGCTTGCAACCAGCTTCCTACCATCGCAACAAACGTTACGATCCCCAATGGAAAACCAAATTATCCGACCCTTGCTGCCGGAGTCGATGGTATGGCCAATAATCTGACCATTCAGAACAGCTCTTCGGTTACAGTTGTGGGGAAAACGCTACAAATTGCCGGAACAATAAACAATAGCGGCACATTTACCGCAACCGCGGGAACCATTGAAATGAAAGGCTCAACTGCCCAGTCAATTGGTGCAGCCGTTTTTAGTGCCAATACGATCGGGAATCTAACCATTAATAATGCTGCAGGAGTCACTTTGTTGGGACCACTTAAAGTTGTCGGAATTGTTAAAGCCACCACCGGGAATCTGATTTCGGTAGGAAATCTGACACTTGTTTCTACCTCAGCTCAAACGGCACTGGTAGATGGTTCTCTGACTGCAACCGGAGCGATAACAGGCAATGTTACAATGCAGCGCTATCTCCCCTCTGGATTCGGTTATAAATATTTCAGCTCCCCTTTCATGGCCGCTACCGTTAATGAGTTTGCGAATGATATCAACCTGGCCGCAGCTTTTCCAACTTTATACAGGTATAACGAAAACCATTTGACTGCTTCACTTACAGCTATGTCTGGCTGGACTGCTTATACAGCCACGGTAGGGCTGCTCAATCCCATGGAAGGTTATGCCGTCAACTTCGGACCTGTTGCAGCCGCAAAAACCGCGGATATTACAGGCGTGCTCAATAATGGTGCATTACAGATTAATCTCTTGAGTCACAACTTGACTTATACCAAAGGTTTTAATCTTGTGGGAAACCCTTACCCTTCACCGATTGACTGGAATCTGGCTGGCTGGACGAAATTAAACATTGACAATGGGCTGTACTTCTTTAATGCCGGTAGCACCGACCAATATACAGGGAGTTACAGTAGCTATATTAATGGTGTTGCAACGGGCAATGGATCAAATCTAATTGCATCGATGCAGGGATTTTTTGTGCATGTCACCAATGGGGTTTTTCCGGTGAGTGCAGTCCTTGGTGTAACTAATACAGTGAGGACTAACGATCTTAACCCTTTATTCAAGGCAGCGATGGTTGATGATCGTGCCATTCTGCGTTTTACCGCGAATTTTGAAACTGAAGATGCCATAGCAGATGCAGCTGTTATCTATTTTGACGAAAATGCCAGTATGCATTTCGATCGTGAACAGGATGCATTGAAGATGCTGAATACCGATATTCTTGTTCCTAACCTTTATACGGTATCCCCGGATCCTGAGCAGCTTTCTATTAACGGGATGCCCCTGCCTATAGATAGTGTCACAAGGATTCCTTTAGGAATAACAACCTTAAGCGATGGATGGATCAACTTTAAGGCAAAAGATATCAGTCAGTTACCTTCTGACCTGAACATCTACCTGGTCGATGCTGAAATGGGAATTACACAGGATCTCAATCAGATACCCGCTTACCGGTTCTTCCAGAAAACAGGCGTGAACAATGAAAGGTTTTCCCTGATTTTCTCGCGTTCATCCCTGGATAAACCCATTGATCCTGTCAGAAAAATGTTTACCATGTCTCGTTCGGGCGACCGCTTGTTGGTCAATACAGACCTGCCTTTAAACACAAGAGGAAGGATGACCTTAACCAACATGGCTGGGCAGAATCTGATGCACAGGGATGTCTTCGAAAAGGAGACCGTGGAAATCAGCCGCTATATCGTAACCGGGATTTATATTGTCACCGTGATTTCGGAAGGCAGGATTCAATCAGAGAAAATATTAATACGAAAGGATTATGAATAGCCACATACAATCGTTATTGTTCAGAAGGTTGTTAATGCCTTTTAGTATATTTATCTGTACGACATTTCTTTGTAACCAGGCTCATGCGCAGGAAAAACCACCAAAACCAATTGAAGTAACGGTCAGCACTGCACAAAATCTTAGCTTTGGTACGTTTATTCAGAATGGAAGCAGCGGCACCGTGACGGTAATGCCTTTAGGCGGAAGGTCAGCAACAGGAAGTGTAATCCTACCCGGTATGTTTTCAATTGTCACCCCGGCACTTTTTATTGTAACCGCCATACCTGGTACGTTGATCACCATCAGTAACGGAGCAAACTCAAAAGTATACAATGGAGGATTTTATATGGATCTTCTGGTAGGAGGTTCGAGTACAGGTTCTCCATTTGTTGTTTCTGCCGATCAAACGTCTGTTTACATTGGAGGAACCTTGACTGTTGGTCCGCTCTCCTCTAATCCGGCAGGAGCATATACCGGGACATTTGACGTAACCTTCATCCAGCAATAATAACCACCAGGTACAATTATCAAGCAGAATAATATACGATGACGAAACGAATAGCCTGCAATTTCCTAGCCTATCAAAGGTATTTGCATGGTGTTCTCATCAGCTATATTGGTGCCGTATTGGTTTTAATTGCGTTAATCGTTCCTTTCAGGGGTTATGCGCAGCAGGAAGATGCATACGACGAAGTGTCTGTATTTTTCAATGTTCCCAGGGTCGGGGGAGCCGACATTCCCGCTGTGATCAAAGACGAGGTCCTATACCTGCCCGTTACGGATGTTTTCGATTTTTTAAAGATCAAAAATACACTTTCACCCGGGAGAGATTCGATCACAGGGTTTTTCCTGAATCCCGAATCTTCTTACCTCATCGACCGGCTGCACAGCCAGATTGTGTACCAGGGAAAAGTATTTGAACTGAAACCGGAGGATATCATCCGGACAGAAACCAATCTATACCTGAAATCAAATTATTTCGGGCAGGTATTCGGCCTGGAATGTACGTTTAGCTTTCGAAGTCTGTCGGTGGCCCTGAACACCAAAATTGAACTGCCCATCATCCGCGAGATGAGGCAGGAACAGATGCGCAAGAACATCAGCCAGCTCAAGGGAGAGATTAAAGCCGATACCACGATCGAACGCAGCTACCCCTTGTTCCATTTCGGCATGGCCGACTGGTCAGCCATCTCTTCACAACAGGTTCAGGGAAAGACCGATACCCGGCTCATGCTTACCCTGGGCGGCATCCTGGCCGGCGGAGAAACCAATGTTACACTCAATTACAACAACAATACGCCATTTACCGAAAAGCAGCAGTTTTACCTCTGGCGCTATGTCAACAACGATCATAAAGCATTGCGGCAGGTGCTGGCGGGCAAGATCGCTTCAGGCGCCACCGCTTCTTTGTATTCTCCGCTGGTGGGGGTTCAGTTCACCAATGCACCCACCACTTATCGCCGCTCCTTTGGCTCCTATACACTCACTGATGTTACCGAACCGGGATGGATGGTGGAACTTTATGTGAATAACGTGCTGGTGGATTATGTGAAGGCAGATGCAAGAGGATTTTTCACCTTCCAGGTGCCGCTCGTTTATGGCAGCTCTGGCGTGAAACTGCAGTTTTATGGCCCCTGGGGCGAAGAAAAATCCAAGGAACAGAACATCAGCATTCCATTCAACTTTTTACCGGTCGGTGAATTCGAATACAAAGTCAGCGCCGGCATGGTTGAAGATGACAAGAACAGCCGTTTTTCAAGGGGCGCTTTTAACTATGGCCTCACCCGCCGTATAACAGTTGGCGGTGGCCTGGAATATCTTTCAACGGTGACATCAGGCAGCTCGATGCCTTTTGTGAACACTTCCATAAGGCTGGCTTCAAGCCTTTTAATATCCAGCGAATATGCCTATGGCGTGAGGTCCAAAAGCATTTTGAGTTACCGCCTGCCCTCGAATGTGCAGTTTGAAGTCAATTACACAAAGTACGATAAAGGCCAGACAGCCATCAACAACAATTACCTCGAAGAACGCAAGTTTGCCGTATCGGTTCCTATCCGGGCCAAAAATTTCGCTGCTTTCTCAAGGCTTACCATCAACCAAATCATCCTTCCCAGGACAAAGTACACCACAGCCGAACTTTTGCTGTCGGGTTCCATTCTTGGCGTGAGCACCAACTTTACGACCTACTCCTTGCTATCGGATCTGGTGAATCCCTATACCTACAGCAACCTTGCGCTTTCTTTTAAAATCCCGGGAGCCATCATCGTTACCCCACAGGCGCAATTCGAATACAACCGGGCCCAGTTTGTATCGGCCAAAATGGGTCTGGAAAAACACCTGTTCAAACATGGATTCATGAATTTGTCCTACGAACAGAATATGGTGAGTCATTTCAACAACATTGAACTGGGTTTCCGCTATGAGTTTGCTTTTGCCCAGGCAGGCTTCTCCGCCCGCAGAGGCAACAATATCACCACCATGGTAGAATCGGCCAGCGGAAGCATTATCGTAGATGCAAAAACACATTATGTTGGAACAAATAACCGCTCAAGCGTGGGCAAAGGTGGCATCACACTGCTGCCTTACCTCGACCTGAACTGCAATGGCCGGCGTGAGCCTAACGAACCCAGGGCTTTCGGGCTCAACCTGCACATCAACGGGGGACGTGTGACCTATAATGATAAGGATACCACCATCCGCGTGTTCGACCTGGAACCTTACACGAACTACCTCGTCACGCTCGACGGGACCAATTTCGACAACATTGCCTGGCAGATGCGTAAAAATACGATCAGTGTCGCCATCGATCCGAATATGTTCAAACTGATTGAAGTGCCAATTGCAGTGATGGGTGAAGCCGCCGGAACGGTTTACATGGTCGGCAGTGGCGGACAGAAAGGACAGGGGCGCATCATCGTCGATTTCTATGGCAGAGATTCCAGCCTGTTTGCTCGCACGCTCACAGAGGCCGATGGCTACTTTAGTTTCCTGGGCCTCCCGCCTGGTGAATATGATGCCAGGGTTGATGCCAGCCAGTTGGAGAAATTGAATATGTCGGCAACCCCTGCATTCACGCACATTTCGATCGAAGCAGGTCGTGATGGCGATGTGGTGGACGGACTTGAATTTGTGTTGCGTCCGTTTAACCAACCAGCTATACAGGTTGAGCCTGTACCGCTGTTTGCAGAGAAAGTGCCTGTCATAAAGGATTCCATCATATACATGAACACGGATACCCTTTATAAAGTGCAGTTGCTGGCGCTGCGCAACCCGATAAAGGTCAAAGATTATTTCACAAAACTTTTGGAAGATGTACCGGGGTTAACGATACTTGAAACGCTCGGAGAAGACGGCTTGTACCATTACAGCACCGAAGGCTTTAAAGGCAAGGTGGAGGCAAGGAAATTGCAGCGCATCATTAAAAATGACGGATGGAAGGATAGTTTTGTTGCCGAATACGCGGGTGAAGGACGCATGGAAAATACATTCCGTCTCAAACTTATAAAATCTGGCTCAAAACCTGTTCAAAGAGTTCCTGCAAAACAGATTTTGGCCGACGGGCGGAAAATAGAGGTTCCCGGAACAGTTGTTCGTGCACCTGAAGTATTTATGCCAAAACTCGTTGAGAAAATAGCTGTTGAGCAAGATACGATGGCATTCATGATGGGCGATACGCTTTACCAGGTTCAGCTGCTGGCCCTGCGCCACCCGATAAAGGTGAAGGATTATTTCAAACAATTGCTGGCCGATGTTCCCGGGTTAACCATCACGGAAACGCTGGGAGAAGACGGGTTGTACCATTACAGCACAGGTGCTTTCAGTAATATGAAGGATGCCAGGGAATTCCTGCGGATCATCAGGAAAAGCGGATGGAAAGATTGTTTTATCGCCATATATGTCAGGGATAGAAGCCACATTGTACAATTCCGTATAAAAGGCGGTACAACTGCCACAAAACCTGAGCAAAAAGTTCAGCCGACAAAAGCCGAGCAACAGGCTATCCATGCGCTCGAAGCACAGAAAATTGCCAAACCTGAGCCGGTAACACACCTGAAGGAGAAAATTTCGGTCGTCAGGGATACGGTTGACGTTGTGAAGGGCGATACCTTGTACAAAGTGCAGCTATTAAGCCTTAGTGTTCCTATTCGTGTGAAGGGCTATTTCCTGAGGCTGCTCAATGATGTGCCTGGTTTAACAATCGAGGAAAAGGTAGGCGAGGATGGCATGTATCATTACAGCACCGGAGCGTTCAAGGGCATGGTGGAAGCCAGGGAGTTCCTGCGGATCATCAAGGAAAGCGGCTGGAAGGATTGTTTCATTGCTACCTACTCAGCAGGGAAGCGGAATGAACCGGTGTACAGGCTGCGACGGGAAAAGGGGAGGCATTAGGTTTTTGCGATGGGGCGAGTGGGCGAGTGGGCGAATTTTGAAACAAGTCAAAGCTCGCGCGCGTCTCCCGACGCGTGCGCCAAGGATTTAATCATGATGGATTATCTCTGTGCCAACTCGCAATGCGTAAAACTATTATTCAATTATTTCAGATAACAGTTGGTGACCAGTCACGCGTCAGGAGACGCGCGCCAGCATCGTTTTTTTTTCAAATTCCGGGAATGATTTTTATATGCGCGCGGCGATTTCTATTGTGACCTGATGTGTCTAGTGTGGTGAAAAAAAATTACTGAACCAGGTTATATTTCTCCGCTCGGCTTGACAACGTTTTTTAACCGAGCGATTAAGTAACATTTCTGCTAAAATTGCCAACTCGCACTGCTGGCGCGGATTTGTAATCCGTGCATGGCTCGTGCTTCAATTTGTTTGATGAAGATGATTTGAAATCAGTCACGCGCAGGAACGCGCACCAACTGTGCCAACAATAATTTCTAATGTGCTCTATTGTGCCTATTGTGGTGAAAAAAACAGCGGCGCCATCAAAAATTTCTAATGTGCGCTACTGTGCCTATTGTGGTGAAAAAAAATTACTGAACCAGGTTGTATTTCTCAATCTTGGCGTTCAGCGTAGGCCGCGTGATATCCAGGATGCGCGAAGCTTCCAGTTTGTTCCATTTGACTTCATCCAGGATGGCCTTGATGTGGAATTTCTCCAGATCGGCCAGCGACCTGAATGGTGATGTTTCCAGCTCTTTGACAGGCGTTTCCTTCATACGGATATTGAGCGTAATATTTTCCTTCTCGAGCACATCGTTTTTGGACATAACTATAGCTTGCAAAATGGTGTTCTCAAGTTCCCGTACATTCCCGTGCCAATCGTGCTGTTGAAGCATTTCGATAACGCCTTCGCCGATCTTGATTACGTTTTTGTTGAATCGTTTATTGAGTTTATATAAAAAATGGATCACCAGGTCGCGGATGTCTTCCTTGCGCTCGCGCAAAGGCGGCAGGTTGATGGTAAACACTTTGAGACGGTAATAAAGATCTTCCCTGAATTTACCCTCTTCTATCAGGGCTTCGAGGTTGCGGTTTGTTGCGGCAATGATCCGGGCTTTCATCGGGATGGTCGCTTCTCCGCCGACTTTTTCAAATTCAAGCTCCTGGATGACACGCAACAGCTTAACCTGGGTATTCAGTGATATTTCGGATATTTCGTCCAGGAAAATAGTTCCTTCTCCGGCGAGTTCAAACTTACCTTTTTTATCACGGATGGAATCGGTAAAGGAGCCTTTCACATGCCCGAACAGTTCGCTTTCGAGCAGCGTTTCCGTGAGTGCACTGCAGTTGACGATGATCAGCGGTTTGTCACGCGTAATGCCGGAGAAATGAATCAGGCGGGCAATGAGTTCCTTGCCTGTGCCGGTATCGCCCTGGATCAGTACGTTTACCTTATTCAACGATATGCGTCCGATGTTTTTGAAGATCTCTTTCATCGCCGGAGTTTTGCCAACGAGAATATTATCTTCTATCATGCTTTCGCTTGAAATATCTTCATGGAGAACTTCACTCAGACTTTTACTCCTTTTTACTGAGTTCAGCGCAAGATGAATGGTTGATTTTAGCAATGCGGGGCTGACAGGCTTTTCCAGGTAATCGAATGCCCCCAGTTGAATGGATTTGATAGTAAGCACAACATCACCAAATCCTGTGAGCAGGATCACCGGCAGGTCGATTTTTAGTTTCTGGATTTCAGCAAGCACTTCCAGGCCATCTATGCCTGGCATCTGAAAATCGGTTATTACAAGGTCAGGATGCTCTTTTTTTACAATTTCGAGACCCTGCTCCCCGCCGTCGGCTTCAATTACAGCGTAACCTTCTTTGAGGAGTGTTTCTTTTAACATCATCCTGATCCACTTATCGTCGTCGATTATCAGAATTTTTTCCATGAATTTACCAGGTTATCGAGTTAAAACGAGCAACATTCGCAATAACAATCGGTGTTACATTTAAGATATGCATCCCGCTTCATGCTTGGAAGCAGGCGCAGTTGAAGCAAATGTAAAGAAATTATTTTACAGAACTGCAAATAATTATCCATGTAAAGAAGTTTTCTTAAAGCATCCGTCCGCGGGAATCTCCTGATGCCAGCGCCAACTAAATTGACGGGGCGACTTCATGTTTTCACTTCAATAGATCGAATGTACCAGCGTAAACCTTACCTAGGCAAAGCGTAGTCTCCGACTACGCTTTTTTCAATAACGTAATGCTAACATCATTCAGTAATTAAATTATTTATGTATTTATCTGTATTGACTGTATTATGTATTAGCTACTTAATAACGTGAATGGTCCTTACTTTAATCAATGTTTTTATCTGAATTCGATTGCAAGCGTAGTCCAAGACTACGCTTAGCGGCGCGCCAGTGTTGCATATTTTTAAATTATGTATTTTTCATTTTACACTTTCTCCTTTTTCATTTTTCCTTTCATGTTTTTCAAATTGTATTCTAAACAAATCAGACTATTTTTGCCACCTGAAAAATGATTGATCAGCCATATTTAAGCAAAAACAAAAAGACAGCATAATGGGAAGAGCATATGAATTCCGCAAGGCAAGGAAAATGAAGCGATGGGGCAATATGGCCAGGGTGTTTACAAAACTGGGCAAGGATATCGAGATGTCGGTAAAAACCGGCGGACCCGAACCCTCCATGAACCCAAAGCTTCGGCTGCTGATTTCGACTGCCCGCAGCGAGAACATGCCAAAGGAGATCATCGATCGTGCCATTAAACGTGCTATTTCAAAGGATTCATCGGATTATAAGGAAGTGGTTTATGAAGGCTATGCACCGCATGGCATTGCCGTGGTGGTGGAGACTGCCACCGATAATCCTGTGCGGACGGTGGCCAATGTACGCAGCTATTTCTTCAGAAATGGCGGCAACCTGGGTACTATGGGCATGACCGATTTCCTGTTCGACCGCAAATGCTCTTTTAAGGTGGCCATGAAAGAAGGCATCAATGTTGAGGACCTTGAACTTGAAATGATCGATTATGGTGTGGATGAAGTCTTTATTGACGAAGGCGAAATCATGATTTATGCAGAATTCACTTATTTCGGACCTGTCCAGAAATACCTGGAAGAAAACAATTTCGAAATCAAATCTTTTGCCTTTGAACGCATCCCCAACGAGACTAAGGCACTCACGCCCGAGCAGCAGGCCGATGTGGAAAAACTACTTGAAAGGATGGAAGACGATGAGGATGTGACGAATGTGTTTCACAATATGCGGTAGGTTAATGTAATGAGATAAACAACCACAGGCACTTAGCGCACGGAGGTTCACGGAGAAATATGTGCGATTGTTCATCAACTGGCGCACTGCATATAAAAAAACTCCCCGGTATATGAATAAAAAAGCGATGCTGGCGCGCGTCTCCTGACGCGTGACTGATCCATGGTTGTCACCCGTAAGATCTAAGTTTCACCCGCTGGCGCATTCTGTGACTTTTGCCACCAAATTCATTTTTCACAAAAAAACCTTCCATTGCATCCGCAAGGAAGGTTTTTTTAATTTCAGAATGGCAAAATGTTACCGTATAAACAGCAGTTCCCTGTATTTCGGGAGCGGCCAGCGTTTGTTATCCACCATGAGTTCCAGCCGGTCGATGTGCGTCCTGATCTGGTCGTAATAAGGAAACACCTTCCGGGCATAATGAATGGCCCTTTCACGGACATTTTCGATATGATTGGCCAGCTTACGCTCGTTAACCATATTCATCACCAGCAGTTCGATGGATTCAACCGCAACAGATATCTCCTTTATCTGCATGAGGCGGCGGGCAGAGAGGGTGGCATATTCCTCGTCGTTGAATAATGCTTTCATGCCTGTGAGGTTATTGATCAACATGCTCTGGTATTCAATGACGGTTGGTAAAATATGGTTTTTGGCCAGGTCACCTAATACGCGGGCTTCAATCTGCATTTTCTTGATAAAGAGTTCGTGCCGGACTTCCGAACGTGCTTCCATCTCAATATCCGTATAGATATTTGCACGCCTGAACAGTTCGCGTGATTGTGGGGTGAGGTATGCATCATATACCAAAGGCACACATGCTTCGCAATCGAGTCCGCGCCTGGCGGCTTCAGCCTTCCATTCATCACTGTATCCGTTTCCTTCAAAACGGATAGGTTTCGATGATTTGATTAGTTTGCGCAGTTCCTGAAGGAGGGCTTCATCTTTCTTAACACCTTTCTCGATGAGTACATCAACATCAGCCTTGAAATCCTGTAACTGAACAGCAAGTGCTGCATTCAGCACAATCATGGCCGAAGCGCAGTTGGCTGCAGACCCTACGGCACGGAATTCAAAACGGTTTCCTGTAAATGCAAATGGTGAGGTGCGGTTGCGGTCGGTGTTGTCCAGCAATATCTCAGGTATTTTCCCGATATCCAGTTTGATGGCTGTTTTCTCATCGGGCGACATTTTTTCGTCGGTGACACGCGTCTCGATCTCGTCCAGCATCGTGTTGAGCTGCCTGCCCAGAAAGGCCGATATGATGGCAGGAGGTGCTTCGTTGGCGCCAAGCCGGTGCAGGTTGCCTGCCGAGGCGATCGATGCCTTCATCAGCGCGTTATGCTTATACACGGTGGCAAGTGTATTGATCAGGAAGGTCAGAAACTGAAGATTGGATTTTGGAGTCTTGCCCGGCGACAAAAGGTTGATGCCGGTATTGGTGGCTACCGACCAGTTACAGTGTTTTCCTGAACCGTTGATCCCTGCAAAAGGTTTCTCATGCAGCAGCACGGTGAAATTATGTTTGCGTGCCACGGTGCGCATGAGTTGCATGATGAGCAGGTTATGGTCGATGGCAAGGTTTGTCTCCTCGAAGATTGGCGCCATCTCATATTGATTTGGGGCTACCTCGTTGTGGCGTGTCTTGACGGGAATACCCAGCTTGTATGCTTCAAACTCAAGTTCTTTCATGAAATTGAGTACGCGTCCCGGGATCTGGCCGAAATACTGGTCCTCGAGCTGCTGATTCTTCGCCGATGAATGTCCCATTAACGTGCGGCCGGTGAGGACGAGGTCGGGGCGGGCATTGCAGATGGATTCGTCGACCAGGAAATACTCCTGTTCCCATCCCAGGTTGCTGATGACCTTATTGACATCTTTGTCAAAGTACTGGCAAACTTCTACTGCCGACTTATCCAGCGCATGCAGGGCTTTGAGCAGCGGTGTCTTATAATCGAGGGCTTCACCGGTATAAGAAATAAATATGGTGGGGATAATGAGCGTATTGGCAAGGATAAATGCGGGTGAAGATGGGTCCCAAGCCGTGTAGCCGCGGGCCTCAAAGGTGTTGCGGATGCCACCGCTGGGGAAACTGCTGGCGTCGGGCTCTTGTTGTACGAGCAGTTTGCCCGAGAATTGTTCAATGACTTCGCCCGTTGCAGTTGTTTCTGCAAAAGTGTCGTGTTTTTCAGCCGTTCCTTCTGTCAGGGGCTGAAACCAATGGGTGTAATGGGTTACGCCCAGGCTCATGGCCCAGGTTTTCATGCCGTAAGCGACCTGGTCGGCCATTTTACGGTCGATACGTTCACCGTTATCAATGGCGTCATTAACGGCGTTAAATGCATCCTTCGACAGGTACTTTTCCATTTTGATCATGTCGAATACATGCATGCGGTAATAATCGGAGATCTTGTGGCCAGGCGCTGTAACTTCAATGGGTTTGCGACTGAGCGATTCCTGAAGGGCTTTTAATCGGAGAGAAGACATGTTTTCTTTTGTTTTGTTTGTATTTTGTAAAAATATAAAAATATAACAGTTACCCCCTCAAAATGTTTTGAATAGTTGTAAAAAAGAAATAAATATTCGAATGTACCCCCTAAAAATAAGGGAATATGTAATAAATTAGCAAAAAATGTTATTTGTAGCTACATTCATAAAATTCCCTTGAAAGCCGTGTATGGCTTTGTAGCATATTTGAGCATTTTAAGGATGATGCTATCCCCCGACTTCAGTCGGGGGGAGCAGTCAACATAAGTATACCGGGCTTTAGCCCAACAAAAAACCATTATCCTTCATATATTCCGTGTACTCCTCCATAAAAGTTTTTTTCTTATGGTGCTCCTCTTGGTTCCTGATGTAATTTCTTACAGTACCGATCGCAGTTTTACTTAAAGATACGGCATAATAGTCTTCTGCCCACGCGAACCTGGGATTAAACATTTTCTCTTTATTTGCCCAATGCGCGGCTTCCCCCTTGATTAATTTCATGACTTCGCCGATACTCTGATCAGCTCCTAAACTGATCAGGCAATGAACATGGTCAACATGGCCATTGAGTATGTCGATATATATGCCCTTCGACTTTGCGTTGGTGAGAATATGCTGAAAAAGGTGCTCCCGTTTTTCCAGAACTAGAACTGGTTCGTGATTATGGGTTCTCCAGACTGCATGAACCATAATGTTGACGTAACTCATATCGTTGATTTTTATTGGGCTGAAGCCCGGTTTACTCTCCTCGTTCCGGTGGTACCCCCCGAATGAAGTCGGGGGATAGTCAGAGTCTGTGTTGTTCCCCGGCTGAAGTCGGGGTTAGTCTGATGCTGTCCGTCCGGGCTGTGTGAGCCTTCGGGTTGGCCGGTGTGATCCCCCGACTGAAGTCGGGGGTTAGTAGTAGGCTTTGCTGTCCAGCGCCTGAGGTCGGGGGATATGCAGAGGCCGTCTGTCCGGGCTGTGTGAGCCTTCGGGTTGGCCGGTGTGATCCCCCGACTGAAGTCGGGAGTTAGTAGTAGGCTGTGCTGTCCACCGCCTGAGGTCGGGGGATAGTCTGATGCCGTCCGTCCGGCTGTTTGAGCCTTCGGGTTGGCCGGTGTGATCCCCCGACTGAAGTCGGGTGTTATTCTATGGTTGCCATTCCACCACTGAAGTCGTGGGTGATTCAAAGAACGTGTTCCGGATGCTGTTAACCCCCGACTTCAGTCGGGGGTTAGCAGGTTTACTAAGCATATTGGGCTTTAGCCCAAGAACAAGAGCAACGTTATAAATCTCTCATATTCCTTCATCACGCTTGAGTTATTTAATATGCTCATATCCAATAATATCTGCCTTAAGCGAATCTGCATTGTTTGCATGTTACTTATCTCCGACTTCAGTCGGGGGGCTAGCGCACATAACTTTATACCAATTTTATTGCACGCATACTGACGTGCCGGATCATGTATATACTATGGCTCTTCAATAAACAATTTTAAGGAATAAACAGTTGACAAGGTCCGCATATTTTGCTTTAAAAAAATTCATTCATCTAAATACAGCTGGCATAAATGTAACTGTTGCCTTCGGAAACGGCTGTTTTCAACATCCAATCAACCTTCCCTCCATCCCTAGCTCCCTCCATCCCTTGCTGCATCCATCCCTCTATCTATCCATGAATGAATTGACTTTATCGTTATGCTGCTGTCAATATCGTCTGTTGTGCAGGTAGCAATACCCTGTGGGATTCGATGTTTTGTTCTTACACCTGATCCCGGCTTTTGTGGTTCCCTTGCATTGCACAAATCCGGATGACTTTTGATGTGCAACGACTTTTGCACGTGGTGATGTTATATGACGCCAGCTCCAGCAAGGAATACAGAGGGAACTTTCAATTTGTTTTTCCTGCCCGTCGGGTAAAGCGGGGTAAAAATCGATGCCGGTTAATTTTTCGACACTGTCGATGGTTACAGCGTAATTCTGCAGGGCATCGCCCGAGCCCGCATTGGGCAGGATGAACCCTATGCCTTTGATATCAGGCATGGTGTAATCCAGAATGACTTTATAGAAATATTTTGGTACTGATACGTCATTTGGCCCGATCCCTGATAGTCCAACTGTAAGCACCGGACCCGTGACTACATAAACGGCATCGTTTTCTATGGCCCAGGTCCTGACCAATTCTTCCAGTCGTTTCCAGATGCCCCTGTTGAATGCCGGAACCTGCGGACTCATGTTGCTGTAGTAAAATGATTCAGCCATGGTGATGGCCGACCAGCCCATATCACCTGCTGGCGCAAGATGTCCCCTGTCGTACCCCGAGCCGGCATAATCGCGGTTGTTTGCTGAATATGTCGTCACCAGCGGGTCGGGTATAAACTTATTGGTGCGGGAGGCCATTTTTTTTGTTTCAGCACGGGTGAGTTTGTATGCGACCCATGTGGCCTGTTCATGCAATTCACTGTATAATAAGGAATAACCGGCATGCGTGATGATGATGTCTTTGGGTAATGTCCCGGGGATTTCCAGGTGGCTTATGGTGCCTGCTTTACTGCTGGCTGTTGGCTTGTGGTCAGGGAAAATCCGGCTGCCGGTTTCGAAGGCGAGCCATTTGCCGGCATCTATTGTGGTAGCATGATCCTGTGCAAAGGTGTGCGTGAAGGATGCGATAAAAACCAGCAACGTAAGCAACAGCTTATTCATATTCATAGGTATGGTTTTCGGAACGTATTATTTTCAAACAGGGGCAATGAAAGCATGAAACCTTACAGGATTAATCGCAAAGCTACGATAAGTGTAATAGGATGGAATTTCGGATGATATTTATTTAGTCTTACCTTTGCTGTATCCCAAAGTATAGAGGAATGATAGAAAAATCGCTGGAGAATCTGAAGATTGCTTCCCTTAATGAAATGCAGCTGGCTTCGATTGAAGCCTGCAAAACAAGTAGTGATATTGTATTGCTTTCCCCCACAGGATCAGGCAAAACACTTGCGTTCCTGCTGCCGGTATTAAGCCAGATCGATGCCTCCATCCCGGGGGTGCAGGTGCTCATACTAGCCCCTTCACGTGAACTGGCGCTGCAGATAGAACAGGTATTCCGCAGCATGGGAACTGATTTTAAGGTGAACTGTTGTTACGGTGGCCACGCGATGAGAATAGAAAAAAACAATATGAAACAGGCTCCGGCAGTGCTGATTGGCACCCCGGGCAGGATAGCCGACCATATACGGCGCGAAACTTTTGATACAAATGCTGTCAGCACCATCATTTTGGATGAGTTTGACAAATCCCTTGAATTCGGTTTCCAGGAGGAAATGTCCTTTATCATCCGGGAACTGCCTCACCTGAAAAAGCGCTTCCTGACTTCCGCTTCTGAGGCCATCGCCATACCTGAATTTACAGGCGTAACTTCGCCGGTGAGGTTGAATTTCCTGTCAGATGTTCCACCCCGCGGACTGAAACTGAAAGCTGTTGTGAGTGAAGGCCGCGACAAGCTGGATGCACTCTTTGCCCTTATTTGCAAATTGGCCAATACAACGACACTGATTTTCTGCAACCATCGTGAAGCCGTGACGCGCATCAGCGAACTGCTCCATGACAAAGGCCTTGTGCATGGCGTTTACCACGGAGGACTGGAGCAGGAAGAACGCGAACGGGCTTTGATCAAGTTCCGCAACGGCAGTCACCGTATTTTAATTACGACCGACCTGGCTTCGCGCGGACTCGATATCCCTGAAATTGAAAATGTGATCCATTACCAGTTCCCGGCAACAGCAGATGCCTTTATGCACCGTAACGGACGCACTGCCCGCATGCATGCCGAAGGAACCTCTTACCTGATCATGGGAGAAGGTGATCATTTGCCTTCCTTCCTGAAAGAAAAACCTGAATATGTGGATCTGCCCGTGAATCCCCGCCTGCCTGATAATTCGAAATGGGATACCCTCTATATTGCGGCAGGGAAAAAAGACAAGATCAATAAAACGGATATTGTCGGTTTATTGATTCAGAAAGGTAAACTTCACAAGGATGAAGTCGGATTGATAGAAGTGCTGGATTATTCCTCCTTTGTGGCTGTGCGTCGCGACAAGATCGACGATGTTGTTGATCTGCTGCGCTTCGAAAAGATCAAAAAGAAATCTGTGAAGATTGAAGTTTCGCTATGATTTCAGGGCTAAGCTATTTTCATAAAGACAAGTTCCGCCATGCTGTTTACTCGTCCAATGGCTTAATATCGTAAATCCTGCGGAAGCTTGCAAAGTATTCGCTCAGGTTAACATTCAGATCTTTCAGCAATCCGTGGTGTAAATCGTAAACCCAGGCATGCACCATGGGATAGCCTGTTTTATTCCATTTGCGTTGTACGTGATCCATTTTGAAAACGTTTATGCATTGCTCAATGACATTGAGTTCAACTAATCGGTTATATTTATCGTGCTGATTCGCTATCCCGTCCAATTCAACCTGATGAATGCGGTATACATCACGGACCATTTGCAGCCAGCTGTTTAATTGCCCCATATCAGTTGGATTCAGGGCAGCCTTTATTCCACCGCAGCCATAATGACCACAGACTATAATATGTTTAATGTCGAGATATTCAACAGCAAATTGAATGACGGCATTAATATTCATATCGGTGCTTGCAACAATGTTGGCAACATTCCGGTGTACAAAAACTTCTCCGGGTTCAAGACCCATGATTTCATTGGCGGGTACACGACTGTCGGAACAGCCGATATATAGAAATTCAGGCTTCTGATCCCTTGCCAGTTTCTCGAAATACGACGCATCAAGGGCTAGTTTGCTTTGCACCCATTTTTTGTTCTTCTCGAGTATCCGGAGGTATGATTCCATCGTCTGACCTATGATTAAATTAAAAATGGTTCGTAAAATATAATTTTATTCTTTTATGGTGAATTCATCTATCAGTTCGCTTACTGAACTCTTCCGGCTGATGTGCCCGAATAAATGTTCGAGGTCTTCAGCGCGCAGGGTATCACGAACACCGTAATAGGCTTCTGCTATCTTGAGCGAAATACCTTTGGCAGCCAGGTCCTGGTAAAACCTTCTGATGAGTTTTGCTCCTGCCGCATCAACGGAAGGTGATGAACTCAAATCCCAGATCACTGTTTTTAAGTCAGGAGCTGAAGCGAGAATTTTGGGCCATATCACATTCCTTATAAACTCTACATTGAAATAGAGAATAGGTGATTCAACCCTGAATAACAGCACGCCGGGAATGTTTTCATTATCCGGATGACGTTGTATGTCGGTATATCTTTTGGTCCCTGGAATTCTTCCGAGAAATGCAATGTGAGGTTTGGATACTGCCTTTATCATGAAAAGCAAGGTCATGACTGCTGCGATGACAACCCCGTTGAGAATCCCGAAAACAAGAACGCCCACCAGGGCCACAATGGCGATGCTGAAATCCTGGAGGTTTGTTTTACGCAGATGATTGAATTCTTTCAGATCGACCAGTCCTTTTATGGCGACCAGCACAATACAGGCGAGAATTACATTGGGTAGATTTTGAAGCATTCCGGTGAGGAGCAGCAGGCATAAGGCAATAACTGCCGAGGCAACCACCAGCGAAACGGGTGTTTTAGCTCCGGCTCCGTCATTTACTGCCGATTGCGAGAGGCCGCCGCTTACCGGATATCCTTGCCCCAGCGCCGTGGCCAGGTTTGCAACGCCCAGGGCAAGTAATTCCTGGTGAGGATCAATTTCATAGCCGTTCTTTTCTGCCATAATTTTTGCGGCTGAAACACTTTCGATATAAGCCAGTAAAAAGCAGGCAAATGCAAGCGGGATCACATCATACACAATCTGGCCCCGCATAGATGGTAAATGAAATTGTGGTAATCCGGAGGGCAGGATGCCAACGGTTTTAAATCCAAAATCGCCAAGAGGTGTTGCTGAGATCAGGATGATTGAAACAATGACGACAACAATGGCTATCGGTTTCCCGGGTAAAAACTTCTCGCCAATCATCAAAACCAAAACGGATAAAGTTCCAAAAATGAAGACACCTGAATTCATATCGGGCATCTGGGAGATGAGCGTCTTAACCTGTTCCGAAAAATTGGCACCACCTCCGGGTAAGCCAAATAATTTTGGCAATTGCGTGACGCCTATGGCGATGGCAGCTCCCGCCTTAAATCCCAGCAATACTGTTTCGCTGATAAAATTAATGATACTGTTCAGCCTCAGGATATATGCAAGGATGCTCATTACGGCAAACACAAGTGCTGTAAGGGAAGCTATGTCAGCCCAGCGCTGCACATTCCCATGAGCAAGGGATGCTAAGCTTGTTCCGATGATTAATGAAATGGCTGCTGTTGGTCCTATGGCAAGTTGCCGCCCTGTTCCCAAAAGTGCATAAAACAATCCGCCTAACAGGTATCCGTATATGCCATATTGAGGGGGTAAGCCGGCAAGCATGGCATAGGCCAGTGAAACGGGAACGGCGTATGCGGCAAGTGTTATTCCCGATACCGTATCATGGGAAAATAGTCTAAAAGTGTAATTGGGAAGCCACTCAGAAGCCGGGAAATATTTTTTCCACATGGGAGGAGATATGTTTATGGGCGCTTCAAGTACTAATGTATATCGGCCAACAGCTCTTTTTTCAATGTTTGCAGTTCAGCGACTTTCTCCTCGCTAACGACCGGATATGCCAGGTCCATCGCATCGAGCGCATTAATGATGGCCGAGGCAACAACAATACGTGCATAGGGTTTGTCATCGGCAGGCACCACAATCCACGGCGTTCTTTCGGTCGCGGTGTTTTTAATCATATCCTCGTATGCCTTCATATAATCATCCCAGTAGGCGCGCTCGCGGGCATCGTCGGCATTGAATTTCCAGTTTTTCTCAGGATTATCGATACGATCGATGAATCTTTTCTGCTGTTCCACTTTAGAAACATTCAGGAAAAATTTAACAATGATGGTTCCGTTACGGGAAAGATAATCTTCAAAATGACGGATGTCCTTCATGCGGTCATCCCAGATATCTTTTGTGATTAACTCCTTTGGAATCCGCTGTGACTTCAGGATTTGCTCGTGCACGCGTACAATGAGCACTTCTTCATAATACGAACGGTTAAAGATCCCGATGCGACCACGTTCAGGCAGGTTTCTCATGCAGCGCCAAAGGTAATCGTGGTCAAGTTCTTCGGTTGTTGGCGCCTTGAAGGAATATACCTGGCAGCCCTGGGGATTCACACCCGACATCACATGCTTGATGGCACCGTCTTTTCCTGCGGCATCCATGGCCTGAAAAATCAGCAGCAGCGACCATTCATTGCGGGCATATAACTTATCCTGCAATGAAGCAAGTGCCTGCACGCCCAGTTGTAAAGTTTGCTGTGCAAGCGACTTATCATCTTTAAATAAACCGGATTTATCCGTTGTGTCATAGTCTTTCAGCCGGAATTTTTTACCATCATCCACCCGAAAGGGTTCGAAGAATTTCTTGGTTTCGGCAATGATCTCCTTATTGCTCGCATGATTGAGCCCGGTGATAATGTCCTTATGTTTGCCCATTTTTATATTGTTTTGCTTATGCAGCCAAAGTTAAGGTAATGTTCTGTTTAATGTGCATTCTGGAAAGTGTTTTCTATGCTTGTCTTTTCTCCGGTCAGGAGTTTTTTGATGACATGCATCCTGAAATCGGTAAGGCCGTTGTTTTCAACGCTTCGTTCCACGGTTCGACTGAGCTCGATAACCATGTCTGCTTCAGCACTTACAATGCCTTCCTGCGTTTCAATGATCGCTTTTCCTTCGATGACATAGAAAATGGTATCGAAAGGATTGCGGTGTTTTTCCAGTTTTTGTCCGGGCTTCAGGCAGAGGTGGATGAGCTGGAAATCAGCTGAATCCGACATTACTTTGCCATCAAGGGCAAAGGAAACCACTGGCGCATCGCTTAATCTTGTGATTTTCATGATGATGGCTTGTTTATGATAAGATTTTAGCCCCTTTGACTCTCCTGCGGTAAGGTATATACCATGAAAAAAATCCGGCAACAAGGATCAACAGCATGGCTATGCCTGTCAGGGGGACAATCAGGATATAAAAATTACCGATCATGAATTCAAAGATACGTCCGGTATGGATTTCAAGTGCAGTATTCCAGAGGGAAATGGGACTTTTAGAAATTACTGCGTCAGGCATCTCTGGGAAATTCACAGTATTTTGCAGTGGTATGGCTCCTGCCGCATAATCGAAGATGATTCCGCCACCGTTTGGTTGGCCGATAAACCCTGATACCGCCAGGGCTCCGAAAGGAGAGCCACCTGCCTGATAAGGATCTGCAGGAAGTTTAGTGAAATAATCCTGGATCATTTCCTGTCCGGGTATCCATCGGAATATTCCGCTGAAACTTCCCAACAGGTATTCACCGTTCGCCACCTGTTCCATAACGGTGATGCCCATAATGCTAAGGGGCGGCTGAACAGGGTATTTGCGGAGCGCTGACCCGAAATCATCATCTGAGTAATAAACACCTTCGGATGTCGCGACAACAAAGCGTTTCAACGATGCATCATACAATACGTCGCGTAGCCTGTCGAACCAGGGATTCGGATTATCCAGTTCCGAAAACCTGATTTTGGCTACCCTGGTATAGGCAATGGGGATGAGCAGGGGAGGTCGCAGGAACATGCCGGTAATGACGGTAATCAGCAATACAGCCAGCGCCCATGAACCTAACCGGTTATGCCATTTTAAAGAAAATCGGTTGACTTTCTTGATCCCTTGTTTCGAGGAATCTCTGACACGCTTGATCAGATGTGGCGCGAGCCAGTAAAAAAATCCCGTAAGCGTTATCAGGATAAAAACCAGCCCCACTGCATCGATAAGGAGCTTTCCCGCCATACCGTATATTTCGCCACTGTGGATGATCCATAGCGTCTTGAAAAGACCGGCTTTGTTATCATAGTCGTCCTCGGCGGGCATATTTATGCTTGTAAAAACAAGTTTTGGCGAAGACTTACTGGCAAGCAATAAATTTGAACGGGTCATCACCAGCAGTGAATCACCCTTTTCAAACACCTTGACAATGCGCTCTTCTGTGACAGGGAGTAAAATCTTTTGCCAGCCGGATTTATATTCATATAAACCAAACAGTGTGCCAGCCAACAGGCGGTGGTTAGTGGTTTGTACGAGGCTGAAAACCTTCCGGTTATCTGTCCCGGCAGGAAAACCCTTGTTGAAATCACGGAATGTTTTAAAAGTGCTGTCGGTTTTCCAGATGCCGATGTTGCCATAAACCAGCAGGCTGTCATCAGAAAGTTTCAGGTCTGATTTTATGGCTGCAAGGTTCCAGTTATGATAATGGTAGATCGCAGGCAAACATTTCCTGCTGATATCCATGGCTGAAAACAAGCCACGGTGGTTCAGCACGATGCCGGAAAGAGAAAACAGGAAAATAAAAAAGGTAAAGATCAGGCCGGGCCACTTATGGTATTTTCTGAACCATTTGAGAACGCGGTCTTTTTTTACGTTTACGGGACGTGTCATACAAGAAGGTACAGTAATTGGTTATAACGGCAAGCGCCAGTGATACCGGCATGATGGGTTATTATTTTTTACGAAAAAAATTCCGGATGAGCCCGGGACCATCCTGCTCACTATACGTTTCGAACCCGAGATTTACAACCTTCTCAATTAAAGGAGCCGGGGGAAAAGGCGTTATCAGTTCATAGATTTCGCCCGGGGCAAAAGCGGCGATATCACGCATCACCTGTTCCAGCGGGTGAGCACCCGTCGCCAGCATTTCGCGGGCGTCCAGTGTTTGTTTTATTTGGGCTTCATTGAGCCAGCCTGGTTTTTCCATTGTGTTTTATTTAAATATTTCAACTTAATCCCTGATTTTTCCTCCTATTCAATCCCATCAATCCTGTTTTTTATAAGAAACTATCCGCTGTTCTCCTTGTAGCGCGCGTTTTTCAGAAAGTTCCTGTGATACCTCCATGGTTCCAAGGTATTCACCTGCTTCATTGCGCAGTGCAAAGTATTCGATATGAATAAACTTATCGCCCATACGGATCCAGAAAGGCGCACTGTCAGCTTTTCCGCTTTTGAAATCACTGATGATCTGATCAACAATATGCACACTTGAAGGAGGATGGCACATGCGTACATCCCGGCCAAGGATGGCGCGGTTGCGGTCGAAAATGCGTTCCTTTCCCTGTGAGAAATACTTCACTTTGTCGTTCCTGTCCACAAAAGTGATATCGACAGGAAGCGTGTTCAGCACCGCAAGCAATTCTTCAGGTGTAAAGCTCCCACTGTGCAACTGCACGCTGCTGGCGTCGGAATATACTGTTGCTTCAGCTTCGGTTCCTTCAGGACTCCATTCAGTTTTTGGATCGTACAGGCAATAACCGATTTCGTTGGTCTGCCGGTAAATCTCGAACCAGTCAGCATCGGTAAGTTTGTCCATGGTCATGGGTAAAAGGATTTCCTCTTCCTTCATGATCATGTCAGAAATGGCTTGTGATGCAGGTTTGAAAACCGATGCAATGAGTTGCTTTACATTTTCGGCATTCAGCCCGGTCGCGGTTTCCAGCGACCCAAGCGCAGTTTTCAGCAAAGCGCGTGTTTGGTCGTGTTTACCCCACATAACGGTTGGCGGACCCGTAATACCGTATTTTTCAAGGAAAGGAAAAAGCAGGTTCTCCTTGCGTCGATAGTGTTTGTCAACATCCATCAGCAAATTGAAGAGGCTTTTCAGTTTTAGAAAATAGCTTGCCACACCCTCGTCTTTTATCAGCTGATCTGAAGACAGATAGAGGGAACTCAGTTGTCCGACGATCTTTGCCAGTTCATTGTTTTCGCGGGTAAATGTGTCAACAGGATGCCCTTCAGGAACCACTCTTGCCCCGGAGAGGTCGATGCTTCCCTCCAGCGCTTCTGCATGCAGGTCGCAGAGATTCAAAACCTCTTCCTGTGGCAGGCCTTCGGCGATGAGTTCCTGTTCCACTTCCACCACTTCACCATAAGGTATTTTCTGCATTAATTGCCGAAGGCGTTGTTTTACCTGTTCGGGTGCCACTCCTTCATGGAGCTGCAGTATCATGTGCTTCAGCAGTTCCTTACGATCTGCCGAATTATTAATTAGTTCACTCATTTTTTGTTTGTTTAATGTAATTTCAATAATACTTCCGATGATCATTTTGAAGCGGTATTATGCCTTTTTATGCTCATGCCTTCAACCTATTGACTATTGTCTTTCAAATCACCCTTTGATCATCGTAAGCACCATCTTAAACTTTTCAACTGCATTTACGGCATGGGTTATGTTGGCAGGCATAATAATGGATTCACCGGCTTTTACGATGAAAGGAACGCCGTTGATTACTATTTCGGCCTGTCCTTCCACAACCTGCACCATGGCATCGAAAGGTGCCTTATGCTCGCTGAGCCGCTGGTCCTTGTCGAAAGCGAAAAGGCTCACGTTTCCTGTGGGGCGGTCGATCACACGTTTGCTGACGATTCCGCCTTCCGAATAATCGGCTTTCGTTTCAAACCTAAATACCTGGGCTGTTTCAAAGAGGTTTGTTTCCATAAGATTTTATTTTTTTATAGTTGATGGTTATTCTGTATTGTTTTTTTTTGTGAAAGTAAATGCCGGATTGCCATTACCGGATGCCGGAAGATCATACGTGGTCCTGCATAACGCATGACTTCACGTATTTTTTCTCTCATTGCCGGCGAATAACAATGCACCGGGCAATCCTTGCAATTTGGCTTTGCATGGCCGAATTTACATTTATCAATTCTTTTAAAAGCATAGGCCTGTAATTCACTGCAATCGGCGCACTGGTTTCCTTTTTGAACCGCATGCTGATAAAACATTCCAATCATGATTTCCAATATCCTCTTTTCGGATTTTACAGACTTATGCATCTTTGACATTTAAGCTCATTCATTAACAAGACATGAAGCGCATTTGTTTTTATTTTTCGATAGACCAGCCTGTTTTTAAGCCAACGATGAACCAGGCCAGGGCAACCGAACCGGCGGCAAATACAGTATCCCCGACGATGCGCAGCCAGCGGAAGAATGAAAGCGTGTCACCTTGCATAAATTCAGCCGAGCGGGCATACCAGAGCCCGTATTTTACGCTGACCCATGTTTGAGCAAGTCCTACGGGCAATACACTGATGAATACCATGAGTGCCAGCCCGATGTTAATTGCCCAGAAGGCGAAACGGATA
>JBBRRV010000014.1:0-36880 GCA_038246075.1 Bacteroidales bacterium
TAAATGCACTGGGGACAATCCATTCAGGACTTAACAAGCTGATCATTTCACTTGATGGCACTGATCAGGTGGCTTATTCCGGTTATAGAAAAGGTGGCGATTTCAATCGTGTAACAGCCGGTGTGCGGCGCCTGACAGCGCTGAAGCGAGAACTCGGTGTGCGGCATCCTTATATCATCATTCAGTTTATTGTTTTAAGCACCAACGAGCATCAGATCCAGGCCATAAAAAAGCTGGGCATTGAACTTGGAGCCGATGAAGTGCAGCTTAAAACTGCTCAGTTAACTGCTCACGTTTCCGGGAATCCTCTGATGCCAAAGGATAACAAGTTCTCCCGATACAGACCTCTGCCTGATGGAACTTATAAAACTGCCCAGCGATTACGGAACCGTTGTTTCCGTATGTGGACTTCACCGGTTATAACCTGGAATGGTATGGTAACACCTTGCTGTTTCGATAAGAATGCAGGTCACCCGATGGGCAATATCGGTACGATGAATTTCAAGGAGATATGGAAAAGTCCTGAATTTTTTAAATTCAGGACTCAAATAAGGTATTCACGACAATCAGTTGAAATGTGCTGCAATTGCACGCAGCGCTGGTAGGATTATGAATGTCTTTGGGGTATCATTATATGGTCATGATATCTTTTTCCTTCATGTCGAGTATCTTATCAACCCTGGAAATGAATTGATCGGTAATATTTTGCACTTCTTTCTCATATACCATTACCTCATCCTCAGGTAAACCATCTTTTTCAAGTTTTTTGCATTCGTCGATGGCATTACGCCGGTTGCTGCGAACGGTGACTTTTGCATTTTCGGCTTCCATACGGGCTTTTTTCACCATATCCCTGCGGCGTTCTTCGGTAAGCGGAGGAACATTGATGCGGAGTAATTCACCATTATTCTGGGGGTTGAATCCAAGGTTAGCTGCCAGGATTGCTTTATCGATAGGTACGAGGAAGTTTTTTTCATAAGGCTGCACAACCAGCTGCCGCGCATCCGGGGTGTTGATACTGGCAATATTTTCGATAGGAGTGGGCGTTCCATAATAATCCACTTTGATGCCTTCTAGCATTTGAGGGCTGGCCTTGCCTGCCCGTATCTTCAGCAACTCTTTTTCCAAATGGATGAGGGCATGTTGCATGTTCTCTTTCATTTCGTCTATCAGAAATTGGGCTTCTTCGTTCATTGTGCGGTTTTGTATGAATTATTTTTACAAATGTAAATGGTTTGCCGCATTTGTACAAGTATCAGCATCCCGTAATAGTTTTAATCGATGGTTACCAGGGTCCCGATATCTTCACCCTTGAGCAGATTTACCAGGTTACCTTTTACATTCATATCAAAAACCACGATGGGGAGTTTGTTCTCCCGGCACAATGTGATTGCTGTCAAATCCATAATATTCAAGCCTTTAGTATACACTTCACCGTAAGTTATGGTGTTGTAGCGCACGGCTTTCTTGTCTTTTTCGGGATCGGCTGTATAAATGCCATCTACCCGTGTTCCCTTCAGAATTACATCGGCTTTTATCTCAACAGCGCGCAATGCCGAAGCAGTATCCGTGGTAAAAAAAGGATTGCCAGTGCCACATGCAATAATTACCACATATCCGGATTCAAGGCTGTTAATGGCACTATCACGGCTCATGGCTTGTGCAATTGGTTGAACAGGCAGGGCTGAAAGTAATGCTGATTTTACACCAAGCGCATTCAGTGCAGATTGGAGTGCCATGCTATTAATCAATGTGGCCAGCATTCCCATATAGTCTCCCTGCACCCTGTCGAAACCATCAGATACGCCCTGCAATCCGCGGAAAATATTCCCGCCGCCAATTACGATGGCTATTTCAACACCCATAGCGGAAGCAGATTTTATTTCCCGGGCATATTCCGACAAGCGTATGGGGTCGATTCCATATTGTCCGCTGCCAAGCAATGCTTCACCGCTTAGTTTTAGTAATATTCTTTTATACTTCATAAAACGATCCTATTGGGTTCTTAACAAAGAAGACTATGCCTCTTGTCCGTGACAGCTTTTATATTTTTTGCCGCTGCCACAGGGGCAAGGGTCGTTGCGTCCAACTTTTTTCTCAACCCTGATTGGCTGGGTTATTTCTTGTTCGCCTGTTTGTCCGATCTTCGAAAGGATGTCGGTACGTTCTTCTTTTAAACGGCTCATGTCGGTGCGTTGCGGACGATGGGCTTCCTTTACTTCACTGGCTTCCTGCAGGGGCAGGTTTCCTTTCGTTAGGAAGGAGCAAATCTCACGGTTAACCTTCTGTACCATTCCCCTGAAAAGCTCATACGATTCAAATTTATAGATCAGCAAGGGATCCTTTTGCTCGTAAGTTGCATTTTGAACCGATTGCTTGAGGTCGTCCATTTCACGCAGATGTTCCTTCCAGGAATCGTCAATGACGTCAAGGGTGATGCCTTTTTCTATTGACAGGATCACTTCTTTGCCTTTATCTTCATACGCCTTCTTGAGGTTAGCGATGACCTGCATCGTTTTTATTCCATCGGTGATAGGAATGGCGATGTTTTCGAATTTTGAATTATTCTCATATACATCGCGGATCACAGGGTAAGCCTGGTTGGCAATGCGATGGGATTTATCGCGATAGGCTTTATATACATGCGTAAAAAGCTTTTCAGTGAGTGTTTCTTTGGAGCCGCCAAGGAATTCCTTTTCTTCAAACGGACTGTCAACAGCCATAATTTTGATGAGGTCGAGTCTAAATCCTTCATAGTTCCGGTCATCCTGGTGATCAAGAATCAGCTGCTCGCAAAGGTCATAAATCATATTCGAAACGTCTACAGCCAGTCTTTCGCCGTACAGGGCGTGACGGCGTTTGCTGTAGATCACCTCGCGCTGGGAGTTCATTACGTCGTCGTATTCCAGCAGACGTTTACGTATCCCGAAGTTGTTTTCTTCAACTTTTTTTTGTGCCCTTTCGATGGATTTTGTGATCATCGAATGCTGGATCACTTCGCCTTCCTTAAGCCCGAGACGGTCCATAATACCTGCTATACGCTCGGAACCGAAAAGTCGCATCAGTTCGTCCTCAAGTGAAACGAAAAACTGGGAACTACCAGGGTCACCCTGGCGTCCTGAACGTCCGCGTAACTGCCTGTCAACGCGCCTTGATTCGTGACGTTCGGTGCCGATAATGGCTAAACCGCCGACTTCTTTTACTCCCGGGCCGAGTTTTATATCAGTACCACGACCGGCCATATTGGTTGCAATGGTTACCGTGCCTGCCTGTCCGGCTTCCAGCACAATTTCTGCTTCCCTTTGGTGTTGCTTGGCGTTGAGTACATTATGTCTGATATTCTTCATTTTCAGCATCCTGCTGAGTTTCTCCGATATTTCGACTGAGGTTGTACCAACAAGCACAGGCCGCCCTTTTCCAACAAGCATTTCGACTTCGTCAATTACTGCCTTGTATTTTTCACGGGTAGTTTTGTAAACGAAGTCTTCATGATCAAGACGGATCATCTTGCGGTTGGTGGGAACCACCACCACATCAAGTTTATAAATGTCCCATAATTCACCTGCTTCAGTTTCGGCAGTACCTGTCATACCTGCCAGCTTTTTGTACATGCGGAAATAGTTCTGCAATGTAACAGTGGCGTAGGTCTGTGTAGCGGCTTCCACCTTAACGTTTTCTTTTGCTTCAATAGCCTGGTGTAGTCCTTCGGAATAGCGACGGCCTTCGAGAATACGGCCAGTCTGCTCATCAACAATTTTAATTTTGTTGTCCATTACCACATATTCCACATCAATCTCGAAGAGCGCGTAAGCTCTCAGCAATTGATTCACCGTATGAACGCGTTCTGATTTGATGGCATAGTCGCGCAGCAGATCCGATTTCTTTTCCTCACGCTGGACTTCAGTTAACGGTAAACGTGTAAGTTCTGCTATTTCGGCACCTACATCAGGCAAAATATAAAAATCTGTTTCCTGGTATGATTTTGTGATCAGGTCAATGCCTTTTTCGGTAAGCTCAATGGTGTTATTCTTTTCGTCAATCACAAAAAACAATTCATCATCGATAATATGCATGTTCTTGGATTGTTCAGCCATGTAAAGGTTTTCGGTCTTCTGCATCAGGGCCCTCATGCCGGGCTCACTCAGGAACTTGATAATGGCCTTGTTCTTGGGTAGTCCCCTGGTGGCACGCAGCAGAAATTCACCTCCGCGTTTCTCGTTATCGCCAACAGTTGGTTCGCTCAAAAGTGTCTTTGCTTCGGCCAGTATTTTCGTTGTCAAAGCCCGCTGTTCATTATACAGCTTCAATACTTCAGGTTTCAGCTGGTCGAATTCCTGGTTGTCGCCACGGGGTGTGGGACCGGATATGATCAAAGGCGTACGGGCATCATCAATAAGCACAGAGTCAACCTCATCCACAATGGCATAATTGTGTGGACGTTGCACCAGTTCTTCCGGATTTCGTGACATATTGTCGCGGAGGTAGTCGAAACCAAATTCGTTGTTGGTGCCGAAGGTTATATCGGCCAGGTAGGCCAGGCGTCTTTCGTGGGAATTGGGCTCATGCCTGTCGATGCAGTCAACTGAAAGGCCATGAAATTCATAGAGCACACCCATCCATTCCGAGTCACGTTTGGCCAGGTAATCATTTACGGTTACAATATGCACGCCTTTTGCGGGCAATGCGTTGAGGTATACAGGCAAGGTAGCTACAAGCGTTTTACCTTCACCAGTTGCCATTTCGGCGATCTTTCCATCATGAAGGACCATGCCTCCGATAAGTTGCACATCATAATGCACCATATCCCAGGTGATCATATTGCCACCTGCTATCCAGTGGTTTAACCAATGGGCTTTATCGCCAACAATTGTCACATTGGCCTTGCGTGCAGCAAGGTCACGGTCGGTCTGGGTGGCTGTCACTTCAACAAATTCATTTTCCTTAAAACGGCGCGCCGTTTCTTTCATGACAGAGAAAGCTTCCGGTAGAATTTTATTCAGGGTTTCCTGTGTTTTCCGGTAGCAATCCTTTTCGAGCTGATCAATCGTTTCGTAGAGTTTTTCTTTCTCTTCTATGTCGAGGTCGAACTCATCTTCAATACGTTGCTTAATACGGGCGATTTCTGATTCTTCCGGTGATATGGCCCCGGCAATCAGATCTTTGAACTCCGATGTTTTTGCCCTGAGCTGATCGTTGCTCAGCTTGGATATAATTTCGTAGGCTTTTAAAGTTTCATCAAGGGTTGGCGCGATGGCTTTGATATCCTTATCCGATTTTGAGCCTAAGAATTTCTTAAGAATTGAATTTAGCATGGCATTGTAAGTATAAATTGTTTGGGCTTGCAAGTCAAAAAGCTTGCCAGCTCGCTAAAAGATGGACGATATTGTCAAAAAAAGTATCTCGAAATATTCGTAATAAATTGTTAATCAGCATGTTGATGACAATTCGTCTACTTGCAAAGGTAAGGGAAATTCTTGATTCGGGGAGATGTTGCCGTATGTAGCAACATGAATAAATGGCATACATGAAGGAAATAACCTGAGCGGCAATGTTTAATAAGTAAAAAGCCCGCCATTAGCGGGCTTTTTACTTATAGTTTAATATTCATCCTCATGAAAGAAGAAGTCTTCTTTTGACGGATAATCAGGCCACAGATCTTCGATACTATCGTAGATATCGCCCTCATCTTCAATTTCCTGTAAATTCTCAACAACTTCCATTGGAGCACCGGAGCGGATGCAGAAGTCAAGCAATTCTTCTTTGGTAGCAGGCCAAGGAGCATCTTCAAGTTTTGAAGCCAATTCTAATGTCCAATACATTTTGGGAAGGATTAGGGAGTTTAATTTTTTGCAAAAATATATTAATTTGCAGGATATGCAAGTGAAAAATGATGCATAAAATTAAATAGAAGATTGAACGACTAAAGAATTGCCTTCCAGACAGTTTCTTTAGCGTTAAAATCCTTCGCCAGCATGCGTGCCAGTACAAATAGGAAATCTGAAAGGCGGTTAAGGTAGCGGATGATAATCATGTCCACTGGAGAGGAAATGGAAAGTTTTATGGTGAGGCGCTCGGCTCGCCTGCAAATGCACCGTGCAACATGGGCGTGCGAGACTGCCGTATGCCCTCCCGGAAGGATGAATGAGGTCAGCACCGGAAGCATTTCGTTCATCTTGTCGATTTCATTTTCCAGCAATAAAATGTCTTCATCATGCATTTGTGGCAATACATACGACGGCTCATGCAACGGATCAGTAGCAAGCAGGGATTCTGCCGTAAAAAGCCTGTCCTGAATAATGAGAAGTATTTCCTTGTAACGGAGGTGAATATCCTGGTCACGGAGCAAACCAATGTATGAATTTAGTTCGTCGAGTGTACCATATGCTTCAATCCGGTCATTGTATTTTGGCACACGGGTTCCACCCAGCAATGAAGTTTCTCCTTTATCGCCGGTTTTAGTGTAAATCTTTAGTTCAGCATTCATTATATGGTGTTTAACGTAGATTATTGATAAGTTAAACAAGAAAAAGGATCAGTTGTTCAAGAAACGGGCTGAGAAACGCTAAGATTGTAATCGGCCATGGTGCGGATATGATCATTAGGGGTGTCAGAATCTATCATACCGTCGCGAAGCCTGATGATACGGTGTGCATGCCGGGCAATATCTTCTTCGTGTGTTACGAGGATAATGGTATTCCCTGACTTATGAATCTGCTCGATTAAACCCATTATCTCGATGGAAGTTATTGAATCAAGATTGCCGGTAGGTTCATCGGCCAGTATAATTGAAGGCTTGTTCACGAGGGCACGTGCAATAGCCACCCTTTGGCGCTGTCCACCCGAGAGTTCGTTTGGCTTATGCGTAACCCGGTCGGAAAGGCTTACGCTCTCCAGCACTTCCATAGCCCGATTGGTTCTGTTGACTTTGTTGATGCCGGCATATATCTGGGGAAGCATAACGTTTTCGAGTGCCGTTGATCGCGGCAACAGGTTGAAGGTCTGAAAAACAAAACCTATTTCTTTGTTGCGGATTTCTGCCAGCCTGTTGTCATTTAGCTTGCTGACATCATTGTTGTTCAGGAAATACTCGCCGCCGGTGGGTGTATCCAGGCATCCCAAGATATTCATCAGCGTTGATTTGCCTGAACCTGAAGGACCCATGAGTGCTACAAATTCGTTTTTATTTATCGTAAGCGAAATGGAGCGGAGTGCTTTTATAGTTTCGGCACCAACACGGTAGATTCGCGATATTTCTTTCAACCTTATGACTTCTGCATTCATACTTATTTAATCAGGTAAATTGAATTGAAATTTTGCTCTTGGCACCTTTGTCTTCAGAGAAACATGCAGGTCAAATTCAGGAATATCTGCAACCAGGTGTTACAAAGGTAACAAGTATTTCAAAACCGGATTATAAAATCTTGTTTGCTCAGACCTTTGCGAAAAAAAATCAGCCCTACTTCGAAAAGGTCGATGCTGACGGTAACCTGGGAATCTGTGCAGATATGTTCCCAGGCTTTTTCCATGCCGCGCGACCAATGGATGTCATGAAACACGAAAACGGAGTCCTCTTTGATCAAAGGGAGGCACTGGTAAAAATATTCGAGGGTAGCCGTGTAAGTATGATTACCGTCGAAGAAGGCGAAATCAATATACTGCTGTGCAGCGATATAACGTGGCAATAAATAAGAAAAATCACCAATCAGCATTTGAACCTGGGGTAAACCTGCCTGTTTCAGGTGTGTGCAGGCAAGTTCCGCGGTAGTCGAGCACCCTTCCATGGTGGTGTATTTTGCTGTGGGTGCAGCTGATGCCATATAGATGGAACTTATGCCCAGAGAGGTGCCCATTTCGAGCAAATTTTCCGGTTCAAAATACCTGACAAGCCTGTTCAGAAGTCTTCCGCAACGCGGAGTTATTGCCGCCCGGGCAATAGCGCTTACCTGTTTCAGTTCATTACCCGATGGGTTAATGGGTTTGCTGGCGCCATAATTTGATATTTCAATAACCTGTCTACTTTGCAGGCATTGGTTCCGGATTCCCTCAGCAAGCGTGTATTCCGGGAAATGCTGATGGTTCTTGATTACTTTTGTGATCAGGTCATAGACAAAAGGTGAATGAACCCCGTATTTTGTTTGTGAGCGGCGCAGGAAAGTGATGTAACTTGCTGCTGATTGCAGCCAGGCAGAAAAAGTCATTGTGCTGATAAAGTTTGAGGATCACGAATAATGATAAGGATGTTTTAACTTTGGCTCAAATAACTAATTTTGCGCTTCAACGTTGATTAAAACAGAGTATTGCATGTATAGAGCAAATGTAAAAAATTATCTGTCGCTGGTGAAATTTGCGCACACAATATTCGCACTTCCCTTCGCGCTTATCGGTTTTTTTTTAGCAACCAGGGTTGACGGGTATTCCTTTTCCTGGATTTTGCTGCTGCTTGTGCTCCTTTGCATGCTCTTTGCACGCAATGCCGCAATGAGTTTCAACAGGTATGCCGACCGGGTAATTGACGGACTTAATCCCAGGACGGCGGAACGTGAAATACCCGCCAGCTTGATTCCTCCGGGCGCTGCGCTGGCCTTTGCCATCATAAATTCCCTTTTATTCGTTGCCGCAACATGGTTTATTAACCCGGTATGTTTTTGGCTCTCACCGATAGCCCTGGCCGTAATACTGGGCTACAGCTATTCCAAACGCTACACTTCGCTGGCGCATTTTATCCTGGGACTAGGATTGTCGTTAGCTCCCTCAGGAGCTTATCTTGCCGTTGCCGGCCATTTTTCAGCTCTTCCTGTGGTGCTTTCGTTTGCCGTATTGCTGTGGGTTAGTGGCTTCGATATCATTTATGCCTTGCAGGACGATGCTTTCGATCGTTCACAGCGTTTGCATTCGATACCGGCATTGCTGGGCAGGAAAAGAGCACTTGTCCTTTCTGCAGTTTTACATAGCATTGTTGTGATTTTATTATGCTGGATGGGATATTCAGGTCATTTCGGACCAATTTATTGGGTTGGCTTTGGCGTTTTTACGGGATTACTGTTTTATCAGCACATCCTGGTTAACCCCTTTGATTTAAGCAGGGTGAATGTTGCATTTTTTACCCTCAATGGCATTGCCAGCATTCTTTTTGCCACATCAACCATTGCTGATTTGTTTTTTTAATAACGTTTTGCAAACAGAATATAGTTCTCAGATCAACAGCTAATTGCATCTTCCAGATAAATTCCAAGAACCAAGAGCCAAGTTCCAAATTCCAAGAACCAAGATCCAGGTTCCATTATCTAACGATGGTCGTCCTGGGTCTCTCGTTCAGTCGTGCAGCCGTGCAGTCGTTTGTCGCTCCATCGCTCTATCGCTCCATCACCCACTCTCCCCATCTCTATATTAATATTATAGCCTGTTTGTTCCATCCTAGAATAATTGTCGCTTTCTAAATTATCCGCCCCAGGTTTCGCGATCGAGGCTGCGGAATTGGATGGCTTCTGCAAGGTGTTCGTTCAGGATATCCTGGCTTGCATCGAGGTCGGCAATGGTGCGGGCAACTTTTAAGATCCGGTCGTAAGCCCTTGCTGAAAGGCTTAACTTTTCCATGGCTGTTTTGAGCAATAGCTGTCCGGCATCAGTTATCTTACAGATGGAGCGTAACTGCTTGCTCGACATCTGAGCATTGCAATAGATTCCTTTTGAATCCTTAAACCGCTCCTCCTGCAGCTGACGGGCTTTCACCACGCGTGCACGTATGGATTCGCTTTTCTCCATCATACGCGTTGAGCTTAGCTCCCTGAAAGGGACAGGAACAACTTCAACATGAATATCGATGCGGTCAAGCAATGGTCCCGAAATTTTATTAAGGTATTTCTGGACGATACCGGGCCCGCATACGCAATCTTTTTCGGGGTGATTGTAATAGCCGCAGGGGCAAGGATTCATGGCCGCCACCAACATAAAACTCGCGGGATATTCAACTGAAAATTTTGCCCGTGAGATGGTGACAGTGCGTTCTTCCATAGGCTGGCGCAGAACTTCCAGCACGGTGCGCTTAAATTCCGGGAGTTCGTCCAGAAAGAGTACTCCGTTATGCGCAAGGGAAATTTCACCTGGTTGAGGGTTTCCGCCTCCGCCGACCAGGGCTACATCGGAAATGGTATGGTGCGGACTTCTGAAGGGTCGCATCGTGATAAGCGAAGATTCCCTGTTCATTTTCCCTGCTACAGAATGGATTTTTGTTGTTTCAAGGGCTTCATGCAGGTTCAATGGCGGTAATATGGAGGGAAGTCTTTTTGCCAGCATGGTTTTGCCTGCTCCCGGGGGGCCAATCAGGATAACATTATGGCCTCCTGCTGCAGCAATCTCCAATGCCCTTTTAATATTCTCCTGCCCTTTTACATCTGAAAAATCGAACTCATATTCATTCAGATGAGCATAAAATTCATCCCTGGTATTCACAACAACCGGAGCAGGCTTGGTTTCTCCCTTGAAAAAATCAATGACTTCCTTCATGTTATTCATGCCATAAACATTGAGCTCGCTTACGATGGCGGCTTCTCTGGCATTTGCCATAGGCAGTATAAAGCCTTTATATCCGGCCTTTCGTGCTTCAATGGCGATGGGCAGCGCACCCTTTACGGGCTGCAGGCTCCCGTCGAGCGATAATTCACCAAGGATAATATATTTGCCGACTTCCTCATGGGGTATCTGTCCGGAAGCAGCCAGAATACCTATTGCAATGGTAAGATCGTAAGACGATCCTTCCTTTCTGATGTCGGCCGGAGCCAGGTTGATCACTATCTTTTTGCCGGGGATGTGATAGCCGATATTTCGTAAGGCTGACTCTATGCGCTGGTGACTTTCTTTAACAGCATTGTCGGGCAGACCTACCATAAAAAAATTCACCCCCTGGTCAATGTTTACTTCTACCGTGATGGCGATTGCATCAATACCATGAATGGTACTTCCGTATGTTTTTACAAGCATAAAAAATCATATTTACGAAAGTGAAGTTAAGCATTTTGAATGACTTGCGAAAATATGAGGTGTTTTTTGAACATTGCCGATTCTATTCGGTTTATTGGGTAAAATATTCTACCATGCCTCCTAAAGCTATAAACGAAAATAAATCTCCTTGCAGAAATATATGCAAACTGAATGAGAAAGGAAAATGCATTGGCTGCTTCAGATATATTGATGAAATTGCAAACTGGACCATCTATAGCGAGGAACAAAAGAAAATAGTCCTGATACAGTCACAATTGCGGATGCAGCTTCCCGAATACTTCGAATGATCAGCCAACCAGGATTTATTGTCTTGCCATTTTAAGCACCAATAGTCCAGGCAATCTATTTGCGAGGTTTATACCGCGATTGTTCAAGAATTTTCTGGGAGTCAGTCTCCTTCATTAATGCAGCAATAGTCACTTCAGAATTACGTTGCATATAGTTCCTTACGATCTGCCAGCCTACCCATGCACCGATCCTGCCCGGCGATTCCTTTCCGAAGCCCGACGTAAACGGTCCATCCGTCATTAGCTTGCCAACAACGCCTGAATCGGTAGTGAAAAGTAGATTATTTTGCACCAGGAAAGCCCATACCTGAGCTTCATTTGTTTTACACCAATCGAACTGGGTAGATGTATAGCCAATCTTCATATAATCTGCCGTAGCGGGAAGCGTCAGGTCCTGGAAATAGAGCACTTTGCCTTCTGCTACCATCAGGTCAAGTATTTTTTGTTTCTGCAGGTCCACCGTGACAAGGCTCCGGCCAATAACGGCCATGCAAAACGGAACAATCTGTTCACCGGTCATGCGTGCTATTTTGTAAAGGGGTAAGCCTGATTTGGCGTAAATAGGTTCAGTATTACCAAGAAATAAATCGAGACCTATTACAATTCCCTGGTCGGAATAACGAACCGGATTATCGACGTCGAGCCCGGAGATATAGGTGTAAACATCAGGTGTTGCTTTTTCGGGGAAATAATACTTGAAATAGCGGAATGCTTTGGTGAGTTCTGTGCTTTGGTCAGCAAGGTCAGGAAAGCGTCGAACCGCAGCTTTGAACAAAGCCTGCATCCCGGTATCGGAAACAAATGACTGCAGCCGCATCAGATTCACCTGGTCGAGGTATTGATCGCCTAAAAATATTTTATATTCAGTTGCTATATTAGGCAGCCCCTGTTTCAGATTTTCAGGGTCAATGGCAAAAAGCGCCTTTTCGTAACGGTGGAATTCCACTGCCTTGATGTTTATGCCAGCCAGATCAACATCGGCAGGCTGGTTGTGACACGCGCATAACAAAGCCGATATTAGCAACAGTGCGGAAAAGCCTGGGATGGCATGGCGTTTTACAGGAAATGATTTCATGTGGGCAAAAGTAAAAAAAACCTTTGAACCAACGGTATCGTTGATTCAAAGGTTCATAGTGTTAAAGCGCAATTATGGTTCTCTTAAATTCAACATTTCTGTTTATAAAAATTTAAGGCCAAGGCTTACATTCAACAAGTTGTTCTTCAGGGAAAAGTTTGATGCGGTTCCGTTGTACATCTGCGACATTCCTATTTCGTAACGAACATCGAGCGTAAACATCAGCAAATCAATTCCTGCTCCGGCCTGAATAGCCCATGAAGCATTATTGATGTCATCTTTTGTTTTGACAGGCCAGGTAGATCCTAAATTAGTCGGGCCTACGTCTTTATGAATAGCATAGGAAGCTACAGGACCGGCAACCACATGCACAGATGCCAATTTCAGATCGAGAACTTTTACCCCAAGCAGTAAAGGGAAGGTCATTGTATTCACCGTTATTTTCTGATCACCGGGATTATTCGGATCGTCACTATGGAGTTTTCCGCCCTTCGTAACATAGTTAACTTCGGGCTGGATGTATATCTTGTTGCCAAGTCTGACAAATGCGCCGAATTGAAAATTAGTGTTGAGTGAGGACGAGATATCACTGGCATCAGTCGACAATTTTGAGGTGTTATAACCTATTTTAGGACCAATGCTGAATGCGGGTATCTGGGCGAAAATTGCGCCGTTCAAACCCAAAGCAAGCAAAAGGATGATTACTTTTTTCATTGTGTTTAATTTAGTGTTATTGGTTTATTTAGGAATTAAGAATATAAAATATTAAAGGTTTATCATTTGCAAAGTTATGTATCCCATATCAAAAACGATACCAGCTTCTTAATATTGTTGTTGAAATCGCATTTGGCTTCTGATTTATTTGTTATTTTTGCAAAATATTAATACTGCGATTATGAAAATCACACGATGGATTCTTTTATTTATAGTTATATTATCTGCGCCTGCAATAGCCACGGCTCAGTATAAAGCTTTTTCTTTTGGTTTTAAGGCGGCACCTGGCCTTGGTTGGTTAAAGAGCGACACCAAAGGATATACAGCAGGTTCTTCACTTAGTTTTTCCTGGGGATTTGTCAGTGAATTTAATTTTTCGGAGAACTATTGTATTGCAACAGGCATAAACTTTCAATTTCTGAATGGCCATCTTACATACCCTGATCTGCGAACGGTTAACGGAGCGACAGAAACGTTTGTGGACCGGAAACTGCGTGTAAAATATCTGCAGATCCCTTTTACACTCAAGATGAGAACAGCAGAAATGAACAATATGCGATTTTTTGGCCAGTTTGGTCTCGGAACAGGTTTCAGGTTAAATGCAACAGGCAAGGATGAATATAATGCACAGACAGGCGGTAAAATTGTCGAAACAAATAATATTGACGGAGAAGTATCTTTCTTTCGGGAATCTATGATTCTTGGTCTGGGAGGGGAATATAGAATAAGCAGCGGGAATATGCTCTCTGTTGGTCTTACCTTTGATAACGGCTTTACAGATATCCTGACAAAGAAGAACAAGGTTGACGCAAGCCTTAACCCAAAGGCAACGAACAGCCTGCTGGAAGTGAGTATAGCACTCATGTTCTGATAAATCAATTCATTCATTTTCTGTAGACTTCTGCACAGTGAAGATAGCATTAGCGCAACTCAATTATGTTATCGGTGATTTCGAACAAAACGTAAGCAAAATCATAGTACAGATCGATCGCGCAAAAGCGCAGGGTGCCGACCTTGTCGTATTTGCCGAGTTGTCGGTATGTGGTTATCCACCCCGTGATTTTCTGGAATTTGATGATTTTATTGAGCGGTCTTATCAATCCATTGATAAAATAGCGGCCGCATGCATAGGCATAGCTGCCATCGTGGGAGCTCCCTTTCGCAATCCCGGCCAGAAAGGGAAAAAGCTTTTCAATTCCGCATGGTTACTGGCCGATGGCGCAGTTCAGACCGTAACCCATAAATCCCTGCTGCCGAATTACGATGTATTTGATGAGTACCGGTATTTTGAGCCCAGCCGTTCGGTGGGCCCCGTTGCTTTTGGAGGACTAGACATAGCGCTTACCATTTGCGAAGACATATGGGATGTCGGGGACGATGCTTTATATGTTGCTGCCCCTATGGATGAACTCTCCGGGCATCACCTGGATTTAATGATCAATATAGCTGCCTCACCTTTCAATTATACGCAACCTGAGATAAGAGCCGGGGTGATGCGGTCAAATGCAATCCGGTACGGTGTCCCCCTGATTTATGTAAATCAGGTCGGAGGCCAGACTGAACTTATTTTCGACGGGGGCTCCCTTGCAGTCAACAGTGATGGTGCCATCAGCTGCGAATTGGCCCGTTTTTCGGAAGACCTGAAAATAATTGAGCTTGTTAAAAAAGCAGGCAAGTGGACAATTGTTGACAAACTAATTGCGGAAAGAGTTGGTGAAGATAAAATTTCACTCATCCACGATGCGCTGATTCTTGGCATCCGTGATTATTTCCATAAAATGGGATTTAAGAAAGCTATTCTGGGATTATCCGGCGGAATTGACTCTGCAGTAACACTTGCTTTGGCTGCAGCAGCGCTTGGACCTGAGAATCTCAGGGCAGTCATGCTTCCTTCCGGGTTTTCATCGGATCATTCAATAGCAGATGCCGAAAAGCTGGCGCATAACCTCGGCGTTACATGCGATAAAATAGCCATAACGGATGCTTACGAGCAATTCAGAACATCATTGTCTCCGTTTTTTGGTGATCTGCCTTTTAATGTTGCCGAGGAAAACATCCAGGCGCGTGTACGCGCCGTCTTTCTGATGGCCTTAGCCAATAAATTCGGTTATATACTGCTGAATACATCCAATAAAAGCGAAGCTGCGGTGGGCTACGGAACGCTGTACGGCGATATGTGCGGCGGATTATCCGTACTTGGGGATGTTTATAAAACGGATGTTTTCGCTTTAGCTCATTATATAAACCGGGAGCAGGAGCTTATACCGGGGAATTCCATCACAAAGCCGCCCTCGGCCGAACTGAGGCCAAATCAAAAGGACAGCGATTCACTGCCTGATTATAATGTGCTCGATCGTATGTTGTATCAGTATATTGAAATGCGGAAAGGACCTGATGAACTTATCGGCATGGGTTTCGCGAAGGAAACGGTCGACAGGGTCATGCGGATGGTTAATACAAATGAATGGAAACGTTACCAGTCGCCACCCATCCTGCGTATATCACCAAAAGCCTTCGGCATGGGCCGCCGTATGCCCATCGCCGGCAAATACCTTTCATAAAAAAAGCTGCGACGGTCGGGTGGCAGCTTTTTTTGGAAATGAAAGCGAATTACTGATTCACTGCTTCTACAGCTGTGATTTCAGGAAGCGCCTTGCGAACAGCTTCTTCAATGCCATTTTTCAATGTCATCCGGCTGAAAGGGCAGGAGCCGCAGGATCCCTGCATCTCGACATTTACCACGTTATCTTCAGTAAGTCCCACAAAATGCACATCACCTCCGTCAGCTTGAAGATATGGTCTGATTTGGTCCAGGACGTTGCGAACTTTATTTTCAAGTTCGAGATTTATTATGTTTGACATGAGTTTTATTGTTAAGGTTTAGGTAGTAAAATACTATTTAAATTAATTATAAAAGTATCAAATAAGTAATACAAGCCGATCAGTTAACTTTTCATTTCAACCATTTTTGTTGGTGCCTGTGTTGAATTGCGGATCGCAATCTGACGTGCAATGTTTTCAGCAAGTTCCTTGAACGCCTGGCCAACGACGGAAGTATTGTCCAGCGCCACAGGGCTTCCATTATCACCAGATTCGCAGATACCTTGTACAAGCGGAATCTGTCCCAGGAATGGTATATCTGCTTCCTCGGCAAGCCTGCGCCCGCCGTCTCTCCCAAAGATAAAATATTTATTATCTGGTAATTCGGCAGGTGTGAAATACGACATGTTTTCAATGAGTCCGATGATGGGTACATTGATGCTCTCCTGCGTAAACATGTTTACCGCTTTACGCGCATCAGCAAGCGCAACTTCCTGTGGGGTGCTCACAATGGCAACTCCTGTGACAGGCACTTGCTGCACCAGCGTAAGATGGATGTCTCCGGTTCCCGGTGGCAGATCTATCACCAGGTAATCGAGCTCACCCCAATCAGCCCCGGTAAGCATTTGCGTTAGATAATTTGATGCCATCGGACCGCGCCAGACCAATGCTTTTGTCGGATCGACAAAGAACCCGATGGAGAGGAGTTTGATGCCGTATTTTTCGATGGGCATAATTGTTGTAATGCCATCGTGCTCATTTACTGCAGGCTTTGCCTGCATAAGGTCGAACATCAGCGGAACAGAAGGTCCATAAATATCGGCATCCAGCAATCCGACATGGGCGCCCAGTTTACTCAGGGCTATCGCCAGATTGGCCGCTACCGTTGACTTTCCTACGCCACCTTTGCCTGAGGCTACTGCAATGATATTTTTAACACCTTTCATCATATCATCAGTAGTTTTACGACGCGTTGTGACACGTGAAGTAATTTCAATGTCCACTTCAGCAGTCGGATCAACAAACTGGTGAATGGCATCCAGGCAATCCTGTTTAATTTTTCCTTTCAAAGGGCAAGCCGGCGTAGTAAGCACAAGGCGGAAACTTATTTTTTTTCCATCAACCTTTACGTCTTCGATCATATTGAGTGTGACCAGGTCTTTGTGGAGATCCGGGTCGTCAACATGTCTTAGTGCGCTTAAAATCTGATCGTTAGTATAAGCCATTGTTGTTTTCGTTATTTTAATTTAGAATGTGTAAAGATAGTTGTTTTCATTGCAGGCTGAAACATATTTTTAATTTTATAGTATTATTTATTAACATGTAGCATAAAAATTCATATGTTGTATGGTCTGATCTTATAATGCAATCGGGGAATCAACTTCGAAATTGTAATTCCTGATGCTTTATCAGGTGATGACAATACTAGTTTCTGTAAAATGCGTGACATAGAAATACATTGAAATACATTGAAATATATAGAAGTACATAGAAGTACATAGAAGTACATAGAAGTACATAGAAGTAGATAGAAGTACATGGAAGTACATGGAAGTACATGGAAGTAAATTGAAGCGCATGGAAGTAGATTGATGAGATTGATGAGATTGATGTAGTTTGAAATGCATAGAAATATTTGACTCTCGCATCAAAATTTATTGGAACCTGGATCTTTGGGCTTGGAATTTGGAATTTGGAATTTGGGACTTAGAGGATATCATTAGCTTTTTAACAGCTAAATATATTTTATTCAGATGGATGTGAATAATTGAATGGATGGTTTATTCCTTGCCTGCCATCGAAGAGCAACTGTGGTTACAGGGAAAGTTCCCTGGCGGGATCCCAGAATAAGTGACTAAAGTTTACCACTTTATTGTCTGATACCTTTACGCCTTCACTTTCCAGTAATTGCTTCATCACGTCTTCTCCCTCAAAGTGGTGTTTTCCTGTAAGCAGGCCCTCCCGGTTGACAACGCGGTGTGCCGGAACATTTTCCAGTTGTGAATGAGAGGCATTCATCGCCCAGCCTACCATTCTGGCTGATTTGCCGGCGCCCAGGAAGCGTGCAATGGCACCATAGGAAGTTATTCTTCCTGGCGGGATGCATTTTACCACTTCATAAACTTTATCGAAAAAGGAATCGTTTTGCATGTTGTCCGGGTGAATTGAATTCAGGCTGCAGCTATCCTGCTCATACTTTAGGAGTGAGGCTGAAGCAAAGGTATTTTATTTTAAATCCTTTCTGGAGCCAGATCTTTTCATAATGCGTTTGCACCTCCATTACATCCTTTAGTTGCTCGTTGGCAGCATGCTGGTAAAGGTCGTCGCAGAAGTAATGAAGCGGATATTTTTCTGCCTGAACCAGCTCCAGGGTAGATTCGTAGACCAGTTCGCTGTCGGTTTTCAGATGAATAATCCCTCCCGGCTTCAGTATTGAGCGGTAGCGGTCGAGGAACTGTGATGATGTAAATCGTTTTTTGGAGCGAGGACTATTGGGTTGGGGTTCAGGAAAGGTAATCCAGAGTTCGTCGACCTCGGAGGCACCAAAGATTGAACCTACCATTTCGGCATGAGACCGCACAAAAGCAACGTTGGGCATTGCATTTTCGTGGCTTGTTTTTCCGCCCTTCCACATGCGGGCGCCTTTTTTATCAATGCCTATAAAATTTTTTTCAGGGTATTTTTCGGCAAGCGCCACGGTATATTCACCTTTCCCACAACCCAATTCGACAATGACAGGGTTGTTGTTATGGAAGAAATCCACATGCCATTTTCCGCGCAGTGGAAATCCTGCCTGCAGATCGAAATAGGATGGTTGGAAGAAGTGTTCAAAGGTGGCGTTTTCGGCGAACCGTTCTAGCTTTCGTTTTGCCAAGATCAGACTATGTTTTGGTTAAGGGTAAATGCGCGTCGGCAAACCATAAATATGGTTAGCGCATGATGAGCCAGGCAACCGGATTTTCGGAGGAACGAATGTCCGAAAGCTGCGCCATTGCCATTTTCTTGTCACTGAAGTCCTTAATGCCCACTACATATAATCCACGGCGGTTTTTATAGACAATTGAGGCGGGATATCCTTTTCCCTTGAGTTCTTCAACATATTTTCCGGCATTTCCCAAAAGTTTGAAAGCACCGCCAACAATATAGTATCGGGAGGAAAGTTTTGCACCGGAGTATACGGCTGATTCAGCTGCCGGTTTGTCCGAAATTTCAGGCTGGGCAACAGTTGGAGTCAGCTCCGTCTTCCGGGCCGTGTTTAATCCACTGCGATCTGCAATTACAGACGCGTAAATGGTCTGATATTCAGTGAATAGCATGCCTGCCGAATTGATTGTATTCACGGCCGGTCTAATATTACTACCTGAGTTATCCCATGGCATTATATTGGCATAACTGGTATAAAGATGATTAATGTCCTGTGTATGAAGCGAACCCCAAAATGCAAAACCTGCAAGCGGCAAAGCAACGGCTGCCCATTTCAATCCGCGGGAAAGGTTGTGCACCTTATGTTCCCGCTGCATCAAAACAATTTCAGGAACAATTTCGATACGTTTTACGGGAGGGGAAACAAAACTTGATAAGCCATAGGATCCGGCAAGGTAATTTACGTTTTTCGCTGGATTGAATTGCAGGTTTCCTTCGCGGTCGAGCGATAGTATGCCAATGTTTTCAAGCGTCCAATCTTGCCCGTTTTTAAGTTGTGCCCGGTGCCCGTTCAGCCAAAGGGTTATTTGTTCCAGTGATTCGCTATAGCTTATGTTTTTCGCTGCTGAAAGGTGCTTCGCAAGTATGCCATCGTTATGCGACAAGCTGGCGTTGAATACGATATACTTTGAGGGTGGCATGAAAACATGAAGTGCCGGGTGTATCCTGGCAGGTGAATAGTTGGTGAGGAAACCACCTAATCCGGGTACGATTACACACTCATGTTGATGCAACAATTCGCTGATAAAAGCATCCATATTCATTTGCTGCTGGTTTTAAGAATGCGAATATAGGCCAAACCAGCACTAAATTCAAGCAATGTTCGTAAGTTTTAATAAGTCGTCAGGGGTATCCACCGAAATGCTGTCAACATTGGTGAGCGCTGTGTGGATAAAAAAACCGTTTTCTATCCAACGCAACTGTTCAAGCGATTCCACCATTTCAAGCGGCGAAGGTTTCAGCCTGGTGATAATCTCAAGTACCGGGGTGCGGTAGGCATATAACCCTAAATGTTTAAAATAGGTGTGATGATTCAACCACTCTTCTGCTGCTACACCCCGCATATATGGAATTGCAGCCCTGCTGAAGGTGATCGCCCTGTGGTTTTTATCAATAATGACTTTAACTACATGAGGGCTAAAAAGTTCATCCTGCGAATTTATGCCGTGGATAAGTGTAGCAATTTCTACATCCCTGTCACTGAAACAGGAGACCAGGTTATCTATCTGGTCGGGATCAATATAAGGTTCGTCGCCCTGTATGTTAACAGCAACTTCATAAACATTTTCAGGATCCAGAGCGTGAAGTTTTTCCACTACTTCACTTACCCTTTCAGTGCCGGTGCGATGGTAGGGAGCTGTCATCATGACGAGTCCTCCAAATGATTTCACATGTTCTTCGATGCGCTCGTCGTCGGTAGCGACGATTACTTTGCCCAGGTTTTTACATTTGAGCGCTTGTTCGTATACCCGGCGGATCATGGAGATACCATTGATCATAACCAAAGGTTTGCCAGGAAACCTGGTGGAGTCGTATCGTGCAGGAATAATGCCTACAGCCTGAATTGGATTGACCTTGTATAACATAAAACTAATAAGACCTGGCAAAGACCACTCTTTGGGTGGAAGGATTGCCTGTGTATATGCATTTACCTTGTTCCTGTATATTGTTAAGCGGAATTAGCCTGATGGTGGCTTTGGTTTTATCCTTGATGATCTGCTCAGTTTCGGGTGTGCCATCCCAATGTGCCAGGATAAAACCTCCTTTGTCGTCAAGCAGCCTGTTAAATTCTTCCCAGGTGTCGGCACGGAATGTGTTCTCTTCCCTAAAAGTCAAAGCTTTCTGATACATATTCGCCTGTATGCTGTCGAGCAGATGTTCCACTTTTTGCGTAATATCCGTCATCTGGTAGGTGGCTTTTTCAAGTGTGTCGCGGCGGGCAATTTCAACAGTGCCATTTTCAAGGTCACGCGGACCGATAGCTATCCTTAAAGGAACACCTTTGAACTCGTATTCATTAAATTTCCATCCGGGCTTATAGGTATCGCGTCCATCATATTTAACCCTGATGCCGGCCTTTTTTAGTTCCGCCGTAATTTCGTTGGCCTTCTCACTAACCTGGGCCAGTTGTTCGTCATTCTTAAAAATGGGAATAATAACAACCTGTATGGGCGCAAGTTTTGGAGGGAGAACAAGACCGTTATCGTCGGAATGTGCCATGATAAGGGCTCCGATCAGGCGTGTAGAAACGCCCCAGGAGGTAGCCCAGACATAGTCAAATTGGTTCTCTTTGCTCAGGAATTTGACGTCAAAAGCTTTGGCAAAATTCTGTCCCAGAAAATGTGAAGTGCCTGCCTGCAGGGCTTTTCCATCCTGCATAAGCGCTTCAATACAATAAGTTTCAACAGCCCCGGCGAAGCGCTCGTTTGCTGATTTAATGCCCCGAAGTACCGGAATAGCCATCCAGTTTTCGGCAAAATCGGCATACACATTCAGCATCTTTTCAGTTTCCTCCAATGCTTCTTCCCTTGTAGCATGGGCAGTATGCCCTTCCTGCCATAAAAATTCGGTCGTACGTAAAAAAAGACGTGTACGCATCTCCCAGCGGACAACATTGGCCCATTGATTGATAAGTAAAGGCAGGTCACGGTAAGATTGAATCCAGGTACGGTAAGTGTCCCAGATGATGGTTTCGGATGTAGGGCGGATGATAAGTTCCTCGTCGAGTTTGGCATCTTCGTCAACAACAACGCCTTTGCCATCGGGCGAACTTTTAAGACGATAATGCGTAACTACGGCACATTCTTTGGCAAAACCCTCAACATGGCTGGCTTCACGACTGAAAAAAGATTTTGGTATGAATAAGGGAAAATAAGCGTTTGAATGCCCGGTTTCCTTGAACATAATGTCAAGTTCGGCTTGCATATTCTCCCAGAGGGCATATCCGTATGGTTTGATGACCATACAGCCTCTTACGGCTGAATTTTCAGCCAGATCAGCCTTTATGACGAGGTCGTTATACCATTGAGAATAATTTTCAGCTCTTGTGGGAAAATCTTTTGCCATTGCAGATTTGTGGTATAAAATTTGTGATATATTTGATGAAATTTACCGGGCAAAGTTAAGAAAATTAATGGTTAACAAAATGCCTGACTATATACTATATCATATATACTGTAAAGATTAACAGATGAACTCATGGAGGTATTGATTATGAAAAAATTACTCGCATTCGCAGTATTACCGTTGCTCATTGCAACTGGCTGCACAACCCAATATCAGGCAAGAGCGCCTTATGATGATGTATATTATTCCTCAAGGGATGTGTCGGGCGCTTCGAATGCCAAAGTAGTCGTGAAACAATCACAGGAACCTGCGGCGGCTGTATATTCAAACACCAGTCCCCAGGAAACTGCTATACAGGATAATCAGTCTGCAGCAACGGAGCAATATGCAGCACCGGGTGGTGATACTTATAGCAACAATAACTATTACGACGATTATTACGATTATGCATATGCCTCGCGTTTGCGCCGCTTTCACAGCAATTATTATTTCCCCAGCTATTATAATGACTTCTATACGAATATGTACTGGTACGATTATAATCCATGGAACTGGGGAACAAGCATCTATTATAATTCCGGATGGTTTGGACCTTCCTTTGGTATGAGTTTTGGCTGGGGATGGCCCTCCTACAGATATGGCTGGGGCGGATATCCATCCTATGGAGGTTACTGGAATGGGTATAATGATGGGTATTACAATGGGTACTACAACAACTATTATTCCGGAATAAACAATATTGGCTGGTACGCCAATGAAGGCCAGTGGTTTAATAACGATAAAAATTATTATTATGGCCACAGGGGGCAGTCGGGATTTGCGGGCGGCAGTTCCAACGGACGCAATACTTCAGGTGTAAACGGCAATGCTGCTGTGCGCACGTTAAAGGGGTCCGCCGATTTAAATTCAAATAATGTAGGTAGAGATGCGCGCAATATGAATGCAAGCCCTGCGGGTGTCAATGCAAGGGCCGGCAATACTAATGTTTCGCGTGATGCCTCATCTGTCAGCAGCCGCACACAGCAGAATCCGGATCTAAAACAATCTACACAAACAGGCCGCGGACGTTATATTGCCCCTTCTCAAAACAGTAACCGGGTGAGTTCGCCCGGCAACAATGGCCAGGGCCGGCAGGTCGCTCCACAGCAAACACGTTATACAAATCCTCAGCAGCAGATCAACAGCCGCGAAAATACAAATGCACAACCCAGGGGAAATGTATACCGGGATAATGCTCCGCGTCCGGCATCACAGCCGGCAAGGACATACTCACAGCCTGCAACGCGCATCCAGTCCTACAGCTCTCCTTCATATTCAAAGCCAAGGTCCAGCCAGGAGTATACAACGCCTAAATACCGCGACATGAGAAATAACAATAACCAGAACAACAGTCAGCCGCAACAACGGTCAGGTTCTAATTCTGAGCGGAATGGCGGGGGAACGATCAGGGAAAATACACCCAGGAGGTCCAGTTCCAATGAAAGTCAGCCCAGCCGCTCCACGTATTCTGCTCCAAGCCGCTCGAGCGAAAATAGCTATTCTGCACCTGCACGTTCAAGTTCAAACAGCAGTTCTGGTTCATCAGAGCGGAGTTCATCATCCGGATCTTCCAATTCATCGGGTTCTCGCAGTGGAAGACGTTAATATTTAATGCTTCATCGAATCATCATGAATGATCGATCATCATGTTTCCCACTTTAATACCAGATATACCGGGAGCATGCCGGTTCGTCTATTGTCTAACTACGATTAAAATCTTACTAAAATGAAACGATTTATTATTCTCATGGCCTTAGTGGCAGGAGTTTTAAATGTTGAAGCTCAGAATGAACTGGACGCGCTCAGGTATTCCCGTCTGTCGGTAATTGGAACCGCAAGATATGCAGGATTAGGTGGTGCCTTTGGTGCATTGGGAGCAGATTTTTCTTCTCTTAGTGTTAACCCTGCCGGCATTGGTGTGTATCGTGCTTCTGAGTTTTCAATCACACCGTCAATTTATATGGCGGAAGTAAAATCAGATTTTCTGGGGAAGCAAAATACAGACAACAAATCCAACTTCAACCTCGGAAATGTTGGTTTTGTTTCGGTCACAAATAATGATGCCAGGCCTAATTCCATCCTGCGTAAACTCGCGTTTGGCTTTGGTGTCAACAGAACAAACAACTATAATACCCGTGCTGTTGTCCAGGGATTTAACAACACGAGTTCATTGCTTACCACTTATGTAGACCAGGCTAACGGTCTTTCGCCAAGTCAACTTGATAACTTCGGGAATGGATTAGCTTTCAATACTTATCTTATCGATACCCTTGGCCCCAAAGCGTATTTTAGCGATATGCCCAATGGCGGAGTTAACCAGCGCAAGGTTATAGAAACCAGCGGTTCCATGAATGAGATGGTGTTCGCAGCAGGAGCAAACCTGGCGGAAAAACTTTACATAGGCGCCACCATAGGTATGCCGTATATAAATTATTCCGAGAAATCGAGCTATACGGAAAACGATGACCAGAATTTAAATAACTATTTTAATTCCTTTAAGCGGACCGAATCACTGACGACTGCAGGAAGCGGAATTAATTTTAAATTAGGCGTCATATTCAAACCTGCAGATTTCATCCGCCTGGGTGCCGCTTTTCATTCACCAACCTATTATGGAAGAATGACAGATAAATGGAACAGTACCATGGCTTCATCATTTGACAACGGAAATTCATATACCAGCAGTTCACCACAGGGGGAATTTCAGTACTCGCTTACGACACCGTTCAGGGCCATTGGCAGCGTTGCACTTGTTTTTGGTCAAAATGGCCTGTTTAGTGCAGATTATGAATATGTTAATTATCCCGGAGCACACCTGAGTTCTACTGACTACAATTTTAAAAATGAAAATCAGGCTATAAGTGATAAATATAAAGCAACAGGCAATCTAAGGTTAGGAGCCGAATGGAAGTATGATATTTTCAGTTTCAGGGGGGGCTATGGCATTGAAGGTAATCCTTATAAAGCCGGTGTAAACAGCCTGAAGTCAAACTCCTATTCACTCGGATTAGGCCTGCATGAGAAGAAGTTTTATTTTGATCTGGGCTTTGTGCATACTTCGAGCAGCGAAGATTATTATATCTACGATCCTTCCTACGTTGATCCTTCCAGAAATAAATTGCAGGGTAACAGCATTATGCTTACTTTAGGAGTGCGATATTAAGGAACTATCCAATCAGGCAATGAGAAGTAATATACCGGAAAGTGACAGAAAACGGGTGGTAATTGTAGGTAGTGGATTTGCCGGGTTAAAGCTGGCCACAAAACTTTCCGGGGAAGATTATCAGGTCGTACTGCTTGATAAAAATAATTTTCATCAGTTTCAGCCGCTCTTATACCAGGTAGCCACAAGTGGGCTCGAACCCAGTACCATTTCTTTTCCTTTACGGAAGATCTTTCAGAAATCAAAAAATGTTGTTATCCGCATTGCAGAAGCCACTGCCATCGACCTTGTGGGTAAGCAGGTTATTACAACACTTGGACTTATCCCCTACGATTACCTTGTAATTTCTATTGGTGCCAACACGAACTTCTTTGGCATGGATCACATTCGCGAACAAGCCATTCCTATGAAATCGGTGGCTGAGGCCCTGAGTCTGCGAAACACATTATTGCAGAATCTGGAAGATGCACTGAATGAGCAATCTGCAGATGACCTTGCAGGGCTGATGAATATTGTTGTGGTTGGTGGTGGTCCTACCGGGGTTGAAATATCGGGTACCCTGGCAGAAATGAAACGTACCGTACTGCCGAAAGATTATCCGGAACTTAACTTCAGCAATATGCAGATCTTTCTGCTGGAAGCAGGAAGTAAACTGTTGAACGGGATGACCGGGAAGTCGTCGGCAATGGCAATGCATTATCTCGAAAAACTTGGTGTCAATATATGGCTGAATGCCCAGGTGAGTGATTATGATGGTAAAGTGGTTACCATTCACAATGGCAAGACAATACGCTCAAATACGTTGGTTTGGGCTGCCGGAGTCATCGGTAACCGACTGGAAGGCTTGCCCGCAGAGGCGCTTACACGCGGAAACCGCATTAAGGTTGATCGTTTCAACAGGGTGGAAGGTTGTGAAGGGGTTTTTGCCTTGGGTGATATCGCTTACATGCAGGAGGAGGCTTATCCCAATGGTCATCCGCAGATGGCGCAACCTGCCATACAGCAGGCCTTGCTGCTTTCGCGCAATATAAAGCGGATCGAAAGAGGAGAAAATCCAAAGCCATACAGCTATTTCAATAAAGGCGCCATGGCCACCATAGGCCGCAATCTTGCTGTGGTTGATCTCCCATTCCTGAGCTTTCAGGGTTTTTTTGCCTGGCTGGTGTGGATGTTCGTCCACCTGATGGCTATTGTAGGTGTTAAAAACCGCCTCATGATTTTTATTAACTGGTTCTGGAATTATATAACCTATGATCAGTCGCTGCGCCTGATCATTAAGCCATGGCAAAAAGAAAAACCCTGACCGGTTTTAAAAAGAAAAAACCTGACAAGCTTTAAAAACCTGTCAGGTCTGGTAATTGCTGGTGCAATCCGGATCAGGAAATAGTTTCCTCGCTTAAGCCTTTGTCTACCAGTATGCGTCCGCAATATTCGCAAACGATAATTTTTTTGTGCATACGAATGTCTAGCTGACGTTGAGGTGGGATGAATGAATAGCAACCACCGCAGGCATCACGCTCCACAGTAACCACGGCAAGTCCGTTACGGGCATTGTTGCGGATGCGTGTATAGGCGGTAAGTAAACGTTCTTCGATGAATTTCTGATTTTCTTCAGATTTTTTCATGAGACTTTGTTCCTCTTTTTCCGTCTCGGTAACGATATCGGAAAGCTCGGCACGTTTAATCTCCAGGTCGTTGCGACGTTCGCTCAGCACAAGTTGCGCCTTTTCAATTTCTTCTTTCTTGCTGCTGAGCAAAAGGCTGAATTCCCTGATGCGTTTTTCGGCAAGCTGAATCTCGAGATTCTGAAATTCAATTTCTTTGGTAAGTGAATCATACTCGCGGTTATTGCGCACATTCATCTGCTGCTCTTCGTAGCGTTTGATCAGTACCTGGCAATCTTTTATAGCTATTTCTTTCTCGGTTACCGATTTCTGTAACGTGTCAATTTCTTCGATATAATTTTCCGTGCGTGTTTCAAGGCCTGCGATTTCATCCTCCAGGTCTTCTACTTCAAGGGGTAATTCGCCACGGATAATACGGATTTTGTCAATCTGCGAATCAATCTGCTGCAATGTGTACAAGGCAAAAAGTTTCTTCTCTATCGATATTTCAGTGCTTTCTTCTGCTTCTGACAAGGCAGAATTCACAGGTGATTCAATAACACCAACATTCGTGGAAACGATTGTTTCTTCGGCATTACCGCTGTTTTTTATGTTTACTTTTGCGGCCTTTACTGTTTCTTTTGACATATTTAATCTGCTTATGCTTTTGATTTACAAATAAATGATTGGGTTAGTCGGGGTAAGGGAAATAAAGATTGCAAAATTAGGAAATTTTTTCGTCAGTAAGGTAAACAATAATTCTTTTGTAAATTGCTCACTCTCATAATGCCCGATATCGGCCAGTAGTATTTTGCCTTCAGGTATAAAAAAGTCGTGGTATTTAATGTCACCGCTCAGGAAAACATCGGCCCCGGAAGCAATAGCTGCACGGATCAGGAAACTGCCGGAGCCGCCGCAAAGTGCAACCTTGCTGATTTTTTTTCCGGTGAAGGCCGTATGCCGGATCGTACTTCCTCCTATTAATTGCTTGATATGCTGCAGGAATTCCTGCTCATCCATGCCCTGCTGCAGTTCGCCGATCATACCTGATCCGGCACCTTCAAAATTATTTTCGAGCTTATAAATGTCATAGGCTACTTCCTCGTAAGGATGGATGGCCAGGAGGGCCCGGATAACTTCACTTTGAGCATAGGCAGGAAAAACAGTTTCGATACGGACTTCATCTTCAAAATGAAGTTCATTTTTTTTTCCAACAAAAGGATGTGTATTTTCAAGCGCACGGAATGATCCGGTGCCCGCAGCATTGAAACTACAATTATCGTAGTTGCCTATATGTCCCGCGCCGGCCTGGAAGAGTGCATCGCGCACTGATGCCGCGTGATCTGACGGACAGAATGTGACGAGTTTAAGCAGGACCTCCTGCATTGGTTTTAAAACCCTGCAGTCAGTCAATCCTATTTTTTGACTCAGCATGGCATTTACCCCTGAGGATGAATGGTCGAGGTTGGTATGGGCTGCATAAATGGCAATACCATTGCGGATGGCCAATTCGATGATGCGTTCTGTTGCATTGGATCCGGTGATCTGCCGGATACCTTTGAAAATAAGCGGATGATGAGCGATGATCATGTTGCACCCTCTTTCGAGTGCTTCTTCAATCAGGGACTCCGTAACATCGATGCACACAAGAACCCCATGAACTTCACTTTCGGGGCGGCCAATGATGAGGCCGGAATTATCATAATCTTCCTGAAGGGAAAGAGGGGCAAATGCTTCAATACAGGTGGCCAGGTCTTTTATTTGCATGTCTGAATGCGGAGTTTAATAAATTTATGCAAATATACTATTGCGATCGCTTGTGTATCAAGTTAAACTTAGTATTTTTAATCCATGAAATTTGTGAAAATTTTATTACTGCCTTTTTCGCTCATTTATTGGTTTATAACATCACTGCGAAACCTGCTGTTTACTTTGCACATTCTGAAACAAACAACATTTGAAATACCATTGATTGTGGTTGGCAATCTGAGCGTTGGAGGAACGGGCAAGACACCACATGTTGAATATTTGATCAGGCTACTTCAACCCGGATTCGCAGTTGCAACTTTAAGCCGCGGATATGGCAGGCATACAAAAGGGTATAGGTTGGCTGGTAAAAATGATGGAACGGAAGAAATAGGTGATGAGCCTATGCAGTATTTCAGGAAGTTTCCCAAAATTACAATTGCAGTTGATGAATCGCGGCGAAATGGAATTCATCAGTTATTAAAGTTGCAACCTCCTCCTGATGTGATCCTGCTTGATGATGCTTTTCAGCACCGGTGGGTTAGTCCTGGCTTGTCTTTGCTGCTTACTGATTACGATCATTTGTATGCTGATGATTATTTGTTGCCTTCAGGAAGTCTACGCGAGCCAAGAAGCGGTGCGCATCGTGCTGATATGATTATTGTTACAAAAACACCGCGGGTACTGTCGCCTTTTGTGCGTCGTGATATTATCAAAAGATTAAAACCCAGGGTGCATCAACGCATATTGTTTTCCTACATCAAATATGGCGACTGGGTTCTGTTTGGAAACGAAAACGGCCGTAATCCCTTGCAAAAGCGGGTGAATACCATCCTGATGGTAACAGGTATTGCCAATCCGTTTCCACTGGAGGAAAATCTGCGCAAGAATTGTGAGGAACTGGTTACCATGTCATTTGCTGATCATCACAGCTATGATGAGAAGGATTTGGAAAATATATCAATTGCTTTTGAAAACATTATTTCACGGAACAAATTAATCATCACCACAGAAAAAGATGCCATGCGCCTGATCAATCCTCGCTATAAAGCCTGGATTGACAAGATGCCGTGGTATTATATCCCGATGGAGATTGAATTTCACGGGAGCGATAAAGAATTATTTACTAAAAACGTACTTCATTATGTTACAGAAAATTCAGGAGACAGCAGCCTTCATCAAGGCCAAAATTAAAGTCACACCCGAGGTCGGGATTATCCTGGGAACGGGCCTGGGAGGATTGATCCATGAAATTGAAGTTCAGGTGATCATACCTTATCATGAAATCCCGAATTTCCCTGTCTCGACAGTGGAGGGACATGCAGGTCAGCTTATATTTGGTCGTTTAGGTGGCCGCAACATTGTGGCTATGCAGGGTCGGTTCCATTATTATGAAGGCTATACGATGCGTGAGGTTACTTTTCCAATTCGTGTCATGAAGTTGCTGGGCATTAAATTGCTGATGTTGTCAAATGCAAGTGGCGGGCTAAATCCGGAGTTTGAGATAGGCGATATGATGATCATTACGGATCATATCAACCTGATGCCTGCGAATCCGCTGATGGGCGAAAACTTTGATGAGCTGGGACCACGTTTCCCGGATATGAGCGAAGCCTACGATAAGGAGATCATCCGAAAAGCCCTGAAAATTGTGAGTGATAATAAGCTTCATGCGCGCACCGGCATTTACGCGGGTGTTACGGGTCCGACATTTGAAACTCCTGCAGAATACAACTATATCAGGACAATAGGAGCCGATGCCGTCGGTATGTCGACTGTTCCGGAAGTAATCGTGGCCAGGCACATGGGGTTAACCTGTTTTGCCATTTCTGTCATTTCCGATCTGGGTGTTCACGGTAAGATCGTCGAAGTTACGCATAAGGAAGTGATCGAAACTGCAAGCCTGACAGAGCCGCGGATGACACTGCTTATCAGGGAGTTGTTGAAGGTCGTGTAATAAATCGTTTAAGGAAAGCAGCCCCCTGATAAGTGTAGTTGCGGACCCTGAGAAGCCTGCCCCGAGCGGAGCCGGGGGAGAGGCGGAGGGTCTTTTCAATGGTGGTTTCGACTCCGCTCAACCACCGGGTCATGGTAGTTGTAAAGCGTGTAAATAAAGCCTTTCATTCTACCGGATGGTCCATATCGATGGATTTGATGCGCCAATGGTCGCCAATGGCAAATTTCCGGTAGCGGAAAAATGAGGTTACCACGCCGGCACCTGTTATTACGGAAGAAGAAATGAATACTCTATTGCTGATAACAGGGGATTCCTTGTTAATTGCCCTGTTAAACCCTGAGAGGAGAAAATATCCAATACCGGCAACAATACCGGCTGATGAAAGGGTACGTATTAATGGTCGTGAACGATAAACTGCAGCAACCTTGCTCAGATATACAGGCTCAAGCGTGTTAATGAAAAGCATACTATCGTCGATGCGCGTGATATCTCCCCTTATTGTTCGCATACTTCTGCGATCGTAAAGTTTAATCCGATCACCTACTTTATAAGTGAAATATTTTGTAGTTCCGCGACGTTCAAGAACAAGAAGTTTCTGGCCATAAACGTTTCCGGCCATACAGATGAACATTGCCAGGATCGTTACAATTTTGTTCATCAGTCTTAAATTAAACGTGCATGTATATACAAAGTTAAGGGATATTTATTATGAATACAATTTTGCAGAGGTGAAAAGGAAAAGGCGATCTTTGCATAAATATAAACTATTTAAATCTTACGCATGAAAGCCTCACCTAAATGGGCAGCAGGACTTGCCATTATGCTGATTGCCTTTGCCTCATGCCAGAGATTCAGCAGTTCTTCATCGTCGGGGATTGAGATAGCCGGCACACTAAAAGGTTCAGACAATTCAGTGATCAGGTTGAGTGAGCTCGATATAAGTGCTGTTAAACCCATCGATTCTCTTCATATTGGGCCAGATGGCAGATTTAACTTTGAAATCAAAACGACAGGAAGTTCGTTTTACCTCCTGGCATTGGCACCCGGGCAGAAACTGATTCTGGTAGCCGATTCCGGAGACAATATCCGCATTGAAGGCGATGCGCGAAATATTACAGCTACCGCCAGGATCCAGGGATCACCGTCGTCGGCATTGCTGCTCGATTTTGAGCGGTTTACATTACATCATGAAGCCACCTCAGATTCCATTGGCCGGGTGTTTTTGAATAGCCGTTCCGACCCCGGATTTGCCCGCATCAGGCAACACCTCGATTCAGCCTACCAGAAAATTTTCAGCAGTCAAAGGCTGTATATGGAAAAATTTATTGACAGGAATCCCTCCTCATTGGCTTCTTTGCTTGTGCTCAACCGCAAATTCGGGCCAAACTTCATTTTCAGGGAAGATAAAGATGCCCGCTATTTTATAAAAGTGGACAGCGGGCTGATGGCCCGTTATCCGGGGAATAAGCATGCACTCGATCATCATGCAAGGGTCGTCTTGATCATGAATAAACAAAAACAGCGCCAGGCAACTGATAGTCTCATCATGCCAGGGAAGCCAGTACCCGATGTGCGGCTCAGCAACGCTGAAGGCATTCCGGTTTCACTATCCGCGCTGAGAGGAAAGGTTGTATTGGCTTATTTCTGGGCAGCAATGGACGGCCAAAGCCGCCGGTTCATCCGCCAGTTGATACCTTTATATAAGGAAAACTTAAGGAAAGGATTCACGATATACGGGATAGCGCTGGAACCCAATAGGACTTTATGGCTTAATGCCCTAAAACTCGACCAGCCAGGTGGCATACAGGTAAGCGCTGATGGAGGAACCGAAAGCCCTGTGGCCTCTCTTTTTGGTGTTGAATCGATTCCTTCGGCCATGCTCATTGACAGGCATGGGAAAATTATCATGCGAAATATTTCACCTGACGAACTCCGCAGGAAATTACCTGCGCAGTTACAATTAAAATAATGTTTAAATTGCTGCATTAATCCTGATATCCTTTGACCACTCTTCATACTAAATACTATTTCATTTCGGACTTCCACCTTGGAATACCAGATTATTCAAGCAGTCTGGAGCGTGAGAAGCGGTTCGTGCGGCTGCTGGATGAAGCCAAAACCGATGCCGCCGCCATATATCTGATGGGTGATGTGTTCGACTTCTGGTTTGAATATCATACTGTAATTCCCAAAGGCTTTGCACGGCTTTTCGGGAAACTGGCAGAGATCACAGATTCAGGCATTCCTGTCCATCTTTTCCGCGGGAACCACGATATATGGGCTTTCAATTACCTTGAAACCGAGCTGAACATCAGTTTGCATCGTACTTCGGAAATTGCTATGCTGGGAGGAAAGAAATTTTTCCTTTCGCACGGAGATGGTGTTGGTCCGGGAGACCATGGGTATAAAATGCTGAAAAAACTTTTCGAGTTTAAGCCTAACCAATGGCTGTTCCGTTGGCTGCATCCTGATATTGGTTCACGCCTGGCACTTTATTTATCCGGCAAAAGCCGCATCGCAAATATTATAAAGGAAGGCCGCATTGAAAAGACCGGGAATTATGACCACGAGCGACTGATCATCTTCAGTCGTGAAATGGCTGCCAGTGATCCCACTATCAATTATTTCATTTTCGGACACCGCCACCTGCCCATCGACATACCGGTTTCAGCAAACGCGCGTTGCATTATCCTGGGTGATTGGGTAACCAATTTTACTTATGCCGTATTTGATGGCCATGAACTTAAGCTGGAATACTATCCGCAGACTTAGGCAAATTTACGCACAAGTTCGGCCAAACGGCTGGCATAGCCATACTCATTGTCGTACCAGGCTACAATTTTAACCAGCTTGTTTTCGTCGCCCAATACAGCTGTGAGCCCGGCATCGAAAATGGCTGAATGAGTATTTCCTATGATATCAATGGATACAATAGGATCTTCTGTGTATTCGAGAATTCCTTTCAGATCTCCTTTTGCTGCTTTGCGAAAAGCTGCATTAATAGCTTTGATGCTGGCCGATTTGCGCAGCGTGCAGGTAAGGTCTGTAAGCGATCCGTCGGGAACGGGAACCCGGATTCCGGCTCCGCCGAGTTTATGTTCCAGGTGCGGGAATATCTTGGTGGCAGCTTTCGCAGCTCCGGTGGTGGTGGGTATAATGGAATATGCAGCAGCCCTTCCGCGCCTCCAGTCGGTATGCGGTGCGTCAATCAGGTTCTGGTCGCGGGTATATGAATGGACGGTCGTAATGAAGCCTTCTTCTATGCCCCATATATCGTCAAGTACTTTAATCATGGGTGCCACGCAGTTTGTCGTACAGGAGGCATTGGATATGATCCTGTCTTCTGGAGAGATGATATGCTCATTGATGCCCAGGACAATATACTTGATATCGTCGGATTCGGCTTTGGCTGGCGCCGAAATGATCACCTTGCGGGCGCCGGCTTCAATATGTTTCAGGGCGTTGGTCTTATCAACGAACTTACCGGTTGATTCAATGACCACATCTATACCCAGCGCTCCCCAGTCGACACCACCGGGAAGTTCAGAAGAAAACATTCTGATCTTCTGCCCCTTTACAATCATGAAACCATTTGTAACCGCTACACTGCCTTTGTATTGTCCGTGAACGGAATCATATTTAAACAAATGCGCCAGTGTAGCAGTATCCGCCAGGTCGTTGATGGCAACCACGCAAATATCAGGGTATCGGAGTAATTGTCTTAATGTAATGCGGCCTATGCGGCCAAAGCCGTTGATGGCCACCCTGATCTTTGCCATAATTGATATATTTTCAAATACGGGTCAAAAGTAGCAACTTTTCCAGAGGTGTGGTTTAAAAAAAGACATGCTGCTGCTGCAAATTACAGGATGCTTAATATTCCTTATCTGCTGCTTCTGATCGTTGTTACTTTAGAAATACCTACATTTACCCTGAAAAAATTCACAAACATGGAAAATATCAAATCTTACGTTAAACTTCATGAAGCCCGCTTCCTCGAAGAACTTTTCGGCCTTATCCGAATTCCTTCCATCAGTTCGGTAAGCGAACACAAAGGCGATATGGTAAAAGCGGCTGAGTATCTTGTAGATCAGCTGCATAAAGCCGGTGCCGACAGCGCCGGCGTTTATGAAACTTCGGGACATCCGGTAGTTTTCGGGCAGAAAATAATCGACCCCGCTAAACCAACAGTCTTGATTTACGGACATTACGATGTAATGCCGGTAGATCCGCTGGATCAGTGGGCTGCCGATCCTTTTGAACCCTATCTCAAAGACGGTAAAATCTTTGCCCGGGGTTCGAGTGATGATAAGGGACAGCTCTTTATGCAGGTAAAGGCTTTTGAACTGCTCCTGCAGCAGGGTGTACTTCCCTGTAATGTTAAGTTTATGATTGAAGGTGAGGAAGAGATGGGTTCACCAGCATTAGGAACCTGGTGTAGGGAAAACAAGGAAATGCTGGCTGCAGACGTTATCCTGGTAAGTGATACCGGCATGATTGCGATGGATGTACCCAGTATTACGGTAGGATTGCGTGGCCTGGCATATATGGAAGTGGAAGTGACCGGCCCCAACAAGGATCTCCACTCAGGTATATATGGTGGTGCTGTAGCAAACCCGGCAAATATACTGGCTAAAATAATTGCATCGCTTCATGATGAAAATAATGTCATTACCATTCCCGGGTTTTACGACGATGTGCTGGAAATATCATTGGACGAGCGCCGGGATATGGCTCGCGCACCTTTTGACCTCGATGATTACAAAAAGAAGCTTGGCATCGACGAAGTATGGGGCGAAACGGGTTATACGGTGAATGAACGCACAGGGATACGTCCGGCACTTGATGTAAACGGTATCTGGGGTGGGTATACAGGGGAAGGTTCAAAAACCGTTCTACCGGCCACAGCGACAGCTAAAATAAGCATGCGGCTCGTTCCCAAACAGGATCCCGATAGGATTGCCGAACTTTTTACAAAACACATTCAAAAAATAGCTCCGCCAACTGTAAAAGTTAAAGTTATTGCCCATCATGGCGGGATTCCGTATGTTTCACCAGTCGATACAGCTGAATACAAGGCTGCAAGCAGGGCGTTCGAATCAACCTACGGAAAAATCCCAATTCCTGTGCGTAGCGGTGGTAGTATCCCTATTATCAGTACCTTCGAACAAGTGTTGGGCATAAAAAGTATTCTGTTGGGATTTGGCTTGGATACCGATGCGGCACATTCTCCGAATGAGAACTTTAACCTGCAGTGTTTTCGCAATGGCATCGCTACCATTGCCAAATGGTACGAATTTTATATCGACGAACTGAATAAGATTAAAAAGTAGGTACAGCTGATTTTAATAAATGGTCAAAGCCGGTCAATGTGTATACATTTGCCGGCTTTGTTTTTGCACCGGATTGTACATTATGTTTCCATTTTAACTGGCAAGGAGGACCTTGATGCATATTCAAAACAAAAGAGCATCCCTTGAAGAGATGCTCTTTTCAGTTGAATGGATGTTGTTATATTTAATTCAATCCGCGTTTTTTAAGCAATGGAATCTGTGAAGGTTCCTGTCCCCTGAATTTGTGGTATTGTATCATGCCTTCATCTGAACCTCCTTCGGTGAGGATATTCTTACGGAAGCTGGAAGCAATCGCCTGGTTAAAGATATCACCAGAATCTTCGAATGCCTGGAATGCATCGGAGTCGAGAACGGCAGCCCAGAGGTAAACATAATACCCGGCTGAATATCCACCCGCCATATGGTTGAAATATGTCGTGCGATAGCGGGGAAGGATTTCAGCCATCAGGTTGACCTTATCCATCGATTGCTTTTCGAATGCAAGCACATCCACTTTCTGGGGGGCTTGAATGCTATGCCAGTCAAGATCAAGAATAGAAGCAGCAATATATTCAACGGTTACAAATCCCTGGTTGAATACCAGGCTTTTTTGCAGTTTGTTCATTAGTTCCTGGGGAATAACTTCACCGGTTTTATAATGTTTGGCATAAGCCTTTAGCACCTCAGGGGCACCGGCATAATTTTCCATGAACTGTGAAGGTAATTCACCCATATCACGTGGGAAATTCCCGGCGGTGCGATCATATTTCCCATCTGTAAACAGTCCGGCCAGGCCGTGTCCGAATTCATGAAACATGGTGGTTACCTCATCCCATGTCAGCAAAGCAGGAGCATCGGCAGTAGGTCTTGTGAA
>JBBRRV010000015.1:0-35373 GCA_038246075.1 Bacteroidales bacterium
GGATTCACGTCCTAAAGCACGTTAGGGCATGCAAATAAAAATGCAAGGAGATCAGGAGAAATACATGGAAATATATAGAAATACGTAGAAATACTTAGAAATACATGGAAATACTTTGAAATACTTTGAAATACAAAGAAGTACATTAAAGTACATTGAAGTACGTTGAAGTACATTGAAGTATATTGAAGTATATTGAAGTACAACGAAGTATATTGAAGTATATTGAAGTACATTGAAGTAAAAGGAAATACTTAGAAATAATGGAAATACATTGAAATACAGAAGTATATTGAAGCATGTGAAATAGATTGAAGTACATTGAAGTATTTTGTTCTGGAATCAAAATTTACACCGGATCTTGGATCTTGGATCTTGGGACTTGGGACTTGGGACTTGGAATTTGGATCTTGGATCCTGGATCTTGGATCTTGGATCCTGGATCCTGGGTCTTGGAATTTATTACCTGAATCGTTATTTAAATTTCCGGCCAAAATACTTTTGAATGAGGGGCTTCAATATTACCAAGTAATCTGTAATTATTCTAAATAGCAAGTTTTTGCCATGTTTTTTACCGGGTCCTCCCCCCAAAAAAACCCTGCACTGCGCGCTGTTCAGCCGTATCAGGTGTTTATTGTTGTGATTTAGTGAATTCTTCTTCAGAACTTCTTCAGAATGTTGTATCTATTATTGCACCGTAATAATACGACGAACATATAAGCCTTATGATAGGACTATTGGGATTGAATCATAAATCAGCACCGATTGAGGTAAGAGAACGATTTGTATTCTGCGAAGAAGATATCAGAAGATTTGTCACCCAGCTCCGGGACAAAGGAATACTAGGCGCAATAGTGTTGTCGACATGTAACAGGACCGAGATCTATTATGAAGTAGCAGATGATCATCCCTCTGCAAACCTTGCGGTTTTTGCAGAACACCTGTTTGCATATCGCAAAACTGATCTTGAAGTTGGAAAGTATTTTTACAGCATGAATAATGAAGCTGTAGCGCGTCATTTGTTCAGGGTTGTTTCAGGACTCGACTCCATGGCACTGGGGGAATATCAGATTGTTGGCCAGATAAAGGATGCATTTAATATCAGCGATAAACATGAACTTCACAGTACTGTCCTGATCCGCTTATTCAATACCGCATTGCAGGCAGGAAAGAAAGTAAGAACCGACACCACATTGAACGAAGGAGCAGTTTCGATCAGCTATGCAGCCGTGGAACTCGCGGTAAAAAAGCTGCAAAATCTGTCTTCCCATCCCGTTTTACTGGTTGGTGCAGGACAAACAAGCGAACTAACCTTACTGCACCTTATCAAAAAGGAATGCAAATTGCTTACGGTGATTAACCGAACTTATGAAAAAGCATGTGAGCTGGCCGAAAAATACAATTGTGAAGCTAAGGCATATGAAAAACTTGAGGAATTACTGCTTGAAAATGATATCGTAATCACCTCAACAGCATCAAAACTGCCGCTCTTCACAGAACGCATGGTCAGGGATGCTATGACGGCCCGCAACAACCGGACCTTGTTTTTCATTGACCTTTCTGTGCCACGAAACGTTTCGAAAGAAGTTGAAGGGATTGAAAATGTGGAGGTATACGACATAGATGCATTAAGCGGGGTTATAGAAGAAAATCTTGAAAAAAGAAGAGGTGAGATCACCCAGGCTGAAGCCATCATTGAAGAATCCGTGGATGAATTCGAAGCCTGGCATCAGTCGAGAACCCTGACGGCCACTTTTGCCAGCATTTGCAATTGTTTTCACGAAAATTACAAGACAGAACTTGAGCGTTTTCTGAAAAACAAAGAAGGCCAGGAATATGAGACGGCAGCAGAATTCGGGAAGATCATTACCAATAAATCTATTAAACTAATGGTAAAGAGCGTTAAGTCTATCACTGATAACGGTCGTCAGCATGAATACATCAGTATGGTCAACCAATTATTTAAGTTGAATTAAGAATGATAAAAAGAACTGTCCGGATCGGCACGCGGGGAAGCAAATTAGCTCTTTATCAGGCATACAGGGTCAAAAAAGAACTCGAAGCATATTTCCCTGAAATAATCTTTGCCGTCGAAATCATTAAGACCAAGGGTGATAAAATCCTGGATGTTCCGCTCTCCAAGATCGGAGATAAGGGACTTTTCACCAAGGAACTGGAGGTGGCGCTGTTCAACCATGAAATTGACATGGCTGTGCACAGTCTTAAAGATTTACCTACTTCTTTTCCTGAAGGAGCCAGGCTGGGAGGTGTATTAAAACGGGGTGATATATGCGATGCCATCATCAGCACCGGGAACAGGAAAATCAGCAATCTTACAAGTGATGATGTTATTGCAACCTCAAGCCTGAGGCGCAAAGCTCAATTGCTGCGCATCAACAAGGATTTTAAGATTGTCGAAATCCGCGGAAACGTAAACACCCGGATCCGTAAAATGCAGGAAGGGCACTGTGATGTCATGATCATGGCAGCTGCAGGACTGCAACGACTGGAACTGGATGAATATATTTCGGAAGTCATTGATCCTGAGCAGATGATCCCGGCTTGCAGTCAGGGAGCCATCGCCATCGAAATCAGGGAGGATGATGACTTTATAGCCTCGCTGGCCGATAAGATTAACGATGCCGAAACACTGACAGCAACAAATGCTGAACGGGCTTTTTTGAGGACACTCGAAGGAGGCTGCCAGATACCTGTTGGAAGTTACAGCAGGATTGAAGGCGACAGCTTCCGGTTGACCGGATTCATTTCCAGCATCGACGGCAGCCAGTTTTTAAAAGAATCGATTGAGGGCAATATCAGCCAGGCCGTCGAACTGTCGGTCAGACTAGCCACCAGCCTTTACAACAAAGGTGGGCGTGAAATCCTGAAAGCCATCAGGGATGAGAACGTTCAGTTTGCCCAGGCTTATCTGCCCTTAAAAGATAAAGTCATCATCTCGACGAGGGCCATAGAGGCAGGTGATTCATTGCCGGATTTACTCCAGGCAAGGGGTGCTAAATTGATTTCGCTCCCGATGATCAAAATAAGCAGTTCCCGGCTTGATCCGGCTGAAACAGCGCTGATCAAAAACCTCGACCGCATTGACTGGATATTCTTTACAAGTAAAAACGGGGTTTCCAATTTTTTTAAACAACTCAGCGAATTAAAGGGGAATACAGAACTCCCAAAAACAGTTAAAATGGCTGTTATAGGCGTCAAAACAGCCGTAGAACTTGATTATTACGGATACGCCCCCGACTTTATCAATACCGAAAATACTTCGGTTGATATGATAAATCTTTATTACGAAAGATATCATCCCGAAAATCTGAACATCCTGCTTGCGCTGGGCTCACTTGCCGATAATTCATTGTCCGACAGGTTATCAGCCGAAAATAAGGTAACCAGGATTAATGTCTATAAAACGGAAAAACCCGAAAATGCGGACCCCGGAATACTTGAGATGATTAAGAAAGACAGGTATGATTTGATCGTGTTTACAAGTCCTTCGACTTTCCTTCATTTCTGTTCATTTTATGAGGCCGGCTTACTTGGGAACCTGAAAATGGTAAGCATTGGAAGCACCACTACCAAAGCTATTCAGGTTGCCGGTTTTGAGCCCCTGTTCACGGCAAAAAAATCGAATGCCGAAGGAATCAGGGATGCCATGATCGACTATTACAAATCATAGGCCCTGCTGTAAAAACAAAAATTACCAATCGAAAACAACTTAAAAATCAAATATTATGGCATTTCCAGAAACAAGATTAAGAAGATTAAGATATAATGGCGTTTTAAGGCAGATGGTGACCGAAACCAAACTTTCAGTTGACGATTTTGTCATGCCATTGTTCGTCATCTCCGGCACTAAAGTGAAAAATCACATTAATTCAATGCCGGGTAATTACCAGCTTTCTGTTGATCTGCTGGTGGAAGAGTGTAAAGTTATTTACGCTGCCGGCGTGAAGGCCGTGTTGCTGTTTGGAATTCCTCCCATCAAAGATGAAGACGGCAGCGTAGCCTGCGAACACGATGGCATTGTGCAGCAAGCCATCCGCGCCCTTAAAAAGGAGCTGAAAGATCTCTTTATCATTGCCGATGTCTGCAATTGCGAATATACCACCCATGGCCACTGCGGAACGATTATCGACGGAGACGTGGACAATGACCTTACACTTATAACACTTGCAAAACAGTCTGTTTCGCTGGCCCAGGCCGGTGCCGACATGATCGCACCAAGCGATATGATGGACGGACGTGTCGGAGCAATCCGTACCCAACTGGATGCCCATGGTTTTGAAAAAATTCCCATCATGGCTTATTCGGCTAAATATGCTTCAGGTTTCTACGGTCCCTTCAGGGAAGCTGCCGAAAGTGCACCTAAATTCGGTAACAGGGCAACTTACCAGATGAATCCTGCCAATTCCGACGAAGCGATGAGAGAGGTTGAACTCGACATCATTGAAGGAGCCGACATCGTGATGGTAAAGCCTGCGCTGAGTTACATGGATGTAATTTACAGGGTTAAAAACGAATTCAATATGCCTGTTGCAGCTTATAATGTAAGCGGAGAATTTTCGATGGTAAAGGCTGCTGCCGAAAAAGGCTGGATCGACGGACCACGGGTGATGATGGAAATCCTCACTTCTATCAAACGCGCCGGTGCTGACATTATCATTACTTATCATGCTGTTGAAGCCGCCAACATTCTGAACGGCAAATAAGAACGACTTACAATAAATTAGCATTTATGAACCATTCAAAGAGCATAGCCGCTTTTAAACGCGCTCAGCAATCAATTCCGGGAGGCGTAAATTCTCCGGTAAGGGCATTTAAAAGTGTCAGTTTAAATCCTGTTTTTATCAGCAAGGCAAAAGGAACGCAAATTACCGACATTGACGGAAACCAATACATTGATTTCCTGGCATCATGGGGACCGCTGATTTTCGGTCATGCACATGACACCATATTGGCTGCCATCAGCGAGGCCGCGCAGAAAGGCACCAGTTACGGCGCACCTACGGAATATGAAACTGAGATGGCTGAACTCATTGTTGAAATGGTTCCATCCGTCGATAAAGTACGTATGGTAAATTCCGGAACTGAAGCAACCATGAGTGCCATCAGGCTTGCCCGTGGATACACAAAAAGAGACAGCTTCGTTAAATTTGCCGGCAATTATCATGGCCACGGCGACAGCTTTCTGATCCATGCAGGCTCGGGTGCCATCACTCTTGGCTTGCCTGATAGTCCGGGCGTAACGGTGAATACCGCTAAAGATACTTTGATTGCCGAATACAACAATCTTGCTTCTGTGGAGGCCTTATTCCGTGAAAAAGGAAATGAGATCGCTGCAGTCATCGTTGAACCCGTATGCGGCAACATGGGTGTGGTTGTTCCTTCAAAAGAATTCCTGCAGGGCTTAAGAACGATCACCAAATCATACGGTGCTCTGCTGATATTTGATGAAGTCATAACCGGATTCAGACTCGCCAAGGGAGGCGCGCAGGAATACTACAATGTGATGCCTGACCTGACCACCTTAGGGAAAATCATTGGCGGAGGGCTCCCTGTGGGCGCCTATGGCGGACGCAAAGACATCATGGATATGCTTGCTCCTGAAGGTCCTGTATACCAGGCCGGCACATTGTCAGGAAACCCTTTGGCCATGGCAGCCGGCATTGCCATGCTGAAACTTATCAAGGACACCCCTGATTTTCATTCTGAACTGGAAAGAAAGGCAGCCAAACTGCACGAAGGCCTGTTGAAAAATCTTGAACTTACCGGCGTTAATGGCATCGTCAACAGGGTAGGTTCGATGATGACGCTGTTTTTTACGAATGAAAAACAGGTGACTACCCTGGATGAGGCTATGAAATCCGATACCGGAAAATATGCTTCCTATTTCAAATCGTCACTCGAAAGCGGGATTTATCTCGCCCCTTCACAGTTTGAATGCCTGTTTGTCTCCTATGCACACACCGACCGCGATATTGAGACCATTATTGCCGCAAATTTAAGTGCATTAAAACAACTGGCATGATGCGCATTCCGGAAGACGGAACACCGAACTCAGATCGTAAATTTTAAAAATATTCTTACCTAGCAAAAAACAAAATGGCAGAATCAATATTTCTAAAGACATTAAAGGGTGAGAAAACCCAGCGCCCTCCCGTGTGGTTCATGCGGCAGGCGGGCAGGGTATTGCCCAATTACCTTAAGCTGCGCGAACAACACAGTTTTGCAGAATTAATGGATTCACCTAAGCTGGCCACGCAGGTCACCTTGATGCCGGTCTATGATCTGGGCGTTGATGCTGCTATCCTGTTCACGGATATATTGGTCATACCGGCAGCATTGGGGATGAACCTGACTTTTACCGATTCGGGGCCGCGCTTTGAAACCGCCCTGAAAGATATGAGCGACCCGATGAGCGCATTAAAACCTGATGCTTCGAAACTGAATTATATTTATGATGTGATCGATGAAGTTCAAAGGACCCGGCCAGCGGATGTTCCTTTAATCGGATTTTGCGGGGCTCCCTTTACAACACTTTGCTATATGATGCAGGGTTTAGGCACCAATCATACCTTCCCGGCTGCCGTGGCTTTGCTTTATAAAGATAAAAAACTCGCGCATAAACTGCTTACCGCCATTACAGAGTTATCCATTGAATATGCACTGAACCAGGTCAAACATGGTGTTGTTGCTTTCCAGATCTTCGAAACACATGCAGGACTCATTCCGTCTGATCTGTATTTCGATATGATCATGCCCTATGTGCGCAAAATATCGGCAGCCGTGCACAAAGCCGGTTGTCCTGTCATATTTTTGCCAAAAGGACTGGGAACAGGTATCTCACACATTAAACCGGGAGATTGCGATTTCCTGAGTATCGACTGGCAGACGCCCATTGCAGAAGCCCGCCGGATGATCAGCCCTGAAATAGGGATACAGGGAAACCTGGATCCAAGGCTCTTACTGGCTGATAAACAAACAATCATTGAAACACTTGAAACATACGTTTCATTCGGTGCGAAAAACCAAAACTGGATATTCAACCTGGGGCACGGATTTATACCCGGAATCCCCTTTGAAAACGCCAGGCTGGTTGCCGACTGGGTTAAGGAAACTGACTGGAGAAGGGATTAGGAAGAAGTGCCTAAAGTGCCTAAAGTGCGCTAGAGTGCGCTAGAGTTGGGAGTTCCCACAGTTTATAAAAAATAAAACATGAATGTAAGCCACGAATTTCTGAATAAATACAATGTCTCGGGCCCCAGGTACACCAGTTACCCGCCTGCGAATTTCTTTCACGATGGTTTTACAACCTCTGATTATGTGATGCAACTGAAAGCATCTAATCATCAGAAACCGGAGAACATTTCTCTTTATGTGCATATCCCCTTCTGCCCCCACCGCTGTCATTTCTGCGGATGCAGCACTGAACTTGCGCAAAAGAAATCCATCGTTGAACAATACATCCAAACAGTCAAAAAGGAGATCAGGAATGTCTCCGCCCTGCTCGATAAAAACAGAAAAGTAACGCAGATCCATTGGGGCGGTGGCACACCCAATTCCATTTCCATGCATTTTATCAAAGAGATCATGGATCTGATCAGGGAAGTTTTCATCCTCGATAAAAAAGCCGAGATCGCCATGGAATGCAGTCCCGCTTACCTGGATTATGATCATATCGACCAGTTGGCTGAAATGGGATTTAACCGCATGAGTTTAGGGATCCAGGACTTCCGCGAGGATGTGCTGAAGGCTGTCAATCGCCTTGCCCCGAAACATCCGGTGAAAGATGTTGTGGCTTACCTGAGGACCAAAGGATTTCACGGCATCAACCTCGATTTTATCTATGGTTTGCCCTTACAGACCATCGAAAGTTTTACGGAAACCCTGCGACAGGCCATTGAAATCAAACCCGACCGCATCGTTACTTTTTCTTATGCCCATGTTCCCTGGGTAAAGGAAGCACAAAAACAACTTGAAAAAATTGGCCTGCCCACCGCTGACGAAAAAATGACCATGCTGATCAACGGCATGGCTCAGCTGCAGGAAGCCGGCTATGTTTCGATAGGGATCGATCATTTTGCCCTGCCAGATGATGAACTGGCCAAAGCTTTTAAAAACAAAAAACTTCACCGTAATTTCCAGGGATATTGTACCCTCGAAACCACCGGACAGGTTTATGGTTTTGGTGCTTCATCCATCAGTCAGTTATGGGGAGCCTATGGGCAGAACCTGAAAAATATTACCCAATACATGAAAGCGGTTGAAGAAACCGGTTTTGCCATTGAACGGGGTTATGCACTGAGCAGGGACGAACAAATAGTGAGAGCCGTTATCAACAGCATCATGTGCAACGGCATCCTCTCATTTGATGAAATTGCAGGGCAGTTTAACCTGACTGCCGAACAGATTAAGCAGGTCATTCAGCTGACGCCCGCAAGGTTTAATGGCTTTGTCGGTGATGATTTAATGTACATCGACAGCGATCAGATCAAGGTTCATGACAAAGGTTTGCTTTTCGCACGCAACATTGCCATGGCCCTGGACCCCGCACTTAAGCAGGGCGAAAATGTTTATTCCAAAACTGTATGATAGGCGTATTGCTTGTTAATATGGGCGGTGCAAGGTCCCCGGAAGAAATGAAAGCATTTCTTGCCTGCATGTTCCGGGACCCGCGTATACTCCCTTTTGGAAAAGTTTTCAGAAATATACTCTCGTTCATCATCAGCAATACACGCTATAAAAGCTCATGGAAGAAATATGAGCTGATTGGCGGAACCCCTATCATCGAGGCCACGCGGGCGACCATGATCGCACTGCGTGAAGAACTCAACCATTCCTGTAGTGTAAAAATGGCCTTTTCCTATTCCTCCCCCACCATTGAAGAAAGCATGCACGCTTTTAAACAGGAAGGTATCCGTGAAATCGTGGTCATTCCTTTGTATCCCCAGGCAAGTTTTTCAACCACAGGCAGTGTGCGGGATGAGATCCAAAGGATCACTGCTAAAGTGAACACCTTTGACATCCGGTTTAAAAATGAATTTTTCAGGCACCTGGGATTTATTGATTTCTGGTCAAAAAATATAAAGGCTCACATCAAGGCTCAAGGTCTTTCTTCCCCATACCTCTTGTTTAGTGCGCATTCCATTCCACAGTTCATGGTTGATAAGGGTGACACTTACCCCCGGGCCATCGAAGAAAGTGCCGGCCTGATAGCAGGAAGCCTTGGCCTCGCGTTCGGGGTGACCTACCAGTCGGGCATCCGTGGCAGCAAATGGGTTGGCCCTGATGTTAAAGAAAGTTTAAAATTGGTGACAGAAAAACCTGAAATCGTCATCATCCCTATCAGTTTTGTGAATGAGAACCTGGAAACATTGTACGACATTGACAAGGTTATTATTCCATACGCAAAAAATGAACTTGGAATAAAACAGATTTCAAGGGTAGGAATTCCTGAAGCAAGTGATTCATTTATCCGCCTGCTGGCGGACATTGTAATAAAATAAGCTATGCAAGATGTTGTAATTTTAGGGGCAGGCATAACTGCACTCACCACGGCCCACCACCTTAAAAAAAGCGGTATCGGTTTTGTTATGCTCGATCAGGCCGACAGAATTGGTGGTGTCATTAATACGGCTGTTGAAAACGGATTTGTTTTCGAGGAGGGCCCCAACTCCGGTGTCGTTGGAAATGTGGAGGTATTAAATCTCTTTGATGACTTAAAAGGGATGTGTGAACTGGAAGAAGCCAGTGAAGCCGTAAAGAAACGCTATGTCCTTAAAAACGGGAAATGGGAAGCTTTGCCATCTTCGCTCTCAACTGCCGTTAAAACACCTTTGTTTACATTGAAAGATAAATTCAGGATCCTGGGTGAACCCTTTCGTGCCGCCGGTAAAAATCCGGAAGAGACACTCGCTGAGCTGGTAAAAAGGAGGATGGGTCAGAGCTTCCTGGATTATGCCATCGATCCCTTTATCCTTGGCGTATATGCAGGCGATCCGAACCGGCTGGTACCCAAATATGCATTGCCTAAATTGTATGATCTGGAACAGAAATACGGCAGTTTTATCGGAGGAACGATCAGGAAGCAGTTTGAACCCAAAACGGATGATCAAAAGAGAGTCTCGCGGAATGTGTTTTCTGTCGTCGGAGGATTATCTGCGCTCACAAAGGCCTTGCTCATCAGCATTGGCAGTGAAAATATCCAACTGAAGATTTCTGATCTGCAGGTCAGGCCGTCCGATGATCACTATATCGTTTCATACACCGATCAAAACGGGTTGAAGGTTGAACTCGAAGCTAAAAAAGTAATTTCTACCATCGGTGCATACCAACTGGATAAAGTGATTACATTTATCGGTCAGGAATCATTGTCAAAAATCACTGCGCTGCATTATACCAAGGTAATCGAAGTTGTACTGGGATTTGACCACTGGCTTGGCATGAAGCTGGATGCTTTTGGCGGGCTCATACCTTACAAGGAAAAAAGGGACATCCTGGGCGTTTTGTTTATGTCGGCACTGTTTAAAAACAGGGCTCCGGAAGGTGGCGCATTGTTTTCCATATTCCTGGGCGGCGTCAGGAACCAGGCGATCTATAATCTTCCGGATGATGAAGTCGGAAAAATTGTTGAACGCGAAATTTGCGACTTAATGCAGTTAAAAGAATATAATCCTACGCTCTTTAAAATCATTCGTCATGAATGGGCCATCCCCCAATATGAAGCGGATAGCGGTGAGCGATTCCGTTCGGTCGAAGCAGTTGAAAAACAGTATCCCGGTCTCATCATCGGCGGAAATTTACGCAATGGAATAGGCATGGCCGACCGGATATTACAAGGCCGGATGCTGGCGGATAAAGTGTTGTCGGATTCAAAATAAAAACAGGAATCAGATTGTTTTAACATTAAAAAAATCAGATCAGGACGCTGAAAAAATAATATTCAATTAAAATCCAACATGATGATCGCTGCTATCAACCCGACTAATTTACATGATCTCACAAAAATCATTCATGTTGCGATCAGTGTGGCTTTTACTATTTTTGCCATCCTGGTGATTACGCGTTCTTCGATCGGACTTATACAGCACAAGGTATATACAAAACTCGACAGATATCTTTCATACGCCTTCATCATTAGTCTCTACCTGCAGGTTATCTTAGGCATCCTGCTATTCTCAAACCTCGGCGCATTATCAGGCTTTGATTATTTAGACGCAGAAAGCGGTGGCAGGATTGTATCAAAACGGCTCTGGCCGATTGAACATATTGTCACGATGATTTTTGCGGTTCTCATCGCAAGTTTAGGGCTGTTGCTCTCTATCAATGCCAGGATTGACAAGGACAAACACAGAAAGGTGTTGATTTATTTTGCGATCGCCATTCTGCTGATAGGCCAGTCGCTGTTTGCAATTTACGTGTTATAATTAAAATCCTTTACTTCAGGGAATGCCGCCTGCTATTTTTTTTCAAACTTAGTATGCTCCCTCGCCCTTAAGCATAGCATTACCGCTCGGGATGACTGTGAATCAGAAGTCTAATAAGTAGCACATAAATAAATCAGTTCCTGTTTGCGCCATCATTTAATGTTGGACGTATTTTCATTTGCCACTTTGTCAAAAGGCATATCAAATCAGCCTTTTCTAAGCCCATTTTTTTCTGGCACTGGCGTGGGTATGCATGATTGATTCCAAAAAATAAATTTAACAGAATCAGCTTCCGGTAAATATATTTCGTATTTTTACGAAATACTAAATACTATAAAATGAAGGCCCCATATTCTGATGACCAGTTAAAACTCGCACGCTTTGCAAAAGCCATGGGTCATCCTGCACGTATAAAAATACTGGAAATCCTGTCAAAACAAGACTGTTGTTACAGCGGCAATATTGCCGAGGAATTTCCGATCGCACTGTCTACACTCTCGCAGCATTTAAAGGAATTGAAAAATTCGGGCCTCATCCAGGGTGAAACAGCAGCTCCAAGGATCAAGTATTGCATAAATCCTGAAAACTGGATGCTGGCAAAACATATGATGGACAATTTCCTGCGAACGACACGGGAACCTCAAGCCATTACCTGCAAATGAGCGCTGAAATTACTTCCATAACAACCCGAAAGCAAGGTCAGCTCTGGTTGCTGCTATTGCTGCCGCTTTGGTTTTTACTATACACCTACCTGCAGCCACTCACAAATCTGGTGGTTGATGACCTGTTCAAGATGGCGAAAGGGAATCACCTGACTGAGTCCGTTCGTTTTTTCATCTTTGAAGTTCCAAAAGTATTGTTATTGCTCACGCTCATTATTTTCGGAGTAGGCATAATACGTACTTATTTCTCTCCTGAGCGAACCCGTAAAGCCCTCGAAGGAAAGTCACTGCTAACAGGTAATGTCATGGCATCCATGCTGGGCATTGTAACTCCTTTTTGTTCCTGTTCTGCCATCCCTTTGTTTCTTGGCTTTGTTGAATCAGGTGTTCCCCTTGGCGTAACTTTTTCCTTCCTGATTGCCGCGCCAATGATCAATGAAGTGGCTGTTGTATTGCTTTTTGGATTGTTTGGATGGAAAACTACCCTCATATATATATCCACAGGTTTGGTAATTGCAATTACGGCAGGCTGGATCATCGGCAAGCTTCACCTCGAAAAATGGGTGGAAGACTGGGTATATACCATGAAAGCCGGCGATCAAATGGAAGAAGAAAAATTATCTTTTTCCACACGCGTGAACCGTGGTTTTGAAGCCGTGAAGGAGATTGTAGGCAAAGTCTGGATTTATGTCATGATAGGCATTGCTGTTGGTGCCGGCATTCATGGTTTTGTTCCGCAGGATTTCATGGCATCCTTCATGGGTAAATCGGCATGGTATTCGGTTCCACTATCTGTTCTGATAGGTATTCCGCTCTACTCCAATGCTGCCGGCATCATTCCGATCGTCTCGGCATTGATCGAAAAAGGTGCAGCACTGGGCACAGCCCTGGCATTTATGATGTCGGTCATAGGCCTTTCACTTCCCGAAATGATCATTCTGCGCAAAGTGCTCAAAATGCCGCTCATTATAACTTTTATTGCTGTTGTTGGAACCGGTATCATGATGGTCGGGTTCCTCTTCAATCTGATTTTTTAAAACGCGCTGGTACTGAAACCCTGAAACCCTGAAACCCTGAAACCCTATAACACTGAAACCCTGAAACCCTGTAACCCTGAAACCCTGAAACCCTGAAACCCTGAAACCCTGTAACACTGAAACTTTTCAATAAATTAAATCCTTTCAATCTTTTCAAATATGAACATAAAAATCTTAGGCTCCGGTTGCTCCAACTGTAAAAACCTGGAAAAAGCAACAATCAATGCGGTTTCCGAACTTGGACTCAACGCAACAATTTCAAAAGTTGAAGACATTCAGCAGATCATGGGTTATGGAATCATGCGAACACCGGCGCTGGTAGTCGACGAAAAAGTGTTGGTATATGGCCGGGTGCCTTCCGTAAATGAAATAAAGGAGCTTTTGCAAAAAGCTGGCTCCTGAGCAACAATTTCTTCAAACCCCTTATAAATCTCAATACAATGAAAAAAGTCCTTATTATTTCCCTGATGCTGATATCCTCCTTATCGGTGTTCAGCCAGAAAGCAGCCAAATTGCAGATTATCTATTTCCATGCCGGGCGCCGCTGCCCTACCTGTATTTCCATCGAGGATAATACAAACAAAACCCTCAACACCTACTTTGCCAAAGAGGTAAAAAACGGAACCATAAGTTTCAGGGTGTTGAATGTTGAAGAGCAGAAAAATCAGCAACTCGTCGAAAAATACCAGGCTGAAGGTTCTGCACTCTTTTTTACGCATATAGCTAACAAAAAAGAAATTACCAATGATTTCACCAATTTCGCTTTTAGCTATTCGCGAAATGAGCCGGCGAAATTCATAGCCGGGCTCAAAGCCGAAATTGAAAAGGGCCTAAAATAGATTACCTGATATTCGCTGGCTTTTCAAATCCGCATCTAAGCGAAGAGACCTCAAGAGCAAAGCGAATAATCCAAAATCCAAAATCCGAAATCCAAATGGAGTTCCTCCAAAACCTTATCGACCAAAGCACTTTCCCGCTGATTACAGCATTCCTGCTCGGGCTTATGACTGCAATCAGTCCGTGCCCGCTGGCGACCAATATTACAGCACTGGCCTATATAAGCAAAGATGTTGAGAGCAAGTACAATGTGTTTCTCAATGGGCTTTACTACACCTTAGGCCGTGCCCTGAGTTATACAATCCTTGGACTCATCATATACCTTGGAGCCAGCAAATTTCATGTAAGCCGGGTTATTCAGTCCAACGGCGAGCGCTGGCTCGGACCTGTGCTGATTGTAATCGGCATACTGATGCTTGGATTCATCAGACTGCCCGGATCGTCGGGAAGCTTCATGCAACGTAGTGCCGACAAAGTTAAACTGGGAAACGGATGGGGTGCACTTTTTTTAGGAATGATCTTTGCCCTTGCATTTTGTCCTTACAGCGGCGTATTGTTTTTTGGTATGCTGATGCCCATGGTATTGTCGCAACCGTCCGGTTTGCTGCTGCTTCCCGATTTTGCGATTGCTACCGGCTTGCCGGTAATCATGCTGGCCTGGTTCCTGGCGTTCAGTATTGGCGGAATCGGAAAATTCTACAACCGCATAAAGATCTTTGAAGTGTGGTTCAGGCGTATTGTTGCTGTATTATTCATATTAACCGGATTTTACTTTCTCTGGATTTTCTATTCTTAAAACCATGAACGAACATTTCTTGAATCTCGGGTTTATCATTGATGGCATCCTGCATCTTAGTCCTAAACAAGCTTATAAATGCTGCCTGTTCGGTGCCAGTATTTTAGATGTACGGGAAGATTATGAGATCGCCATTAAGGATTTTGGCATAGAAGAAAAATTATTATGCCCCTTTACCGGGTTTGAAAAGGAATGTATATCGCTACCAAAAGATAAACCCATCATTGTGGCTGATTGTGTTGGAATCCACAGCCGCGACGCTGCCCGTATCCTGACCGAAAAGGGGTTTACCATGGTTGCAAATATGGCCGGTGGTATCGTCGATTGGGAGCGCGACGGATTGCCCATGAGAACAGACATCTAAATCATGGGATGACCTTGTGTCTGCCAGGTAAATTCACGTCTGGTATAAATTTATTTACCTGTCGAAATGCAAATTTTATGAACACAAAAATCCTCATCCTTTGTACCGGCAATAGCTGCCGCAGCCAAATGGCCCACGGCTTTTTACAGTCGTTCGATAAAAATACCGAAGTGCATTCGGCCGGCACAGCTCCGGCTAAAGAGGTAAATCAAAAAGCTGTTGGCGTAATGGCAGAATCCGGCATAGACATTAGCTCGCACTACCCGAAGATGGTTGATAAATACATTATGGATGAATGGGATTATGTTATCACGGTTTGTGACGATGCTAAGGAAACGTGTCCGGTTTTTACTGGCAAGGTAAAACACCGCCTGCATATTGGCTTTGACGACCCATCACATGCCGTTGGAACTGATGATTTTATTCACAACGAATTTGTGCGTGTCCGCGATGAAATTAAAGCATCATTTTATAAATTTTACACTGAAAATATACAGAACAACAAAGCACCCTCATCCTTATAAAAATTCAGCACCCCGAGGGTCACGGAAATCATCATACTGAAAATCAGGCGCTAAATGTGATTGTGCTACATGATGCTGTTGCTGAAGCAAATTGTCAAATTGTCAAATTGTCAAATTATATTTTATGCCTTCAAAAAAACGACTTAAAATCCTCGACCGCTATTTAACGTTGTGGATTTTCCTGACCATGTTTATTGGGGTTTTCGCAGGCTGGTTCAGTCCTGCAGTGGCTGAGTTCTGGAACAGCATGTCATCGGGAACTACCAATATCCCTATTGCCATTGGCCTGATCATCATGATGTATCCTCCGCTTGCCAAAGTGAAATATGAAGAATTAGGTGATGTATTCCGCAATACGAAAATTCTGGGATTGTCATTGGTCCAGAACTGGATCATCGGGCCGGTATTGATGTTCCTATTGGCCATCGTTTTTTTGCAGTTTAATATTGATTACATGTACGGACTGATCCTGATTGGTTTAGCCCGGTGTATCGCCATGGTCGTCGTTTGGAATGATCTTGCAAAAGGTGACAGGGAATATGCTGCTGGCCTGGTTGCATTTAATTCCTTGTTCCAGGTTCTGCTGTTTTCAGTCTATGCTTATGTTTTTATCGCTATTCTCCCCGGTTGGTTTGGATTACCGGTAAATGAAACTGTTGCTCAGATTACGATGGGCGCCATCGCAAAAAGCGTTTTTATATACCTGGGGATACCCATGATCGCTGGATTTCTGACCCGGTATATTTTAATCCGCGTCAAAGACAAGAACTGGTATGAAACTAAATTTGTACCCAAAATCAGTCCGCTTACACTCATTGCATTGTTGTTTACTATTGTGGTGATGTTCTCGCTCAAAGGTGAATATATCGTGAAGATTCCTTTCGATGTGGTCCGGATAGCCATCCCTTTAATCATCTATTTTGTAATCATGTTCGTGGTATCATTTTTCACGAGCATGAAAATAGGTGCAACTTACGAGCAAGCCACAACACTTTCGTTTACAGCAGCCAGCAATAATTTTGAGTTGGCTATAGCCGTTGCCATTGCGCTTTTCGGGATCAATTCGGGGGAGGCCTTTGCTGCAGTCATCGGCCCTTTGGTTGAAGTGCCGGTGATGATCGGGCTGGTGAATGTCGCATTTTATTTCAAGAGGAAATATTTTGTTCAGGTGAATGATGTAGTTTAATAATATCTTTTGGATTTCGTCCCGGCTACAGGCTTAGAAAATTTTTAACAAAATGGTTGAATGCTTCAATAACTATTCTACATTTGCCCTCCGATATGAATCTTGTTTCCTGTCGATATTTTTCATGAACTAACCCTGATCAAAACCTAACTATTTTAAAAATGAACTTAAGACTACTCCGGCTATTTATTGGTATGATGTTGCTTACACTGGCTGGCTTTAGCGCGAAGGCACAGCAAACATCCGAAGAAATGATCAACCTGCTGATCAGCAAGAAAGTGATCACTCAACACGAAGCCGACTCCGTAAGGGCCGTGAGTGCCCTCAAAGCACAGGACGACAAGGCAAAACAAAAAAAATTCAACCTCACTTCGGGCAGAGCAATCATATTAAGCGGCTATACACAAATCAGGTACCAGTCGTTGCAGGAAGCCGGTAAAAACGATGGTTTCGATATCCGCAGGGCCAGGCTCGATTTTAAAGGCGCCATCACGGATAAATGGGCATACCACATGCATGCTGAATTTGCCAATTCAGTGAAAATGATGGATGCTACGATTGCCTATAAATGCAACGATTATTTAAAAATAATGGCAGGCCAGACTTTCATCCCTTTCTCTCTTGAAAACCTGACCGGCAATACCAAACTCGAGACCATCGACCGCTCACAGGTTGTAGAAGCATTAGCCGCCAGAGGAAAAGACGTGATCGGCAATATGAATGGCCGCGATATCGGCATCCAGTTCTCCGGGAGTGTCCTTAAAATAAATGACCACTTTCTGTTGGATTATGCCCTGGGCATTTTTAATGGTGCCGGCGTAAATACAGCGGATAATAATGAAGCAAAAGATTTTTCAGCACGTTTGATTTTCCACCCGATCAGAGGTCTTGATCTTGGAGGATCAGTATACAATGGTTATGATAACTGGGCTTCAGGTACGCCTGTCTTAGCCAATAACCAGGTAAGAAACCGCGTTGGCGGTGAAGTGGCCTACACCTTAAAAGCGCTTTCGCTCAGGGGCGAATATATTTACGGCCAGGATGGCGGCATCAACAGAAGCGGATATTATGCCCAGGCCGGATATTATTTTATTCCGAAAAAATTCCAGGTGGTGTTCAAGTATGATTCCTATGATGCCAATCTGAGTATAGCGGATAATATTTCAACGAATTATACCTGCGGTCTGAATTGGGTGTTCAATGATTTTACCAGGATACAGGCTGATTATACCAACCGTCATGAACAAGGGGCACAAGTCAACAATGATGTGATTGCTGTTCAATTGCAGATCGGGTTTTAAATGCTGAAGATTGCACATGCTTTTTCGAATTGTAAATCATTTTAATATCCTATAAATGAAGACTACACCTTTAATTATCCGTTTCATTCTAACCATTTTGATGTTCAATTGTTTCCATTTGCAAGCACAGAAACAAATGACAAATTTAAGCGGAGAACTGATCATTTTTCATGCAGGAAGTTTATCTGTTCCGCTTAAGGAGATAGCTGCCGAATTCAACAAAACTTACCCGAATGTTAAGATCCTCACTGAATCAGCCGGATCCGTTGCATCCGCGCGCAAGATCACTGACCTGAATCAGCCATGCGATATCATGGCTTCAGCGGATTATGCGGTGATCGACAAAATGCTGATTCCTCGCTTTGCCGATTGGAACATTAAATTTGCTTCCAATGAAATGGCCATCGTTTTCAGTCCCAAAAGCAGGTATGCCGACAAGATAACCAAAGCAAACTGGTATGAAATATTGATGAAGCCTGATGTTGCCTTTGGAAGGGCAGATCCGAACGCCGATCCTTGCGGTTACAGAACACTTATGACACTTCAGCTGGCGGAAAAATATTATAAAAAACCCGGGTTGGCCAAACAAATAACGGGTAAAGATGAAAGATTCATGCGTCCCAAAGAAGTAGATATGCTTGCTTTGCTTGAAACAGAAAGTATCGATTACATCTTCCTTTACCGCTCAGTAGCTATTCAGCATAACCTGAAATATGTTACACTTCCCGACCAGGTAAACCTGAAGAATATGGCTTTTGCCAGTCTGTATGCCATAGCAAAAGTCGAGATCAGCGGCAGCGCTCCGGGGCTGAAGCAGGTCATGACCGGCGAACCGATGATCTATGGCATCACAATCCTGCGCGATGCACCAAACAGGGCTGCAGCAGAAGCCTTCCTTGCTTTTATGCTTTCAAAGGACAAAGGAATGAAAATTATGGTGAAGGATGGACAGCCTTCAGTCATACCCATGCCCGTTCAGAACTATGATAAGCTGCCGGCAAATCTGAAGCAGTTCGCAAAAAAGAAATAGCCATGATATTCAACCCCTTCAGGGCTGTTGAGTCTCGTGTTCTCATAACCGTGGGCTGTCCACGGTTATTCATGTTAAGCTCTTTCAGAGCTTCATATCCGAAACTTAAGAAGTGTTTTAGCGTGAAACCCGAAGCCGGATTGCACTATGTTACCAGAAAGTTTGTTAGCGAGGGAAGCCACGAAGTGACTCAATATCAATAACCGAGAGTGAAACCCACGGTTATTGACCGCTGATTTTCAATATATGCCTGGACCTGAGTATCCGGAAATCCTTTCAGATGATATTCAACGATACAATATTCAAATCATTTCACCGTTTATGATGGACGGTTGAGATTAGCGGAAGTGTTTGCAAACAAATCTGTTAGCACCTTTTATTCATCTCAATATAATGCGAAATGCAGTCATATAAGCCCTTTGTGTTATCATTACACTAATATAATAATTTAAAATCAATCTTTTTGGACAATTTTGATCAAAGAGTTAAGATCAGCTGGAGCGATGAACTGTCCGTTGGCAATGTTGATATTGACAACGCGCATTTAAAATTGCTTGAAATTTATAATGATTTGACAGAGTGTCTTGATTCGGATAAGTATCAGGAAACCCTTGCCATAATTCTTTCAAAAATGACTGATTATTACCTCAGTCTTTTTAAGAAAGAAGAAAATAAAATGCAACAAATGTCATATCCTGATTTGATCCGGCATAAAAAAGCACATAAGGAATTTGTATATCACGTGGCAATGTATAACCTTAACTTATTAAGTGAACATCCGCCTGTTATAAAAGATGTAATTCTGTTTTTAAAAAAATGGTGGGTAAATCACATTTTGTACAATGACAAAGATTGTGAGCGTTTTTATAAGATGGCTCATCCCTATTGAACACCCAACCTGGTTAAATATCTCTTCACGCTTATTTATAAATCAGTGCATGCGCTGGACTCAGCTCCAGCGGATGATAAGAAAGTTTTGATTTTCTTAAACCTTCGATTCCCAGATCCTCTTCCCTGTTAATATATTTGAATCCTTTAGCCATAATGTTTTTAGCGGTTTCCCTGTTCACGAGCTGATACAAGCCTTTGTAATCTTTAATGGCTTTTTCAAAGTGAATCACATACGTAGAAGAATTCAGTTTTTCGTAAATAGAAAAAGCCACAGGTTTGCCTTCTGCGCGTATCAAAACGCCTTCCCCCTTAAGTTGCGGGAAATGATGTAAAACAAAATCAAGCGCATTTAATTCATGGCCCAGATAAAAATCGGTGTCTAATTCATCCTGATTATAAATCTTATCGATGATCTCAAGACAGTCAGAAATATTTACTGCTGAAATGGCTTCACTTGTCCATTGATTGTTTTTTTCAAACTGGTTGATTAAATTTCGCTTGGACTGATACTCCCTACCATTCAGCAAAGCAAGGCTTTCTGAGGAATAAATATAATTATCAAATTCGCGAAGTTCCGTCTGGTTGAAATGCGACACAAACCCAGGATGTTTTTCAATGAATTCGTTCGAAACACCAAAAATGGTAAGTTTATAATTTAACGATGCTGCGAGCCTGATAATTTTATCCTGCAGGATCTCCGGGAATGCCCCGAAAGGTTGCATCAGATGGTCAAAACCATCTTCCAGTGTTGTCAGTTTCATCAGCAGGGTGTCATCAGATACAGCCCATGTATAATGATAAAGATTTCCCCAGGAAACCAGGGTGGAAAAGGTAAATGCTGCCAGGTGGAGTGAAGCATCTTTATGTAAATAAAAATCTATGACTTCTTTATCTTCAAGCTTAATTGTTCTGAATATGATATCTTCCATTTTAATTCTTTATAGTGTATCCGGTCTTTGCTGCAGTTGCATGGGGGTATAATCCGCCATTTTTCTGAACCCTAATTTCTCATAAACGCCCACGCTCCCCGGTGCAGCAATCAAGGCGATCCAATGAATATTTTTTTCCTGGCAATAATTGATTAATCTGCTAACGATTTCCCTTGCAATGCCTTGTTTGCGAAAATTTTCGTCTACAAAAACATCCTGAATATAAGCATCACTATAGGCATCGGAAATCACCCGCCCTATTCCAACCAATTTGTTGGCCTCCCAGGCAGAGAGGAAACAAAAACTGCATGCGATCAATTTGGATACTTCATCCGAAGTGCAGGGTTCATCCCACCACCCGGCTTTTTTATACAGGTCACAAATCTTTATAAGATCGTGGTCCGCTATCTGAAGTTTATATTCAATCATGCCCAATTATTGCTAAAGCGTATTTTTTAATACCTGTCTGTGGCTAAATCCTGCCCTTCATGAGGAATATCTCACCCGATTGATCTTGCAATAAGAAGTAAGCCTGAATAAGGGTCATCATATATAATTGATATAGAATTACTTAAATAAATCCAAAAAGACATGCATAGGTGATTCCCTGTTTTTGCCGTGACCCTTCAAAGGTAAGAAACAACTGCTGATCATCTATTGACTACTGACAAAATAAATGGCGAAGCTTCCGGAACAGATCATCCTTGTCATTCTTGCTTCTTTGGGCAGTATTATTGCGCCTTTCTTCCGTTTGTTATTGCATTAAATGACAGCGAAACCCTGCCTGAACATTCAGACCCAACCTCAGCCCCAGTGGAATTTAAGAATTTGTCTTTTAATTACGGTTTAAATTCGTTCACTTTGCAGTTCAAATCAAACAAGCTTTTTTAAGATGGAAAAACATCTGGTAGAGATGGTGAGAAACCGTGCCGCAGTGTATGGCACGCGGGTGGTGTTCCGTTACAAGGAGCCTGGTGCGAAGGTGTATTCGAGCTATAACTGGAATGATCTGGTGACCATCTCAGGAAATGTTTCTAAATCATTGCTGGCTTTGGGTTTCGGACCCAAAGCTATGATAGGCATTTTCAGTGATAACAAGCCTCAGTGGACCATGGCCGATTTAGGGATCATGGCCATCAGGGGTGTCGTTGTGCCGTTTTTCGGAACAGCTTCCAGGCATGAGGTAAGGTATATTGCAGAGGAGACCCGGATGGGGCTCATCTTTGTGGGAAACCGTGAACAACTGGATAAGGCCCTGTGGTTGTCGGATAACTCATCCATATCGCCCACAATAGTTTGCTTTGAACCCATCCTCTCCGAACCCGGCGACGCCCACTGCATCAACTGGAATGATTTCCTTGAACTGGGCAAGGCAGAAACCTATGCCCTGCAACTTGAGCAGATTCTGCAGGAAGCAGAACCTGATGACCTGGCAACCGTCATTTATACCTCAGGAACAACAGGTGAGCCAAAGGGCGTGATGCTGGGGCAGGATAACTTTATGAATTGTCTCAGAATACATGATGAGCGGCTGGAAGTCAGCGATAAGGATGTCTCGCTTTGTTTTTTACCCCTCAGTCATGTCTTTGAACGCTCCTGGACATTTTACATGCTGCATAAAGGAGCCATTAATGTATTCCTGGAAAACCCGCGGGCTGTAATCGAAGAGCTCCCGCTGGCCCGCCCCAGCCTGATGTGCACTGTCCCACGATTTTTCGAAAAGACTTATGAAGGCATCAGGCGGGAAGAATCCAGGTGGACCCCGATCAAACGAAAGCTGTTTGATTGGGCCATCACTACCGGCCATTCATTTTCGGATTTTATGCGGAAAAACGAGCAGCCTCCTTTCGCTTTAAAGATCAGGCATGCTATTGCCGATAAACTGGTGCTGAAAAAATTGCGTTCCGTCTTTGGCGGAAACATCCGCACGATGCCCTGCTCCGGATCAGCCATACGCCCGGAATTGCTCCGGTTCTTTCATGCTGCCGGTATTTTTGTTAATTATGGCTATGGAGCTACCGAAACAACTGCCACCGTTTCATGTTTCAGGAGTGATGTATATGATTTCGATTCCTGCGGATCCCTGATGCCGGACATTGAGGTTAAAATCAGCGACCAGGGAGAAATACTCGTTAAAGGCGCAACGGTATTCAAGGGCTATCATAATAAGCCGGTTGAGACTGCCCGCGTGCTTGAAGATGGCTGGTACCGGACCGGCGACCAGGGGAAATTCTCCGGTGAGGGTTGCCTGCTCATGGAGGACCGGATCAACGATATCTTTAAGACTTCGGGAGGCAAATATGTTTCTCCCCAGAAAGTAGAGTTATTGCTCTGCCAGGATCCGTTCATTGAACAGGCCGTGGTGATGGGCGACAACCAGAAGTTCATAACGGCACTCATTGTGCCTTCCATTGACGCCCTCCGTCGGGAGTTTAAAACAGCGTTGAATTCTGAGTCTGATGTCCAGGCAATGGTCTCTGATGCGTCCATCATTGAATTTTACCAGGGCCGGCTGGAATTTATCCAGCAAGAACTTACCCCTTATGAAAGGGTAGTTAAATTTGGCTTGCTGCCTGAACCTTTCAGCATCGAAAATGCAACACTCACCAGTACTCTGAAGATGCGCCGCAAGATTATTCATGGCAAATACCAGGCATTGATTGATACGATGTACCTGCCGAAATAATAAAGTGCCTAAAGTGCCTGGAGTTGGGGGTGCCTGGAGTTGGCCAACTCAATAAGACTTTGTCTGTTAAATATCAGTAAAGCTCACCTGATTTCGATCCTGTTGCTTCCTGTCAGGCGACCAAATGCGCTTTTCATTTTTCACTTTTCAACATGCGTGCCATATAAAATCCATCACTGTTGGTGGTATCGGGGCCCAGGATCCTATCCTCAACAAGGGTGAATTCGGGGTGGGTTGCCAGGAAATTGTCAACCTGAATGCGGTTTTCGGATGGCAGGATACTGCAGGTGGCGTAGATGAGCATTCCACCCGGTTTCACCATACGGTGGTAACTGTCCAGTATTTCTTTTTGCTCCCCGATAAGCTTTTGCACTTTTGAAGCCGTCATTCTCCACTTGGCATCAGGATTGCGCCTCAGTACGCCAAGTCCGGAACAGGGGGCATCAATCAGCACACGGTCGGCAGTGCCGGCCAGGCGCTTAATTACTTTTGTGGTTTCAATCGGTTTTGTTTCAACGATGGTCACCCCGGCGCGTGTAGCACGTTGCTTCAGCGCATCAAGTTTCCAGACTGCTGTATCCAGGGCAATAATGCGGCCCTTGTTCTGCATTAAAGCAGCAAGATGTAAAGTTTTCCCGCCGGTTCCAGCACAGGCATCGATGATGCGCATACCAGGTCTGGCATCCACAAAGGGTGCTATCATTTGTGAGCCGGTATCCTGAACTTCGAAATAGCCGTTATGAAAAAGACTTAGCGTGAAAACATTATAGAATTCTTCCAGCCTGAGGGCCGTTTCCACCTCTGGCACAGGGAATGAAGGTATACCGGCGTTCTCCAGAGATGCTCTCAGTGCAGTGGGGGTGGTTTTGAGGGTGTTGGTGCGCAGAATAATGGACGCAGGTTTATTGAGTGCTGCCAGCAGTGGAGGCCAGGCATCGCCAAGTTCGCGGTCGCCCATCTCATCGAGCCAATCGGGAATGGATTCTTTGATTCGTCGCTCGGCAGATAAGGTTTCGAACCGTGCCTTTAGCTTTTCAGCATCGAAAGGTTCGGGGAATTCTTCCGGATCGAGCGGCATTCCTTTCAGGGTCATGTAAACGCCGAGTGCATACATGTATTTACCGCGGGAGGTTGGGCAGGGCTCGATTTCAAGCATCAGCCTCAACCAACGCACCAGTTCGTAGGTGAGATTCACATACATCGACTTTTCAGCGGGGCTCCAATGGCGGTTCTCGTTAAGGCCGTATTCAATGGCACGGTCGGCATAATCACCTTTGCCCAGGATAGCTCCGGCAGCTGCAGCTGCAGCGCGTACCGGTGATTTCGTATAATTCAATGTAGTATGGTTTAAAAAATAGTGATTAAATAAAAATGTGCTGTGAGCGGCTAGTAAACAAGACAGGGGAACAGCCAGGATAATGGCCGTTCATATTCAAGCCTGCTCATTCAAAATTCCGGGGCATAGCTGCACAAACTGAAAATACTAAAACAATCCGTTCAGCTCGGCATTTATGCCTTCGATGATTAATCCAAGATCTTCAGGCTTCTCGCTAAAGTTCAGGTTATCCACATCCATGATCAGGAGTTTTCCCAGCGTGTAACTATTGATCCAGTTCTCGTAACGGTCGTTCAGACTCTTGAGATAATCGATACGGATTGATGCTTCGTACTCACGCCCGCGTTTCTGAATCTGCCTTACCAGTGTTGGAACATCTGCCCGCAGGTATATCAGCAGATCGGGAGGCTGAATAAAAGTACTCATGAGTTCAAAGAGCTGGGTATAATTATCGAAATCGCGCGAAGTCATCAGGCTCATGTCGTGGAGGTTGGGCGCAAAAATGTAAGCATCCTCATAAATGGTACGATCCTGTATTACATTCTTCCCTGTTTTGCGAATATCCACAATCTGGCGGAAACGGCTGTTGAGAAAGTATATCTGCAGGTTAAACGACCAGCGTTGCATATCTTCATAAAAACTCCCGAGGTATGGATTTGTATCCACATCTTCATAATGGGCCTGCCAGTTGAAATGTTTGGCTAAAAGCCCGGTTAAGGTAGTTTTTCCCGACCCTATGTTCCCTGCTATGGCTACGTGCATAAGTTTTGGTTCTTGTACTGATTAAATTAAAAATAGTCGTTTGAAATTGAAGAAATGGTAAAACTCTATCGAAACAAATATAATAAGGATTCGGAAACTGCGGGTAAATTCTTTGGGAATTAGGGCAAAGGCAAATTCCAAGTTCCAAGTCCCAAGTCCCAAGTTCCAAGTCCCAAGTCCCAAGTCCCAAGTCCCAAGTACCAAGTTCCAAGTTCCAAGGTTCAAGTTCCAAAATTCCAAATTCCACAGTTATATGATTCCTGCTAATTCCTTTATGTCATCAAGGTATTTCCTGTCATTCGAAAGCCGGGGCACTTTGTTCTGTCCTCCAAGTTTGCCACGCTCTTTCAGCCAACGATAGAATGTTCCGGTAGCCAACTGCCGGACGATAGGTGGTCGCAGGATCATGTTATGATAGCGCTTGGCCTCATAATCGGAGTTGAGTGTCTTTAAAGCATTATCCAGTATCTCAGTAAAATAATCGAGACTCGCCGGGGCTGTTTCAAACTCTATCAGCCATTCGTGTGCAGCATTGGAATTGTCGCCAAAATACACCGGTGCTGCCGTGTAATCGGTTATCGCAGCTGAGGCTTTTTCGCAGGCGGTAGCCAAAGCCTTCTCCGCATTATCAATGATCAGCTCTTCCCCCACGGCGTTGATAAAACTCGTGGTGCGCCCTGTGATACGGATGCGATAAGGATCAAGGGATGTAAACTGAATGGTATCGCCGATCAGGTAGCGCCACAAACCAGCATTTGTTGAAATGACAAGGGCATAGTTAATGCCTGTCTCAACCTGATCAAGCGACACTGTCTTATTGGTCAGGACATCATACTCGGTAAGCGGCATAAACTCGTAGTAGATGCCATAATCAAGCATGAGCAGCATTTCGCCGGGCGTATTAAGGTCCTGGATTCCGAAAAAACCTTCAGAAGCGTTATAGGTTTCGAGGTATTTCATCCCCACAGGTGCAATTTTACTGAATTGTTCGCGATAGGGGGCAAAATTAACCCCACCGTGGATAAACAATTCAAGGTTGGGCCATACCTCCCCGATGTTCTTTTTCCCCGTTATTTCAAGGATGCGCTTTAACAGGAGCAATGTCCAGGATGGCACTCCCGAGATATTGGTTACGTCTTCATCTTTCGTAATGCGGGCAATGCGTTCAATCTTCGATTCCCATTCGTTCATCAATGCGACCTTAAGTTCAGGTGTGCGGATGAGCTCTACCCAGTAAGGCAGATTTTCCATGATGATGGCCGACACATCGCCGTGAAAGGTCTCTGCATGGTCGTTGTCCCTTGTAATACTGCCTCCCAGCCCGAGCACTTTTCCGCTGAAAATCCGGGAATCGGGATTGTTGTTGCAATAAATGGATAACAAATCCTTGCCACCTTTAAAATGACATTCCTCCAATGCCTCCTCGCTTACAGGAATAAACTTGCTCTTATCGCTTGTGGTTCCGGATGATTTGGCAAACCACTTTACATCAGAGGGCCATAAAATGTTCTGCTCACCTCTGCGCAAGCGGTTGATATAAGGTTTAAGGTCGTTGTATTCGCTGAGAGGAACCCTTTCCCGAAACTGCTCGGGTGTACGGATGGATTTGTAGTCGTATTTCCGTCCCCATTCCGTGTCGCGCGCTGTGGTGACAAGTTTCCTGAACCATTCGCCCTGCACATCATGAGGGTATTTCATGAAAAGCTCAATCTGATGAATGCGCTTTTTAATGAACCAGGATATAACGGAATTGAAAATGGGCATAGCAGGTGTGGCTTTGTAAAGCGAATATCAAATTTAGCTCTTTCCCTTCATTAGCTGAAGCATCGAAGCCTGATGAATGACCGGGTTGAATGTTCAGTCTTTATCGGTTATCAATGGAAAGATTGTAAGTTGTTCGGGTAACATAAGGGTTGCCATAAGCGGTCTCAAACACTGCTTCAAGGATAACTTTTTCCCTTATACTTTTCCCTGGATTAATCACGAAGGAGAGTTCACCTACGCCGTTTTTAGTTGGAATTTCCAGCTTGCTCTTCTTCCCGTTTACAAGATAATTCCTGGTAAATGAAACAGCATGCCCATTGTTGGAAAGGGTAAGCTGTAAAATATATTTGTTTACTGAGAGCATCCTGTTAATAGGCGTTACCACAATGGTCGGGTTGTCCATGATAAGCGTACCTTCTTTGCTGTATTCCTTTAGCCCGGGCTCGACTTCGCCATCCAGGTATGGAATTTCGCATGCCAGCTGACCGTTTTTATAGTAATTCATTTTTATTCCGCTTTTGAGATCATTGTTGTAGCGGGTGAGCTGGCAAATCTTTCCATCCTCATAATAGAATTTGCTTTCGCCTTCTTTTTTATCATTCACAAAGTTGGTTTCAACCTGCACCTTACCATTCCCATAATAGTTTTTGGTAACACCATTCTTCTTGCCATCCTTCTTGCTGATCTCCGCGAAGAGCTTTCCGTCTGGCTTAAATGTCCGTGTGAGTATGGACCCATCAGGATTTACCTCTTCGCTTTTCAGTCTGTCCTTGTCGGTTTTTGGCTGGCAGCTGCATGCAAGCAGTGCAACGCACACAAATAGTATCGGTTTTATTTTCATATATTATTATTTATTTTTCACGGGTCATATGGAATAGCCTAATATCATTTTCGGATGGCATGAAAAGATTTACTCTCATCTTGTTTATTTTAATCGTGTTTGTGATATCGCTGCGCTCAGTTGCTCATGGCTATTTCATCTTCATGAATGATTTAATTGCAATTATGATGCATCTTTAAACACTTATTTTGGTGGCCCAGGTAGATTTATGCGCCGCCAGGAATTCCATGAGTTGTCCAGCTTCCTCTTTTTGGAGACTGCTGATGGGCAGAAAATTGGCAATATTTTTACTACTGTAGAGTATAATCCACTCGCTGCCTATTCTTTCAATTTTGTAACATGAGTTCCATTTGAACTCGTTCGAAAATGTTTCACCTGTAATGGAAATGTTGTCTTCGGTAAGCAGGTAAGTAAGTTTTTGGTTCAATCGTTCGTGCAGGTTGAAATTCTTAACGGCGCTTCTGTATATGCCGAAAAAGAGATAAAGTACAGATGAAAACCCGATAAAAAGCATAAATAACGGATTCTTCAGCAGGCCCGGTTTGAAGAAATGCAGATAATTGAGGGCGACAAAGACGATCAGAGACAATCCGAGCAAAATGGAGACGATGATGGCAGGTTTGCGCAAAGTGAGCGTAAAAAACAGACGGATAAAGTCTTTCTTCCTGATTTGTGCAATAAACTGGAGGTACATGATAGGATAAAAGTTAACAGTAAAGTGAACAGTACACGACAATCATTGAAGTATTGCAGGTTCTGAAAAAAGGAAACGCGGCTGTAAAGGTAAGGAGTTATTGCCTAAAATCTTTTGTCGAGATGGGCGAGGGCGAATGTATAGGCGCCCACCGATACTGCTTTTGAAGTACCTAAGCGTCCAAGGCCAACACCAATGCGCTTCAGAGGATCATATTTAATTTTGCGCGTTGAGAAAGGAACTGTAATTTCACGGGTATCACCCTGGCTGAAGAGTTCAAAACCTGCCTTATCTTCAAGGTTAAAAGCACTGACCTCCAGCCTGTGCACTGATTTGCCTGCAAAAGAGCTGAACGAATTGTTCATTTCCTCAACAAGTCTGCTCAGAAAAAGCGGATGAGCACCAGACAGCCCGCCACCCAAAACGACGAGACCGTCGATGAGCGTAATGGCATTTGCGATTACATCACCTGCCACGATGGCTAATTCTTCAAAAGCTTTAATGGCCGCCGGCTTATTTCCATCTACCGTGCCCATACCAATATCAAAGATCTCTCTTGGGGCCGGGCAGGATGAAGGATCGATACCCGCTTCGCGTGCAAATACCCTACGAATACCGCGGATACTCACACTCTCCTCAGCGCTCCATTCTGGATAAAGTTTATTGCGCATACGGTTGATCTCACCCTGTGCAGAATTATCGCCCAAAAATAAATTCTCACGCGAAACGATTCCACCGCCAAAACCGGTTCCAAAGGTGGCACCAAACAAATTGCGGTAGATCTTCGGACTTTCACGCAATGCCATGCGCTCGTTAATGTCGAACAGAAAACCTGAAATAGCTTCGCCATAGGTAAAAAGATCCCCATCGTTGTTGATAAAAACCGGGATACCAAATTTCTCTTCCAGCATATCGCCTAAAGCTACGCCCCCCCTAAAGGTAGTCAGGTTCTCCAGGTTGCCGATAATACCCAGTTCGTACTCAGCCGGGCCGGGAAATGCAAAGCTGATGGCCACAGGATTGCTCTCGAGCATGGATTTCACTTCACTGAATCCGGTGATGATGGTTTCCAGGACCTGGGTGAGGTTTTCGCCAAAGGCAGGCAGGCTGATAGGCATGATGATCTCTTCTTCATCCTGCACTGCACAAAAAACAAAATTTGTACCCCCTGCATCAAGGGTCATTACAATTCGATGGTCGTTATGGTAACGCATGTTATCAGGTTTGATCGTTTGTTACGCTATTTATGAATTATATTAAAGCAATTTAGGCGTGAAGAGTGTATTCGGATAGTGTAATATATACACTTTATCAACCATACAAAGCTAAAATTTTTACCGGATGTTGGAACAAAAGTGTAAACTTTGTTCATTACAATACCTTCAACACAACATAGCATATCTTGTCTGCATTCGCTTATCCTGCCGCTAATGAGCTTCCAGCCAGTTTTCCCCGGAGTTCACCTCAACCTCAACCGGAACGTGCATGGGAATGGCTTCCTGCATCAGTTTATGAACCATGGGTTTTACGATATCAAGTTCAGTGCGGTGAACGTCAAAAACCAATTCATCATGCACCTGCATGATCATGCGGCTGCGCAGTTTTAGCTCATTCATGGCATGATGAATGTTAATCATCGCGATTTTGATCATATCTGCCGATGAGCCCTGTATCGGGGCGTTGATGGCATTGCGTTCGGCAAAGCCCCGCATATTGCCATTTGCAGAATTGATATCATGAATGTAGCGCCTTCGTTTCATCATGGTTTCTACATACCCCTTTTCCCGCGCGAAAGTCAGTGTTTTCTCCATGTATTGTTGTATCCCCGGGAATTTCTCAAAGTATTGCCGGATGATTTCGGCGGCTTCGTTCTTTGGAATATTAAGCTGCTCGCTGAGTCCATAGGCTGAAATTCCATATACAATACCAAAATTGACTGTTTTTGCATTTCGCCGCATATCTCTTGTCACTTCTTCCGCAGGAATACTGTATATGTTAGCGGCAGTAGCGGTATGAATATCGACCCCCCTTGTAAAAGCATCCAGCATGCCGACATCGCCGCTCATCTCAGCGATGATGCGCAGCTCGATCTGCGAATAATCGGCTGAAAGCAGCACGTAATCGCTGTTGCGTGGAACAAATGCTTTACGGATTTCGCGGCCACGCTCGGTGCGGATAGGGATATTCTGCAGGTTCGGATTATTGGAGCTCAGCCTGCCCGTTGCTGCCACTGCCTGGTTGTAGGAGGTATGAATACGGCCAGTGCGCGGATTCACCAGCAGCGGTAGCGAATCAACATAGGTTGACTTCAGCTTGGTGAGCGAGCGGTAATCGAGGATAAGCTGAACAATGGGATGCTTATTCACCAGTTTGACAAGGATTTCCTCGCCTGTAGCATATTGTTTGGTTTTGGTCTGCCGTGTTTTGTCGGTTATTTTCATCCTGTCGAATAGGATGTCGCCTAATTGTTTAGGAGAACCAATATTGAACTTGACGCCGGCATGGGTAAAGATCTCCTCCTCCAACTGAACTATTTCAGTCTTCAGCTGTATCGAAAATTCATCCAGAGCTGCCGAATTGAGCTTTACCCCTTCGGCTTCCATGGCTGCAAGCACAGGCATCAATGGCATTTCTATTTTCTCAAATAAATCGCGTGCACCTGCCTTATCCAACCCCGGTTCCAGAGCAAGCTGCAGCTGAAGGGTTATATCAGCATCCTCAGCCGCATATTCCTTCACCACTTCCAGATCAACCATGCGCATGGTCACCTGATCGCGTCCTTTTTTACCGATGAGGGATTCAATGGATACAGGCTTATAGTTCAGATAGGTCATTGACAAGAAATCCATACCATGACGCAGGTCAGGCTGAATGAGATAATGCGCCAGCATGGTATCAAAAAGTTGTCCTTTCACCACTACATTGTACCATCGCAGAATGGCGATATCGAATTTCATGTTCTGTCCTGTTTTAGCAACAGCATCATCGGCAAACAGGTCAAGGAATTCAGCAACGATAGCCAGCGCTTCGTGGTGGTTTTCCGGTATGGGAACATACCAGGCTTCATGCGGCTTAACCGCAAATGACATACCAACGAGTTCCGCATTATTCGGATCAAGTCCCGTGGTCTCGGTATCAAAACAGAAGGATCCTGCTTTGCGCAACTGCAGTATCAAATCCTTTCTTTTCTCAGGAGTATCCGTCAGATAATACGTATGTTCAACTGTCTTGATGGTCTCCAACCCCGAGGCCACTTCAGGCAATTCTGCCTGGGCAGGTTCATGCAACGGGAAGGAATCGCCAAAAAGGTCAAGTACCCCCGATTGGCTGCTGGGTGCCAGCTTGGGCTTGGCCACACTCACATCGGCATCACCAAAAATACGTTTAGCGAAATTGCGGAATTCAAATTCGTCGAGCAGCTGCCGCAGCACTGTTTCATTTGGCAGGGAGTAGAGAAGTTTATCCGGTTCAAGTGCAATGGGCACATCAAGGATGATGGTGGCCAGCTGCTTCGAAAAGATGGCTGATTCGCGGTTTGCCAATACTTTGTTGCGGACATTTTCATTGGCAATTTCATCAGCATGTTCCAGTACATTTTCGAGGGTATCGAACTGTGCCAGTAGTTTGCGCGCGGTAGTTTCTCCTACACCTTTAATACCCGGGATATTGTCGGATACATCACCCCACAGGCCTAACATGTCAATTACCTGCTCGGGGCGATTGATTCCGAAACGTTCACACACATCAGCGGGCCCCATCAGGATGGGAGGTTCCCCAAATTTGGCTGGTTTCAACATAAAGATATTCTTCGATACCAGTTGCCCGAAATCCTTATCTGGAGTTACCATATACACTGTGAATCCATCTTTCTCCGCTTTTTTTGCCAGGGTGCCAATCACATCGTCGGCCTCATAACCATCCACAAAAAGAATGGGGATGTTGAACGCTTCAATAAGTCTTTTGATATGGGGTATGGCCTTAGCAAGATCTTCGGGCATCGCCTGTCGTGTTCCCTTGTATTCAGCAAAATCTACATGTCTTACCGTTGGCGCCATGGTATCGAAAGCAACGCCGATATGTGTAGGTTTATCAGTGCGCAGGATATCAAGCAGGGTATTGGCAAATCCGAGAATGGCCGAAGTATTCAGCCCCCTGGAAGTTATGCGTGGGTTCTTGTTCAGGGCATAGAAGGCCCTGTAAATAAGGGCCATGGCATCAAGAAGGAATAATTTTTTGGCGGGTTCACTCATGCGGCGTATCGGTTTAAGGGGCATAAAGTTAACCAATTCAGCCGAAATCAGGCATGGAAGGGTGGTGATTTGCACAGGAATTGACAAACATGGGAAGCTGATAAATCATGGTTTCAGCAACATGTTAGCCGGAATGGTGAGAACTGAATGTCCAAAAAGAAACAGTTGCTGCAAAACAGACATTCCTGATCCATGCATCAGGGACCTTTGCGATCAGAAACCGTGGAACTTTTATTTATGAAAGGGGCTTTTGCGCAGCCATGAGTGGCAGCGAGAATGAAAATACCGAGCCTTTACCCAGTTCGCTGTTCACAAAAACATTTCCGCCATGCTCTTCTACGATTTTTCTGACGATGGCCAATCCAAGACCTGTACTGTCTTCGCCATTGGTCGCTTTAGTTTTCGAAGTGTGGAATTCATTAAATATTAAGGGAAGTTCATCGGCACAGATACCCTGCCCCTGATCTTCAACAGTTGTAAGAATGAGATTTTCCTGTCGTTTGGCAGATATTTTAAGCAAGGTTCCCGGGAATGAATACTTTATAGCATTGTTTACCAGGTTGTTCAGCACCTGTTCAATTTTATTATCATCAAATTCGAAATCAGGAATCCCTTCGCCAGCATCAAAATCAACCTGCATGTGATGCGCTTTGGTATATACTTTATAAAGCTTTAGCTTGTTTTTAAGAAAATCGACATAATTCTGTCGTTCCTTGTTCAGGGTCAGTTTCCCGGCTTCAATCTTCGATAAATCCAGTAAATCGTTGATCAGACTCAAAGAAAACCGGCTCAGATTTTTGAGGTCATCATACAAGGAACACAATTCATCGCCATCCATTTCACGCTGTGATGTTTTCAGAAGATCGGCGATAGTAATGATGTTACCTATCGGACTCCGCAGATCGTGCGCCGCTATGCTGAGAAACTTATTTCGCTGCGTATTGAGTTCCTCAAGCTTTGCATTTTTCTGCTCGAGTGCCATACGTTTTTCATGCAGTTCTGTAATATCATCAATAATGATCAGCGCCATATCATGCTGGTTGAATGAAACCAGTTTCGTGGTGTAAGTAAGGTATTTATTTTCAAGATTACCGTTTATCAGAAAAGCGCGATCGAGAATACCTTTATGCATCGGAAAGTGATCGCAAAAATTGGCGTGCAATGCATTGCGAAGATCGCATGAAGCGCAGTGTTCGGTTGTTCCGCATTCCTTTGCACCACCTTCCGTATAAATACAGCCCAAAGCATTACCGACCAGCTTGCCCAGGATCTGGTCGCCGCTGCGCTGAAACAGATCACCAAAAGCTTTGTTGATATTGGTAACCTTTGAATCGGCGCTAACAATAAAGATGGTAGACGAAATATGATCAATAAGGCTGTTCAGGAAATCACTCGAATCTCTTAAGTCGTTAATATGTAATGTCATATACGCAATTATTTAAAAGCTCAGAATTCTCCCGATGGAACAACTGCTGATCATGGCGGATAACAGACATCCCAAATCACCAGTAATCATATAAAGTTAATTACCACTTAACCTAAAAGTAATCACAAATATATAGACAAATTGCCATATTTTTTATAATACCCTGTAAATGCACTCCGTTGAATCCTTTTGCTTCGAAGTTTGACGCCCGGCTTTGGCCTGTAAAGTGAGCCTGAGTATACTATATTCAGGTTAGCTCCTTGCAGTGGCTCAAAATTGTATAGTTCTACCCTAAAAGAAGAAACATCTCCGTCAAAAAGGTGTTGTATTTTGACTCAATTTATCTTATATTTGTGTGTGATCTGCAAAATACCAATCTATCCCTCGCAGCTGCTTCCCGACTAACACATGTTTTGAATCCACTTCAGCCTACCGGTTTATTTATAATTCGTATGCTTATAACCATCATTCAAAAAGGAGGCAATTATGGCCATAATGATCAGAAGGCGTTTTAGCATGGGATGGCTCCCTGATTATCCTGATTTCAGGGATCTCACCGTGGAGAACAACAATGTCTCAGCACGACTGCTGGGGCTGGGACAAAAAGATTCAATCA
>JBBRRV010000016.1:0-33098 GCA_038246075.1 Bacteroidales bacterium
ATGAAAATCAAATTCCTCGGCGCAGCCCGCGAAGTTACAGGCAGCAAGCACCTCATCACAACAGCAGCCGGCAAGAAGATCCTGCTCGATTGCGGCATGTTTCAGGGCAAAGGTCTCGAAACAGATTCAATGAACCGCAATCTGGGCTTTGATCCCCATGAGATAGACCACATCATTCTCACACATGCACATATCGACCACTCAGGTCTCATCCCGTTTGCTTATAACAATGGCTTCCGGGGCTCCGTGATCTGCACGCATGCCACCAGGGCCCTGTGTGCCATCATGCTCCCCGACAGTGGATTTATCCAGGAGCACGACGCAAAATGGTTCAATAAAAAGCGCGCCCGCCAAGGATTGCCTGCCATTGAACCCATCTACAGGAAGAAAGATGCCGAGGACTGCATGAGCCTTTTCATCGGTGTGCCCGAGGATCTTAAATTCCGTATTGACGATAATATAAAGGTGAAGTTCACCAACACAGGACACATGCTTGGAAGTGGTGTGGCTAATATAGAGATTCAGGAGAACGGCAAAATAACCCATATTGCCTATACCGGCGATATCGGCCGCCCGGCAAGCCGCATCCTGCGGTCGCCCGATGCTTTTCCGCAATGCGATTACCTCATCACCGAAGCAACTTATGGCAATCGTCTTCACCCTTCGCACCAGGAAGCTGAAGGTGAGTTGCTGCGTGTGGTTAAGGAAACATGTGTGGATAAAGGCGGCAAGCTTATCATTCCTGCTTTTGCCATCGGCAGGATACAGGAGATTGTATTTGCATTGAACAACTATTACAATGATGGCAGCCTGCCAAAGATTGATATTTATGTGGACAGCCCGCTGGGCGTGAATGCCACTGATATTTTCCGTCTGTTTAAAAGCAGCCTGAACCAGGACGTGGCGCATGTGCTGGAAACTGATTCTGACCCGTTTGGTTTCGGCTCCCTGCGTTATGTCAAAACTGTTGAAGAATCAAAGAGCTTGAATTTTATTAAAAAACCCTGTGTGATTATTTCGGCATCGGGAATGATGGAAGCCGGGCGTATAAAACACCACCTGGCCAATAACATATCGGATTCCCGAAATACTATACTGGCCGTAGGCTATTGTGCACCACGAACCCTCGGGGCGCGCCTGCTGAGTGGCGAAAAGGAAGTCTCCATCTTTGGAGAAAAGCATCAGGTTAACGCTAAAATTGAAAGTATCGAAGCCTTCAGTGGTCATGGTGACTATAAGGAAATGATAGGTTTCCTGAGTTGCCAGGATAAATCCCAGATAAAAAAGGTTTTTCTGGTGCATGGCGATTATGAACCTCAGCTTTTCTATAAAGATCAGCTTGAAAAAGAGGGGTATCGGAACATTAGTATTCCGGAAGCTGGCAATGAAGTTGAACTCTGATCTGGTAAATACAGTCAGATGGACTGCATTGGCATGGAGAAGCACTTTATAATATGATTGCGCAGATGAGGTTCATCCGCTCTGTTAGCTGACGCACCCGGTTGTTGTTTAAAATAAAAATATGATCACATTTCTGTTAGCTATCTGTGCGCTTGTCGGAGGATATTTTATCTACGGCAGGTTTATCGAAAAAATATTTGGAATACAGGAATCGAAGGTTACCCCGGCAATAGCCCAGCGTGACGGCGTTGATTATGTGCCGATGAAATGGCCAAAGATTTTTTTGATTCAATTTCTGAACATTGCCGGCCTGGGGCCTATCTTTGGCGCTATTGCCGGGGCTGTTTGGGGCCCGGTTGCTTTTGTGTGGATCGTTTTTGGTGCTATTTTCGGTGGTGCTGTGCACGATTTTTTCTCAGGTATGATGTCGCTGCGGATGAAAGGGAAGAGCATTCATGAAATTGTTGGAACATACATGGGTAAAGGTGTAAAGCACTTTATGAGTGTATTCACAGTCGTGATGATGGTATTGGTAGGGGCGGTTTTTATCATGGGACCCGCAAAAATACTATCGGGACTCACCCCCGGATTAATGGGAATGACTACCTGGGCTACAATCATATTCATTTACTACATACTGGCGACCATGCTCCCCATCGATAAACTGATTGGCCGTATTTATCCTTTTTTTGGGTTCGCAATGCTCTTCATGGCTGTCGGGATAGGAGGTGCAATGATCTTCTACGGGTTACCGATTCCTGAACTTATTCCGGCAAACATTATAAACATGAATGCGAATCCCGGAAAATTCCCCGTATTTCCCATGTTATTCGTAACCATTGCCTGCGGAGCCATTTCTGGTTTTCATTCCACACAATCACCTTTAATGGCCAGGTGTATTACCAATGAGAAATTCGGAAGGCGTGTATTTTATGGTGCCATGATTACCGAAGGATTGGTCGCATTGATATGGGCTGCCGTGGGTATGAGTTTCTTTGGCGGCGTAAGGGAACTTAATACAATAATGGCCGCACAAAACGGAAATGCGGCCTGGATCGTAAACGAGATATCGAATACATTGCTGGGACGATTTGGCGCGGTGCTGGCCATCATAGGCGTCGTGGCAGCTCCCATAACTTCGGGAGATACAGCCTTCCGCAGTGCAAGACTCATCATTGCCGACTTCTTTAAAGTGAGCCAGAAAAGCATCAAAAACAGGTTGATGCTCACCCTCCCGCTGTTTGTTGTGGGATTTATGTTAACGCTGGTTGACTTCTCCATTATCTGGCGGTATATGGCCTGGTCAAACCAGACGCTCGCTACAATTGTGCTTTGGACCATCACCATTTACCTGGCCACCGAAAGGAAGATATACTGGATTACACTCATTCCGGCCATCTTTATGACTTCCGTGGTGAGTGCTTACCTGCTTGTGGCTCCTGAAGGGTTCGGCATCAATGTACTTTACGGACAAATTTCCGGTATTGGCCTTGCTTTCATGCTGATGATTGTATTTTTCGTCTGGCTGCGAAACTACCGTAAGCCAATACTCATATTGGAAACGGTGCTTCCATAAAATAGCAGTTTTTAAATTTGATACCTTTGCACAGCTCAAAAGCTTACTGATGGAAAATAAATTATTCGTATACAACACCTTATCACGACAAAGAGAATTATTCGAACCCATACATCCCAATCATGTGGGCATGTATGTTTGTGGTCCGACAGTCTATGGCGATGCGCATTTAGGTCATGCACGTCCTGCGATCACGTTTGATATGGTATTTCGCTACCTCAGGCATCTGGGCTACAAGGTAAGGTATGTCCGCAACATCACTGATGTGGGTCACCTGGAGAATGATGCCGACGAAGGGGAAGACAAGATTGGCAAGAAGGCCCGCCTGGAGGAACTCGAGCCCATGGAAGTGGTTCAATATTACACGGATCGTTATCATCACGATATGGACCTGTTAAATGTGCTGATGCCCAGTATCGAACCCCATGCTTCGGGTCATATCATTGAGCAGATTACAATGATCAAGGCCATCTTTGATGCAGGATTTGCTTACGAACGTAACGGGTCGGTTTATTTCGACGTCGAAAAATACAGTAAAAGTCACCACTACGGCATCCTGAGCGGCCGTGTGCTGGAAGATCTCCTCCCGAACACACGTGAGCTCGCAGGGCAGGATGAGAAGAAGAACAGTTTCGATTTTGCCCTGTGGAAAAAAGCACAGCCCATGCATATCATGCATTGGCCATCCCCCTGGAGCGAAGGTTTTCCCGGATGGCACCTGGAATGTTCTGCCATGAGCGCAAAGTACCTGGGTGAACGTTTCGATATTCACGGCGGGGGAATGGATTTGCTGTTTCCGCATCATGAATCGGAAATTGCCCAATCAGTTGCTGCCCATCACTGTGATCCTGCGAAATACTGGCTTCATAACAACATGATTACGATCAATGGTCAGAAGATGGGAAAATCCCTGGGTAATTTCATTAAACTGGACGAGTTTCTCAGCGGGAACCATCCTTCGCTGGAGAAAGCCTATAGCCCGATGACCACCCGATTCTTCATTCTCCAGGCGCATTACCGCAGCACGCTCGATTTTTCGAATGAAGCATTGCAGGCTGCCGAAAAAGGTCTGCAGAAACTCATGAAGAGCATTGAAACACTTGGTAAGCTGCAGGCTTCTGCCTCCTCCACATCCGATATAAGTGCACTGCAGGCGAAGTGCTATGCTGCCATGAATGATGATTTTAACAGCCCGATCCTCATCGCTCACCTCTTTGAAGGGGTTCGTATCATTAACTCCGTTAACGACAAAAAGGAAAGCCTTACCGCTGAAGACATTGCGTTATTGGGCAAACTCATGAATGCTTTTGTCACCGAAATTCTGGGAATTATCCCTGAACATGACCCGAATAAAGGTAACCAGGTGCTGGACGGCATTATGCAATTGGTCCTGGAGATCAGGAATAATGCACGGACCAATAAAGATTGGGCGATGAGTGATAAAATCCGTGATGAACTGGCCAAAGTCAATATTTCAGTAAAGGACACCAAAGAAGGGGCCACCTGGAGTGTGGAATAAAAAAGCCTGATGAAGCATTCAGGATCCTGAGGTCACAAATTGTTACCTCAAACCATTGGAATTGCTACATGTCAATGACCTTTTATGTACGTGGTATTGACAATATTTCAAATTTGCCGGAAACACTTAGAAATATACACCCTAATATCTATCCAACTAAACAAACCAACAGATGAAACAGTTTAAAGCTTGCCTCACCTTGCTGGCACTTATAGCCTTTGTCAGCAGTTGTAAAAAACCACAGGAAAAAATGGAAAAAGAACTGAGCACATTTATTGCCAGGTACGACTCGGTAGTAGAGCCGCTGCAGAAGGAATCAAACCTTGCATACTGGACTGCATCGATCAGCGGAAAACCGGAAGACTGGAAGAAGTCGGAAGACCTCAGCATCAAACTAACAGGCGTCTATTCGAACAAAGAGGATTTTGCCATACTGAAGAAAATCAAGGAATCAGGCGCCGTAAAGGATACGTTGCTTGGCCGGGAACTTACCATATTGTACAATGCATACCATGGCGCCCAGGTGGATACTGCCAAACTGAATGCTGCCATTAAGATGCAGACAGCCATTGAGCAGAAGTTCTCCAATTTCCGCGCCGATGTTGGTGGAAAGAAAATTACGGACAATGAAGTAGAAGAAATTCTTAAGAAATCGACCAATTCAGGAGAACTGCAGAAAGCCTGGGAAGGCCACAAAGCCATTGGTCCTGTTGTAGCCGGCGACATCATCCAACTGGTGAAGAAGCGCAACGAAATTGCAAAGGAACTTGGTTTCAACAACTATCACGAAATGAGTCTAAAACTCAGCGAACAGGATCCGGCAGAAATCAGTTCACTTTTTGATGAACTCGATAAGCTTACCAGCGCTTCTTTTGCAGGGCTAAAGGGTGAAATTGACACCTATCTCTCTAAACGTGATAATGTAAAAACAGCAGACCTCATGCCCTGGCATTACCAGAACCGTTTCTTCCAGGAGGCACCTGCCATCTACAGTGTAGATCTCGACAAATATTACAAAGGAAAGAACATTGAGAAATTAACCACTGATTATTACAACAGTATCGGGCTGGATGTTGCCGGGATGATGGCTAAGAGTGATCTTTACGAAAAGCCGGGTAAGAACCAGCATGCTTATTGCATGGATGTCGACAACCGGGGTGATGTGCGTGTATTGTGTAATATCAAGCCCAACGCCAGCTGGATGGGAACTATGCTGCATGAATTTGGCCATGCCAACTACGATAAATACATCAACGAGCAGCTTCCGTTTGTATTGCGCAATCCTGCCCATACCTTCACCACAGAAGCTATTGCCATGTTCTTTGGACGCATGAGCAGCAACCCGCAGTTCCTGGTGGACATGAAACTAACCGATACGGCAGACGCCCGCAAGGTAGCCGGCGAAAGTTACAAGGTTCAGCGTCTTGAACAGCTAACATTCAGCCGATGGGCACAGGTGATGTATCGCTTCGAAAAGGGCATGTACGGGAATCCGGATCAGGACCTGAACAAGCTGTGGTGGGATCTCGTTGAAAAGTACCAGTTGCTCAAACGTCCTGCCGGCCGCAATCAACCCGACTGGGCAACAAAAATCCATATTGCATCTTATCCTTGCTATTACCATAATTACCTTCTTGGGGAATTGCTGGCATCACAGCTTAACCACCATATAGCTGCCAATGTGCTGAAATCAAATGATTTCAAACAGAGCTACTATGGCAAAACCGAAGTTGGAGCTTATCTGAAGGAAAACATATTTATGCCGGGTGCGCGCTTTTACTGGAATGATATGATTGAGAAGGCCACCGGTGAGAAACTCACGGCTAAGTATTATGCTGAGCAGTTTGTGAAGTAAAACATTGATTTTTCTCATCTGCCAAAAAGAGGCTGTCCCTGGAAGGGCAGCCTCTTTTTATGATAAGACAACCACCATTAACTAATGGCACAAAGAGGATCTAACTTGAAATACATAGAAATACATAGAAATACATAGAAATATTTGTTCCTGGGATCAAAATTTACTTAGGGACTTGGAATTTGGGACTTGGAATTTGGGACTTGGAATTTGAGACTTGGAATTTGAGACTTGGAATTTATTTATGTATATAATCAGCTGTTTATCAGATAAATATATTCTAGTTAGCTAAAAGAGTCTTGATCAAAACACTCAGTCCACCTTCACCAGGAAATAATTCTTCTTCCCTTTCTGGACAAGAATATAATGATTATTGAGGAGCATGGAGGTGTCAACCAAAAAATCCTCACCGATCTTTTGCTTGTTAACCTGCACACCGCCATCCTTCAGCATGCGGCGGGCTTCACTTTTGCTGGGGAAAACAGCAGTCGTATCGGCCAGGAAATCAATGATTCCAATACCTGGAGTGATAGCTGACCTGCTGATTTCGAACTGCGGCACACCTTCAAATACATTGAGCAAGGTTTTTTCGTCGAGGTGGTGTAAGGTCTCGGTAGTTCCTTTTCCGAAGAGAATTTCTGAGGCTTCAAGCGCCAGGTTATATTCATCCCCGCCATGCACGCGTATGGTGAGTTCTTTTGCCAGCGCTTTCTGCAATATGCGCAGGTGCGGGGCATCATCATGCGCTTTTTCAAAGGCTACTACCTCCTTGTGGTTGAACAGGGTAAATATGCGGATATACCTTTTGGAATCTTCGTCGGAGCAATTAAGCCAGAATTGGAAGAAAGCATATGGAGAAGTCCTTTCGGGATCGAGCCAGATATTTCCTTTTTCTGTTTTGCCAAATTTGCCGCCATCAGCCTTGGTGATCAGCGGGCAGGTGAGGGCGAAAGCATCTCCTCCGTTCTTGCGGCGGATCAGCTCGGTGCCCGTAGTAATATTACCCCATTGGTCGCTGCCTCCCATCTGGAGTTTGCAGTTTTTATGCTCATTTAAAAACAGGAAGTCATAGCCCTGAACAAGCTGGTAACTAAATTCGGTGAAAGAGAGTCCTGTTTCGAGGCGTTTCTTCACCGAATCCTTGGCCATCATATAATTTACCGTCAAATGTTTGCCTACATCGCGCAGGAACCCAAGGAACGAAAATTCTTTCATCCAGTCATAGTTATTCACTATTTCCGCGGCATTGGGCAGTGCTGGATCAAAATCGAGAAACTTCAGCAACTGCTTGCGGATATATTCCTGATTATGGCGCAATTCCTCTTCGCTTAGCAGGTTCCGTTCTTCCGATTTACCCGAAGGATCACCAATCATCCCGGTGGCGCCACCAATGAGCGCTATGGGCCTGTGTCCGGCTAATTGCAGATGTTTGAGCATCATGATGGAAACAAGGTGGCCAATATGCAACGAATCAGCTGTAGGGTCGATGCCTACATATGCTGAGGTCATTTCTTTTTCAAGTTGTTCGGCAGTACCGGGCATCATGTCGTGGATCATGCCACGCCACGTTAGTTCTTCTATAAAGTTCATTATGCTTCTTTTTGCAAAGATAGAAAAACCGTTTGTTCCGGACCCCGAAACCCTTCACGACCAGATATTCAATATCCGTACCGCATTACAGTAAAATAAATAGATCCCTATAACGCTGCTTAATAGCTTACATTAGCCATATGATATTTGTTACAGGTGGTTCAGGATTGGTAGGTTCATACCTGCTTCATAGTTTAATAAGCGACGGATGTATGGTAAAAGCATTGCGTCGGGAAACGAGTTCTTTCGAGGTAACGAAACGGATATTTGGTTATATGGGTGATCAATCCGGGCAGCTTTTTGACAGGATTGAGTGGGTTACAGGAGATCTGCTCAATATTCAATCGCTCACCAAGGCCTTAAAAGAGGTTGACGATGTATACCACTGCGCTGCGATCATTTCGTTCGATCCCCGTGAGAAGGCCCAAATGATAAAATCTAATATTGATGGCACTTCCAACCTCGTGAATGCATGTTTGGCCGGGGGCATCAGAAAATTTTGTCATGTGAGTTCTATCGCCGCACTTGGCCGTGCTGAAAATGATGGGTTCATTGATGAGCATACACAATGGAAAACATCAAATGCCAATTCAGGATATGCCTTAAGTAAATACGGTGCGGAGCGCGAAGTATGGCGTGGCGCTGCGGAAGGGTTAAAAGTGGTCATTGTGAATCCTTCTGTCATACTGGGTGCAGGCGAACCTACAAAAAGCAGTGTAAGGCTGTTCCACACCATCCGCAAGCATTCCCTGTTCTATACAGCAGGAACGAACGGCTTTGTTGATGTGCGTGATGTGGTTAAGATAATGCGCGCATTAATGGATAGTCCAATTACAAATATGCGTTTTGTAGTCAATAGTCAGAACCTGTCCTATCGTGAACTTTTCACCCATGTAGCCGAGCAATGCCACACAACAACCCCCCAGATCAGGATACCGGGATTTATGCTGTCGCTGGCCTGGAGGATAGAAAAAATGCGGTCGGCAATTAACGGAAAGCAGCCAATGGTAACGCGCGAGACGGTTCGGACTTCCGAAAATAATTACAGCTATTCTTCTGCTAAAATTACAAAAGCCATTAACATGGAGTTTATCCCTGTCAGGCAAACGATCCAAGAAATGTGCGGTTTTATGAAGGATGAAATTCTCTGAGATCTATGCATCAGGATACCTTCCTGTAGCGCCATACCGCAAGGGTTAACATACTGATGGCATAAATCCCGATCGCGGTAAAAGGCACCATCACATCGTGAAATCCGGATCCTTTGAGCATGATCATGCGCATGATGCGGATAAAGTATGCAATGGGATTGATGATGTTGAGGTTCTGTGCCCACTGTGGCATGTTTTCCACCGGCGTGAAAAGCCCGCTCATCAGGATAAAGATAACCATGAAAAACCAGGACAGGAACATCGATTGTTGCTGCGTATTGGACAATGTAGCGATGAAAAGTCCGATGCCCATTACGGCCAGCAGGTATACCGCTGCAACGCCAAAAATAAGCCAAAGGCTTCCCAGTATCGGTATGTGAAAAATGAGGTGGGCCAGCAAAAGTCCGAATGCCAGTTCAAAAAGTGCGATAAACCAGAAAGGAAGCAGTTTACCCGTGATGAACTGGTACTTTTTAATGGGCGAAACGTTAATCTGTTCAATGGTTCCAATCTCCTTTTCACGAACCACGTTCATCCCTGAAAGAAATATGCCGATAATCGTCACAAGCAACACAAGGATGCCGGGAACCATATAAGTTGTATAGTTCAGTTCGGGATTAAACCAGTAAGAATAGGAAATGGCGACAGGTTCGGTTAAAAAGGCATCACCCATCGTTTCAACCACCAGGTCTTTATTGTATTCGCGGATGATGGAAAGTCCGTAAGCATTCATCAAAGCTGCAGCACTGCCATCAATGGCATTGGTGATCAACTGCAATTTTGCCTTATTTTCTTTGAAAAGGTCACGCTCGAAATGTTGTGGAATGATGAGCACCTGGTGTGCTTTACCACTTTTTAGATCAACTGATGCCTGGTCATACCCTGCATAAAAGTTATTCATCGTGAAGAAAGGAGATCCCTGGAATTTACTGATGAGTTCCCGAGAGACAGGGCTGTTATCCTGGTTTACAACATCGAGGTTAATATTCTTTATCTCAAAGGTAACGGCAAATGCCAGAACCAGGAGTTGTACCATGGGGAGGACAAAAATGATCGGTAGCATCCCCTTGTTGCGGAATACCTGGATAAATTCTTTTCGCAGGATGACAAGGATGGTGCGCATTACTGGAGCCTGATTTTAAATTTACGAACACTTAAGGCGATAAATAAAAGGCACATCCCCGATATAATGAGGGTTTCCTTCCATATATAGGCAATCCCGATGCCTTTGAGCATAATGGCTTTGATGATGATGATAAACCATTTTGGGGGCATGATGTTACTGAGTATCTGTAGCGGTAATGGCATATTCTCTATCGGGAAAATAAAGCCCGACAGTAGAATGGTTGGCAGCATGAGCGCAAACATGGAGAGCATCATGGCCATTTGCTGACTACTGCTTACTGTCGAAATGAGAATTCCCAGCGAGAGCGCCATCAGAATAAAAAGCAGACTTTCGGCCAGTAAAAGCGGCAGGCTTCCCTGCACTGGCATGCCAAATACAAAGTAGCCCAAAAGCAGAATTGTAATGGCGTTCACAAATGAAAGGATCACATAAGGCACCACTTTTCCGACGACAATCTGAAAAGGCCTGAGTGGCGAAACCAGCAAAATCTCCATTGTTCCAAGCTCCTTCTCGCGTGCAATCGAGATAGAGGTCATCATCGCCGAAATCAGCATCAGCAGCACTGTTATGATACCAGGTACAAACATGAATACACTCTTCAGGCTCGGATTATAGAGCAATTTCACCTCCGGATCTATCTGCAACGGCAATGCTTTATCCTTCAATAGCGCGCGCTGGTAATCGTTTATGATAGATGTTGTATAATTGACAAGCAAATTGGCAGTATTGGGATCGGAAGCATCGGCTATGAGCTGGATATTAGCTTTCTTTTCAGTCTCGAGGTTGTGGGCAAAATTTTCCTCGAAGATGATGACTTCCTTCACCTCACCTGCCCGGAAACAGGCACCAATATCGGCTTCGGACGAGAGTTGCTGTTCCATAACAAAATACCCTGATGATAGCAGCTTGCGGGTGATTTCGCGCGAAACATTGTCTTTGGCGTGGTCGAGGATAGCAATTTTAGCATCTCTCACGTCGTTAGATATGGCAAATCCAAAAAGGAGAACCTGGACAAGGGGCATGCCGAAAAGGATGATCATCGAGCGCACATCTCTGAATATGTGATAAAACTCCTTGATGATGAATCCTTTCATGATGGATAGATGGGATTGATGGGATTGATGAGATTGAACCTATGAAATGGGTGCTTTGGCCTTACGGGCAAGTTTTAAAAATACTTCATCCATTGTTTTGGCATCATAAATCTGCTTTAGCATGGCAGGTGTATCCAGGGCTTCTATCCGGCCATCTACCATGATGGAAACCCGCTGGCAGTATTCTGCCTCATCCATGTAATGCGTTGTAACAAAAACCGTTATGCCCCCGCTGGCCGTTTCATAAATCATATCCCAGAACTGCCTGCGTGTAATGGGATCCACACCGCCCGTAGGTTCGTCAAGAAAAACAATTGAAGGATGATGGATGATGGCGAGTGAAAACGCCAGTTTCTGTTTCCAGCCCAGTGGCAAAGCACTGGTACTCTCGTCTAGTAAATGCAGCAGGTTGAGCCTTCCCAGCAGTACCTGTATCCGTTCGTCAATTTGTTTCTTTGAAAGACCATAGATTCCACCGTAAAACCTGAAATTTTCCTTTACTGTCAGGTCTTCATACAGCGAAAACTTTTGGCTCATATACCCGATATTTTGCTTGATCTTATCCGGCTGATGATAAACGTCAAAACCTGCAACCCTGGCCTTTCCTGAAGTTGGGGCAAGCAGGCCGCATAAGATCTTTATGGCAGTGGTTTTTCCTGCTCCGTTTGCCCCGAGGAATCCAAAGATTTCTCCTTTCCCGACATTGAACGAAAGATTATCATTGGCCACAAATGTCCCGAACTTCTTTACAAGGTTCTCAACTTCGATTACATTTTGCCCGGGCATAGTTTGGTGAGATTTAGCAATTTAAACTGAAATGTTCGTTTGTTGTTCAGGTTCCATCAGTGACATAAAGCAATCTTCGATGGAAGCTTCAATCTTATGTGCTTCAATTTTGGAAGATATTGTTTTTTGAAGGAATGAAAGAATGAGGGCTTCTGTAACCGTATTGTCCCTGGCGGCAAGGTGAATGCTGTCGCCAAAGAGATAAACGCTTTGGGTGCCTTCAAAATGCCTTAGGAGTGCTATCATTCCGTATGTGTTCTCGCCTTTCACGGCCCATAGCGGGAGATTGTACTGCCCAATTATGCCCGAAGGCGTATCAACCTGCAGCAATTCTCCTTTCTGCATCAGCGCCACACGGTCGCAAAGCACAGCTTCATCCATATAGGGTGTTGAAACAAGGATCGTGATGCCCTGGTTTTTGAGCCGGCGGAGTATTTCCCAGAATTCGCGCCGCGATACAGCATCAACACCCGTAGTAGGTTCATCCAGGAAAATTACTTCCGGGCGGTGAATCAATGCGCAGCAGAGAGCCAATTTCTGTTTCATCCCGCCAGAGAGTTTGCCCGCGGGCCTTTGCCGGAAGGGCTCCAGTTGCACATAGATATCCCGGATCAGGTCATAATTTTCCGACACCGTGGTTTTAAAGATGCTTGCGAAAAATTTAAGGTTTTCTTCCACCGTTAAATCCTGGTAAAGCGAAAACCTGCCTGGCATATAACCCACTATGTTTCTGATATTTTTGTATTGCCTTACAACATCAAATCCTGCTACAGTGGCGCTTCCCGATCCCGGCAGCAATAAAGTGGTAAGGATGCGGAATAATGTACTTTTTCCGGCGCCATCGGGTCCGATCAGGCCGAAAAGTTCTCCCTGATGCGCAGAAAGAGAAATACTCCGTAAAGCCACGGTCTTGCCAAAGCTTTTGCTGACGTCCTTTACTACTACCGAATGTGTTGGATTCATCATCTGTTATCAGGCTGCATAAGCCGAAGAATTATTTACGTAATGCTGCTTCTTTTGTCCAGATGGCTGTTTTACCCAGTCCCATCCAGGCTGCACCGATGTAACCCCGTATTTTAAGACTTGTGGGGCTGTCGAATTTGATATAGCAGTTATAAGTCTTTCCGCTGCTGGGATTGTAAATACTGCCCTTGCTCCATTCCGAATTATCCTTATTGAAGCTGAAATCTTTCAGGATTTCAAGACCATTGATCGCCCGCTTTTGTAGTTTGGCATCCGGATTTTTTTTATCCACTTTAGGCTTCCCATTGTCATTGGGTTCTTTTAGCCAAACGATCTTTCCATCGTATTTGCCGCTGGTATTCCTGAAAATATGCACCTGCGACTTTTCCTTGTTCGTTTCGTCATCCCTTGTGAGATAATAACCTACTATTTTGTCACCGGCACTCTGGGCTTTTGCATGGCTTACCGACAAAGCCATAGGAATCACCAGGCAGAGTATTTTGAAGATTTTCGTCATTGTTTTTAAATTTAGGTTAGTTTGATTTAGAGGTAAAATTAACTTCTCCGGGCATGGATATCTTTATCCGGCCATCGTTTGGGACCAGGATTTTTACGGCATACACAAGGTTCACACGCTCTTCTTTTGTTTGAATGATCTTTGGCGTGAATTCTGCTTTCTGGGAAATCCAGCTTACAACGCCTTCCAGGGCCTGGTTTGTTTTACTGTCCTTGTCAAGCAGTACCTGAACTTTTTGACCGATTTTAATTCCGGGCAACTGGTTGCCGGAAACATAAACGCGTAATTCCATCTGCCGCAGGTCAGCGAGTTTATATAACGATTTTCCGGGCATGGCCAGTTCTCCGGTTTCAGCATATTTGACAAGCACAGTGCCATCGGCCGGATTCATGATATGACATTTTTTGAGGGCTTCCCTGGTGAGTGCTATTTGTTTTTGAATTACTTCCATTTCTTCAGCGATTCCTGAGTGCTGGGTCCTGATGGAGGTAATCTGACGGTCAACCAGGTCCAATGCGCCGTTGATATCGTCCAGTTGCTTCTGTGTGGCTGCTTTGTCTCTGAAGAGTTTCTCCAGTCGGGTCTTATCAATTTCCAGATTGGCCTTTTGCTGAAGTTGAACCTCTATCTGTGCGGCAACTCCCGGAGAACGGGTAGCTACAGCTTTCTTCTGCGCTTTCAGCTGCTCGGCTTTAAGATACAGATCGGTGGAGTCGATCAGGCCAACCTGCTGCCCGGCTTTGAGATCCTGCCCTTCTTCTATATCAAACCGGAGGATCCTGCCGCCGGCTTCGGCCGATACAATAATCTCGGTAGCTTCAAAATTGCCATAAGCATCCGACTTGTCATTATTCCCGGTGCAGGAGAACAACAATGCAGTAAGGGCAATCAGCTGATAACAAACTTTCATGTGTTAGTAATTTTAAGTTTATAGGTCACATGGAATAGCCTTAATATCATTTTCGGTTGGTGTGAAAACATTTGCTCATGGCTATTTCATTTTTTCTTAATTATTTAATTTCCAATTATGAGGACATCGGTGCTACAGGTTGCCTGTTGCGGCAAGATAATTTATCCTGGCTTGTTTCAGTTGCATCTGGTGAATGGCAAGGTTTAATTTTGCCTGCATCCCGGCGTTTAGTTCCTGCAGGTAATCAGTTGATGTTATAACACCATTGTCAAGTTGCGAGGAGGCTGATTTGGTGATATTTTCACGCAGCGCAATGATCTGCTGATCGGAAAGGATCAGTTCCTGGTACTTGCTGATATCGGCGATATTTTGTTGAACTGTGATGGTAACATTTTTGTGGAATGTTTCCTTCTGCGTCGTGGTAATTTCAGACTGCAAATCAAGGACATTCCTGTCGTTGCGCGTTTGGTTCCAATTCCAGAGATTCCAGGACACTCTTGCGCCGAAAAGGTAATAAGTGGCGAATTCGTTCAACAGCGCATTCAGACCGGGTCGTCCGTATCCAAGCGTAGCAAATCCGGTAACTTTAGGGCGGAGTCGGGTATCGGTAAGCTTTTTCTGTATGCCGAAACGGGCTATTTGCAGGTCGAATGTGCGGTACTCGGATCGGTTATCAGTAAACAACGAAGTGTTAACAACCGGATCGGGAAGCTCAAATACCGAATTCGCCGGCAGTGTATCCGAAATAAGTTCCGAGAGCATTTTAACAACGGCTTCCCGGTTGAAGCGGGATTCGATCAGGCGCTGATCTGTTTTGATGATTTCTGCTTGGATGATGTCAGCATTCGATTGCAGGGTGGTTCCGTTTCTAACGCCCGATTCCAGGACCGATAACCTGGCAGTCAGATCGTCACGCAGCAGGGTATTGAGCTTGCTGTTTTCTTCAATCAGGAGGATACTCACAAAATACTGGTTGATCTGTTGTTTCAGCTTATATAGTTCTGTCTCCAGGTTTTGCTCATTTAATTTCAGGTTTATGTCTTCCATCTCCGATTGCCGCTGATAGCTTCCTCCGCTGTATATCACCTGGTTAATATCCAGGGAGGCTTTGTACGTGTCACGATCCATTGCTGGAATTGAAATATTAGGCAGATGAATGGGAATCTCAGTTACATCCGACTGATAAGCGGCTTGTCCGTTGAGCGTGACCTGAGGAAGATTTCCGGCTTTAAGGGTATTGATCTGCAAGGAATGAATGCGGGCGTTTAATTCGCTTTGCCGGGTCAGCGGATAGGTTGTCAATACCCGCTGGTAACAATACTCGGGTGTAATGACGGAAGCGTACTGCGACCAGGCGGGTGGCCCAAGGAGGATTGCCAGCCATGCCAGCAGTATAATTCGCATAAATTTCACCATAGCAAAACAAAGATTTTACCGCTGGCAGGAAATCCCTAGCTGATGACCAGCATCATGAAGGAATAACAAACGTCCAGGCAGAAAGATTCAGCTCAATTGAATTATCAATTGTTTTCGCCAAAGCGGTAGATTCCGGAAAATCAAAAGTATAGAAAAATGCTTCAGGTTGGCACTATAGTTTTATAGTTTTACTGAACCTACTCAGGGAACTTTTGCTTGAATTAGCAAACAGGAAAGACAGGGAAAGTATCTGGACAGCCATACATGACTGCCCGCGTAGGAATAAAGGTCTGAAATTTCTTCGTCAGCCATCATTAACTGGCAACAGCAACCTTGATCTTCTGGCCTACCTTCAGTCCTTTATCGTTGGTGATATTATTCAGTTTTTTGATTTCCGAAACAGATACCCCGTCGTACTTCTGAGCGATGTCCCAGAGGGTATCGCCGGATTGCACTGTGTAGTATACGTATTTGATAATATCCCTCGTTTGCGACGATCTTTTTAGTGGTGTCTTTTGGTTATCTTCAGCAGCAAGAGATGTCCTGTTAGCTTCGGGCTCATGCCCTGGCTGGCTTATCATAAGTTTCTGCCCAACCTGAACAGTACTCGATCTCAGGTGATTCCACTTTTTGAGATTATCCAAGGAAACATTGTATTTTGCGGCGATTTTACCAAGAAATTCGCCGGATCTCACCACATGGAAGTCGGAATTCGCTATGGTCCGCATGTCTCCGGTGCGATGATCAACACCTTTGCGGGCCTGGGCCAGCTCAGCTGAGCCATTGGTTTTTTTAACCGGCTTGGCAGTGTAAAGGGTTAGCCGCTGACCTGCAACAACCCTAGCTCGTCTCAGATTGTTCCATGACTCAATATCGGATTTGGAGCAGTGATATTTTCGGGCAATGGTTGATATGGATTCACCGCGTCGCACTTTATGCGTGACCCTTTGAAGATCGGATGAGGCCTCATCGCTGCTTTGCTGAACGATTAAATTCTGAAACTGTGATGCATCATAGCCTTTTGTCGGACTGTAAGCATAAAGTGCTGTTTCATTGTTGATAAAGTCCGCTACGGATTTCTTAGGCAGGCGTATATAGTAGGTTTTCTCTTTGGTGGAGGGAATAAATCCTTTGCGAAAGCTGGGATTCAGGAACATCAGCTCATCGGTTGAGATTTTAAGTTTTTCTGAAAGCTGTGCGAAGGAGAGGGCATACTTTACAGCAACAGTATCTATTTCGTAAGACAGTAAATTTGGAAAAGTAGGATAAAGGTTATGCTCAGCCGAATAATTCATTACATAGTTAACGGCAATAAAAGCAGGTACATAATCGCGGGTTTCCCTTGGCAGGAAAGGTCTGATTTCCCAGAAATTCATTTTACCGCCTGAGCGGCGTATGGCTTTATTTACATTCCCCGGACCGGAATTATATGCAGCCAATACAAGAAACCAGTCATGGTAGGTGCGGTAAAGGTCTTTAAAATGCCTGCATGCAGCAATGGTTGCCTTGTATGGATCCAGGCGATCGTCTACATAAGAGGACACATTTAGGTCGTACATCTTACCGGTACCCAGCATAAATTGCCAGAGACCTGATGCGCCTACCGGTGAACGCGAATTGGCATTGAGTGCAGACTCAACAACGGCCAGGTACTTCATCTCCTGCGGAATGTCATACATGTCCAGGTCCTGCTCAATCATCGGGAAGTAAACTTGCGTAAGTCCTAATACACGGGAAGTGAGACCGCGCTTCTTTACGGCATATAAACTGATAAAATCCCGCACGAACTTGTTATACACCAGGTCCATGGGTGAATTTGTATTCAGATGCTCAATGCGGGCAAAATAGATTGAATCACTGTAGACAGGTACAAAATTAGGAAGGAAGTTATACTTGTTTTGCAGTGTGCTGTTCCTGCTGTTTTTGGTGTTTTCGAAAAATTTGAGGTTTGCCAAGCTGTCAAGGGCGCTGATGACAAAGTTGTCATAAACAAAGTCAGTTTCGTTTGCAGGTAATGAATCCTTAGGAAGACGGACATTCTGCGAAGCCACTGTGAAGGAGAATAGTAAAGCAAGAACAAAGAGTATTGATTTTAATAAGCGATAGGGCATAATAAATGTCTCTTTGGTTAAGGAATATGTTAAGGAAGATATATTGATTTGCTGCATAAAGTTAGCTTAAATATATAGAAGAGGGTAAAAATTTCTAATTTTCTTCTTTTTATGGCTGCTCTGGTATGAACAAATAGTTGATTAAAACCGGAGAATCCTGCCTGCCGTTAGGGGAGCAACGGTAGTTGTTGATATGCGTGCGAAAAACACCTTTTTCATACGATTTCAATCGTATACCTCGGTTTTTGCCCACAAAAACGGGCATAAAACAACGTAATGTTTCGTATAAGCTGTCCCGGAGTCAACGTATTTTAGGGTTATTATTTTCCTGCCTTCGGCCCTGAATCAGAATCTTCTTCCCCATCTTTAATGCCGTCTTTAAATCCCCTGATGCCTTTTCCTATACCCTTCATCAGCTCGGGGATTTTCTTGCCTCCGAAAAGCAGTAAAACAACTGCCAGAATAAGTATGAGTTCAAATGCTCCGATTTTTCCCATAACGAATAGATTACTAGAATTAAGTTATGGCACAAAAGTAGAAAATTATTGAAGGGGAAAGTGTTAAATAATCTAAATATATAAATTCGATGACACTTTATATATAAATTTCGCGACACGTTCCGCTCATTTCAGATTTCGTGATCTTAAGGCTGGAGAAGTGTTACACAATGGATTACAGGTTCAAGGTCAAAGGAAAAGCCCCCTTCATGAAGCCTGTAATGATCCGGCCCGTCAGGCATGTAAATAATGATGATGTGATTGGCAAAGGCAATCGACAACTTAAATCTGCGGGATTATTTTTTTTCTATAGTTGGACCGGGCTTTGTATCTTCCCCCTCTTTTTTGTTGCTCTCGTCCTCACCTTTCATGCCATCCTTAAAACCCTTGATGCCTGTCCCCAGACCTTTCATAAGCTCAGGAATTTTTTTGCCTCCAAAAAGCAATAAAACAACAGCCAGGATTATGAGTAGTTGATAGGGACCGACTTCTCCCATATAACTGATTTTGGAAAGCGGGTCGATCATGATATAATTTATCATCTTAGATACGTGTTTATCAGTGGTTAAAATATGAGAGACAAAGATAAAATAAATATTAAGCGATAAATTTTGTTTGCATTTAAAGAAGTGTTCATTAGCGGGAAATCCAGGTCTCCGGATTCTGAAGTGCCGAACTGTGCCACACCTGAAACTGAAGCATTGTTTTGGCATTGGAAGGGTTTGTATAAACCAGTCCTATAGGTTGCCGGATGCTGACCGCATCGCCCTTCTTGATATACACTTCGCCCAGGTTGGCATAAACAGTCAGGTAGTCACCATGACGAATGATGACGATATTATGCATGCTGGGAATGGTCATGACGCTGGATACCACACCGTTAAAAACTGACCTGGCCTTTGCCCCCTTGTTTGTGAGGATGTCAATTCCATTGTTTTTGATTTTAATATCCTTATAGAGCGGATGTGCATGTTCTCCAAAGGAGGATGAAATAGCGCCACGTTCCACAGGCCATGGCAGTTTACCTTTGTTCTGCGCGAAATTCTGGGAGAGCGAGGCTTGCTTAGGCGTAAGGTCGAGTGTAGGTTCTTTTGTAGATTCCGCATTTACAGGTTCCTTTGCTCCCGACTTTGAGGCAGTATTTAAAATGGGCTTTACTGCCGGTTTTGTAGCTTTATTCCTGGCATTGGATTCCCGCTCCTTGCGTGCGGTTTCTGCTTTGCGCGCTGCTGCAACCTTACGTGCTAATGCTGCTTTCCGCACTTCTTCTGCTTTCCGTATTTCTTCGGCTATCATGGCTTCAATAGCCGATTGCAGGCGGTTGACAGCCTGCTCATGTTCATGCAGTGTAACAAGTAATTCTTTTTCTTTATTGCTTAACTTCCGGATGGCGGTATTTTTCTGCTCCTTTTCCTGGGTAAGGCGCTGTTTTTCCAGCTCCTGCTGTTGCGCCAGGGTAAGTTTGGTCATTTTAACGTGTTCAATCTCTTTCTTTTTGGAGGAGAGCGAAACCTGCGTTTTTTCAATCAGCTTTACCTGGGTCTGCCTGTAAGCACTGTATTGCTGAAAGTATTTGAGCCGCTGGTATGCCTGATTAAAGCTCTGCGAAGCAAAAACGAACATCAGCCGGCTGTAGCTATTCCTGTTTTTATTTGCAGAGTAAATCATGCGGGCGTATTCTTTTTTTAGGCTCTGTAATTCTCCCGATAAGCGGGTTATCGTATCCGAAAGGGCATTAACATGCTTGTCAAGACCGCTCACCTCTGTGGTTATGGTTGTAATGAGTTCCTGCCGCTTTACAATATTGCGGTTTAGCAGCAGCAACTGGTTAAGATTTGCCGCTTTATCTTTCTTGGTTTTGTTGAGCTGATCATTGGTCTGATTGATCTCTTTTTCAATCTTCTTTTTCTTCTGAATTAATTTCGTTTTGGCATTCTGAGCAACGGCCAGGTATGGTGATAAAGCCAACAGGAAAGAAAATAACAGGATATATAAATAACGGTTTACCATATCAGGTGAGAAAGTGGAGAGGTTCAAAATTAGTTGGCGGGTTTAACGATTTCCTGCAACGGTTTGTAGTTAGCGGGTATTCTGAAAGGGAAACTAAGCTGCTGGTCAAGTACAATCCTGGAGTAGCTCACCTTGATATTTACTTTTTGTGTGCCGGTTTCGATATCAAAATTAAGTTCAGTAGGGATAAGCTGTCCGCCGATTTGCTGAAAGGCTGAATAATTGGCTTCAAATTTACGGTTATCGTTGTCAATTTCCTTAACAAGAACCGACGTAATTTTAAAGTTTGAAGGATCGAGCCAGATATGCTGTATCGGGATATTGGCAACGTCTTCATTATTCCTGACATATTTTTTAAGTTTATGGCGTTCGGCGGTTACAAGTTTATAACTGTCTTTTTCTATACCAGCCCTGAATTTGCCGTTTTCATAAAATGAAAAGTCATTCCCCAGCAGAAAAGCCTGAACCATATCAAAATCGAGTGTTTTATTGAGAAGTTCATTTATGTATGAAATGTCGCGCAAAAAATAAGTTGAACTAATCCTGTTAAGGTATTTCGCTGAATCATTGGTGAGTTCTATCCGCGCCATTTCGATTCCCAGCAGCGGCGAAATGGAGATCCAGATAAGACTGTCGTGCTTTATGCGCAGTTGGCCTGAGAGGGTGGTTTTCTTTTTATCTACAGTGTATTCGGCCGAAAATTTAGCAGAGAGATCTGAAAAATGGATTTCATTTTGCTTGAGTTTTTCAAAAAGATAATCAGCGCCCGTTTCCTTTAGCGGGGCTTTTATCGCATGGCGGGCAGATGAACAGCCTTGCTGCAGAAAGGCAACGGGGATTGCGAAAATGAGGAGCAGTTTTAATGCTGAGCTAGATCTATTCATATAGTTTTTTTTCTTTGATCTTTTTCTCAAGGAAGTCGGACCCTTTTCCTGCTGCCAAAGCTTTCTGCCAATATTCGGATGCTTTATCCTTTTGGCCGAGTTTATAAAGAATGTCGCCATAATGTTCCAGAATAACAGCACTGACGTTTTTATCAATCTCAAGCGCTTTCAGTATCACAGTTTCAGCCTCTGAATATTTTCCGACCTTATAAAGGACCCAGGCATAAGTGTCGAGATTTGATGCATTGAGGGGATCAAGTTCACTTGATTTTTTAGCCATCGGTTCGGCCTTTTCCAGATCCTTACCCCTAAGAGCAAGGTAATAGGCATAATTGTTCAGTACGTAGGAATCCTTTGGATTAAGTTTCAGCGATTTTTCATAGGCCAGGTCAGAAGCAGGATGGTTTTCCATTGCATTGTAAGCATCGCCCAGGTATGCATAAAATTGGGCTGCCAGCGCGTCATTATCGGTTACTAATTTCATGCCGGCTTCAAGACTTTGTACAGCCTGAGCATATTTTTTCCGTTGTGTGTTGGCTGCACCATTGAACAGGTAGGGCAAAGGCTGTAAGGGGAATAGTTCGATCGCACGGGTGCTTTCTTTTTCTAGCGATGTATAATCGGCCAACTGGACATCGAGTTGAAGCAAGGTTTCCCATATCAGGTATTTGCTGCTATCCAATGCTATCACATTTCGGTATTCAACCCTGGCTTCTTCGAATTTTTTGTCTCTTACCAGAAAATCGGCATACATGGAATGTGCCTTTGGATTATCCGGATGTGTTGCCTTTAATATCTGCGCCAAAGCGATGGCTTCATCCTTCATTTCTTCATAAATATCGGGAAGCGAATAGTAAGTGATCATTACCCTTATCTTGGTATCGATATCCAGTGCAGGATTGGCGAAGCCGATTTTTAATTCTTCAAAGGCGCGTTTTTTGTCGCCTTGTTGCCGGTAGAAATCGGCAAGCGAAATGTGGATATAAGGATTTCCCGGATCAATCAGCGCCAGGCGGTTGTATGCAACCAGCGCCTTATCTGGCGTGCCGGCCTTCATGTACATTTCCGCCAGCAGTGCCTGGTATCGGGTGTCCTCCGGAAAAGCAGCAGCAAGCTTTTCCATTTCAGCTGCAGCTTTTTTAGGCATTTTTTCGGCCATATAAATTTTTTGCTTCTGAACGGAAATTTCCTCTGAAATACCTATTTTTTCTTCTATTTTATCATAGATCTTTATGGCGTCGCTGTATTTTTCCTGTGTAAGGTATATATCCGCCAGCTCAAACAACAAATCCGGATTGTCAGGACTATCCCTTACGAGCTGCTGCGCAAGTTTAACGGCGTCGTCATTCTTACCGTTCTGGCGATAGAGGTCAAGCAGCAACAAGCCGTACCATGCATTTTTACCATCCAGCTCAAAGGCTTTTTGCGCCAGCTTTGTAGCCGTGGTAGCATCATTTCTGTTATTATAAATGGTGGCCAGCTCGTAGTAGGCTGCATCATTGGATGCGTCGGCAAGGATGCAGGTGTTGAATAGCCTGACAGCCACAGCAGTATCACCAAGGAGTTTAGCCTTATTGGCTTCTATAAAAATGGCTGTGGAAGCCAGACTTTTTCGTGACGGTTCGTTTTGTTGCTTTTGGGTTTCGCTGTTTTTACCGGAATGTTTCTGCGCCTGCAAAGGAGAACCTGAAGCGAACAGCAAAAACAGGGAAAGTATATAAAGGAATTTATTCATCTTTTAATAATTTGATTTTAACAGGTCAGATGGAATAGCCTAGTATCATTTTCGGTTGGTGCGAATAGATTTACGCACAACTTGTTAATTTTAATGGTGTTCGTGAAGTCGGTGCGCTTGGTTGCTCATGGCTATTTCATTCATGATCTTTACTTAAGGCACGGTTATTTTCGAAAAGCGAACTGAATAAAACTAACGTTTATGCAGGGTTATTGTTTTCCGGTATGCCCAAATCCACCAGTTCCGCGTTCCGTAGTATTGAGCACCTCTACCTGCTTCCATGCGATTGTTTCGTGATGCGAAATGATCATCTGGGCTATCCTGTCGCCATGGTTGATCGTATATGGTTCGTCCGACAAATTAACGAGGATCACTTTAATTTCACCACGATAATCAGCATCGATAGTTCCCGGGGAATTCAGCACGGTAATGCCGTATTTGGCTGCCAGTCCGCTGCGGGGTCTCACCTGGGCCTCAAAACCCGCAGGTAATTCAATATACAATCCCGTAGGTATCAAAGCGCGCTGCAAAGGTTTCAGGGTAACCGGTATTACTAACAGGGCTTTCAGATCCATTCCGGCAGAAAAATTAGTTTCGTATGCAGGGAGTGGAAAGGGCGATTGGTTAATGATGCTGACAGTCATGGGAAGATAAATAAGCAAATAAATACAGTTTTAACTAGAACGTATTATAACCGGACAAAAGTACTAAAAATTGAGAATCGAACTTCGTAACCGCTGTTATCAGGCTTTGCGCATCCCGGATTTTAGCATTGTGAATATGATAATGCCGGCAAAGATCATCAACAACATGGTGTTGAAGCCGTATTTCATCAGGCCTGAGAAATCCACCCACTGACTGGTTTTGTAAGTAAGTACTGCCAGGGCCATGTAGCCGATAATTCTTGGAAGATCATATTTTACGGGATAGAACCGCTGGCCGATGACAAAGGAGACAACCATCATGGACGCATAGCATATTAATGTGGCCCAGGCTGCACCCAGAATTCCCATTACGGGGATGAGAGCGAAATTCAGCACAAGCGTCACGATGGCGCCAAAGATGGAAATAAAAGCGCCATAAATTGTTTTATCGGTGAGCTTGAACCAGATGGAGAGATTGTAGAAGATGCCAAGGCATAAATTAGCAAACAGCAAAATGGGCACAACCGGTTCACCAACACGGTATCCTTTTCCTACAAAGTGCATCACAAGGTCGATGTATAGCATGACACCAACAAAAATGAAAGCGCAGATGATTACAAAATAAGTCATCATGTTGGCGTACAAAACTTTGGCATCAGTTAGTTTAGCCTTGTTGAAAAAGAACGGTTCAGCGGCGTAACGGTAGGTCTGAATAAAGAGCGTCATGAGGATGGAAATCTTGTAACATGCACCGTAAATCCCCAGTTGCGCCATAGGATCTGAATCGGCAGGCAGCAAATGCTTCAGGATTATGCGGTCGAAAGTTTCATTGATGATACCGGCAAAGGAGAACAACAATAATGGCCAGGCATACTTCAGCATCTGTTTTAATAGTATGCCATTGAATACCAGCTTGATTTTAAGCAGATCGACTCCGAGAATCAACAGCGTAGCCGCACTGGCCACAAGGTTGGAAATAAAAATATAGCCAACGCCAACCGCAGGATCATAAATGAACCTGATCGTATTTAATATCAGCACATTCTGCGAATGATGCAACAGGTAAGGACATAACAGGATAAAAAACAGGTTAAGGCCTATGTTGATGAGTATATTGATGGTCTTGATCATGGCGAACCTGAGCGCTTTGTTTTCCTGGCGCAGGTTGGCATACGGAATGCTTGAGACGGCATCAAAGACCAGGATGAGTGCAAACCATATGATATATTCGTGGTGGTTGCTGTAATCAAGCCAATCGGCTATACTGCCGGAGAAGATAATGGCAAAAAATATAAAAACTGCTGAGGTGCTGAGCAGCGATAGCAGGGCGGTACTATAGACCGATGCCCGGTGTTGCTTCTCCTGTGCAAACCTGAAGAATGCAGTTTCCATTCCGTATGTCAGCAAAACGAAAAGGAAAGAAACATACGCATACAGTTCGCTCACCACGCCATACTCGGCAGTCAGAAAAACACGGGTATACATGGGTACAAGCAGGTAATTCAAAAATCGGCCTACAATCGTAGGAATTCCGTAAATGGCTGTTTGACCGGCGAATTGCTTGAGTGGATTCAAAGGCAGGTATTGGATTACGAAGAGCAAATATAATCAAATTGAACAGTGCACTGGCTATTTAACAAACTCCTCTTCCTTGTCAGGTTTTTCAGCCGATCTGTTCAAAAAGCAAAGGCGGGACGGATGAGGCTTTTAAACAATATTGTCATAATTCTTCATATCTGCCGGTTTCTTCATAAACAGGAAATGTAAGGCTGAAGACGGTTCCTTCAGTGCTGCCAGACTCGAACCAAATCCGGCCCCCGGCCTGACTGATAATTTTCTGAGCCATCGATAAACCAAGGCCGGAACCACCCGATTTTGTTGTGAAGTTGGGCGAGAATATTTTTTCGCTTTCTGAATCCCGGATGCCGGTGCCGTTATCTGTAATACTGATATATGTCTCTGATCCCTGGCGGGAAAGTTCTATTAAAATTTTTCCTTTACGGGAATGAGGGATGGCCTGAATGGCATTCTTAATCAGGTTATTGAAAACACGTAATAACTGTTTCTCATCGGCCCAGGTGTAAAAATGGGATCCCGATTCATTAAAAAGGATGGAGATGCCAGGTGTTTCGCCGAAAATTACGATGGAGGCCTGAATGACCGAAACCAGATCAACCTTTTTATTCTTGGGAAGTGGCATTTTGGCAAAGTCGGAAAACTCCGTAGCGATGGTGGCAAGGGTATCAATCTGTTCGATGAGTGTGTGGGTGAACTTCTTCAGCCGGATCTCCCAGTCAGGGGCTTTTTCATCGTAGGCTTTTTGTAAATGTTGAACGCTGAGCTTGATGGGTGTCAGTGGGTTTTTTATTTCATGGGCCACTTGTTTGGCCATTTCGCGCCATGCACTCTCACGCTCCGATCGTGCGAGCAATTCTGCACTTTCTGCCAGTACGTCGATCATGCGGTTATATTCGGCTATCAGAGCCCCTATCTCATCCTGGCGGTGCCAGTCGATCTTCTCATTTTTTTTACCCAGTTTTACTTTACCCAGTTTTTCGCTGATCAGCTTGAGGGGGCGTGTAATATAGTTGGAAATGAGCAGGGCAAACATTACAGCCAGGGCCGTCAGAATGGCATAAATATTGGTAAAAGCAACCAGGAAGGTGGATATCTCCTGTTTGAGGGATGTTTGCCTTGCAAAATAGGGCAGATTCAGATATCCGATCAATTTGTTATTGTTGTTTCGCAGGGGTATGTAGGCCGACAGGTATTGATATTTTCCAACGGATTCGTTCTGAATCAATAATGTTTTTCGGCCAATGGACAATTGTGTATAAGCGTGCGCATTCATGACAGTGGCAATCAATCCTTCATCAAAAATGGCCCTTCGCGAAGATACCAGTAAGTTCCCCTGCGGATTGTACAAATTAATATCTGTGAAAAAAGCATCAGCATATTTGGTTAGCTGGGAGGAAAGTGAATCACTCAATAGTGGTGTCAGTTCCGGTGAATTGCCGAAGTCTTCTTCAACTTCGATGAGTACCGTGTGTAATTTTTCGGTGAGTATATCTTTGTTTTTATTCATATTAATATTGACCAGATAATAAATTGTTACGCTTCCAATCCCTACTGTTGCAAGGAGAATGATACCTACCAGGACCACTTGCAGTTTAAATTTAAAACTTTGGTTGGCGAAGTTTAATTGCATCGAAAAACTCAGCAGCATAAAAATGAACAGAAAAAACAGGCTGAAGAAAATAAAGAAATATGAGAATGGAGCTATTAAATCCGTTATTCCCGGGTTTCTCCGGCTTAATATCAGCACGGTTGTTAAATTAACCGGATGAAACAGGTGATTAAACCCATTCAGACTGAAGAATTTGAATTCGCCGGATGGCCCGACCTTCGGTTGTGTAAAACTGTAAAAATAAGAGCCCACGTTTTTAACCAGCTCACCATTTGTATATATTGCATAAGAATAATTGGCAATATTTGAGGTGGATTGTTTTTGCGAATTGTCTAATAATAATTCCGGATAACCTGAATCAAGCGGTGCTTTCGTTGAACTTATCTCGACATAAATATCAAAAGGAAGCGGTATATTATATTTTTGTTGTGTAAAGTGCAAAATAGCAAGGTAGCTTGTAATGTCATAGCCTTCGGAAAGGCGGAACAGGTGGGGCGAAGCGGTTGGCTGGCCCAGCCGGTCAGTTAAACGCGAAAAATAGTTGGCGCAATCTATAATATAATTATTTGGTTTAACACTGAGCTTTTTTCCGGGGTAACAAACAGTAAATTGAAGCGTATATTTTGACCAATAGTTGGAAAAGTATGTTTTCTCCAGATATTTAATAACAGCATGTTCCGTATTTAAATTTTTATGCGCTTGCCGGGCTAATTGTTGCAGGATTTCGTCTTTTGGAATTTCCTGCTCGATACGACTAAAAAAATATTCAGCCAATTGATCGCGGTCTTCTGAGAGTTTTATTGCCAGGAGCTTTCGCTCTTCCTTTTCTTTAAATGTCTTGCTGCTGTCAAGAGAATAAGTACACATGACAGACATCACAAACAGAAAATATAACGTTGCATTTCTGGATGGGAAAATAAAACGGTTAATTTTAAAAAAGTAATAATTTCCGAGTAGGATCAGGAATAAAAATGCGCTGTAAATAAGTTTGTCTGTCGGGGAAAATTGCGTGATGACATAGAATAAACAGGAAGCAGCTAAAGCAAGCAGACAATGAATAATGAGTGATTTCTTAAGTTGCAGTGAAAATGCAGTTAGCCTCGTCAGCAGGAGGAAGAACGAGAGAATCAGCGATACGGTAATAACGAAGCTTACAATTCCTTGTTCTGTGAATCCCAGTATATTATAATAGTTAAGAGATATATTCGAATTCAATACAAGACTGTTCAGCAATTTTAACAGCCAGAAAAATAATACCCCTGCGAGCAAATAAATTGAAGGAAGGAGCGTATTGATCTGCCATCGTTTTAGCTTTATGAGGGGCCTTTTAATCCGGAAGTATTTATAAAATATAGCTGCAAGAAATAGGGCAAAAAGTGCGTCGATCAGAAATTCGCCCAGGGAAGGCAGGAGGTTGGATGAAGCGTAAAATAATGGATTGAATAGTTGCGACTGATAGATCAGGTGTGGTATTCCAAAATATAGTATAATTATTCTGATGATGATGATATCGATTATGAAGGCTAACAGGAATAGCCAGCGGTTCCTGAAATACGAAATAAAGGATAAATAAACTGAAAAAATCAGGTTCAACAGGCAAAATATGAACAGCAGATAGCATAGTATCAGCAACGATAATACATTTTCTGAATAGGGCGAAAGCTTGTTGAATTGAAGCGAAAAGAGGAAAATGTGCCGGGTGGAAAATATATTGTACATGCCAGGCCGGGTTGAAAGTGTTACTACAGCGGGGGCATCCAGTGCCGGAGAGAAAGAATTGGCCAGGTAGTCATTCTCAATTTTATATTGATTCTTTATTAATTGAAATCCAATCATTACCGAATTCCTGATCCTGATCTTTTGAATCAAATACCACCCGTTGTTGAGCCGTGCAATGCTATTTGCATATAGCACACTGTCGTATTTTTGGGGAACAGGAATTGTGTTGACAGACCACTTAGTCAACCGGTTGTTTTCGAAAAGCAGGAAATCGTAACCTTCCATGTTTAACGAATCAAGAAGCGTATTAAATGTGGTAATATTTTTTTGGCTATATCGGGCTGAAACTAATTTCAGGTTTTTAGCGAGTGAATTTTCACGGATATGAATTTGCTTATTGATGCGGTCACATATGCGCGAAGGTTCATTATGAATTTTAAAATAAAACTGAAGTCCTAAAGCGAGCAAGAGGGAAATGACCGTAGCCGAAATCCAGGCGTATAAATATTTGCGGGGAATGCGTTTTGTTAACATATTTGTAAAAAACTATTTAAGTAATTGATTTACAAATGAATAATGCACATAAAAATTGATGCCTCAGGATCGACGTTCTGTAGCTTTTAGGGTAAAGATATTACAAAAGCATCCTTGTGCGCCAGAAGGGCTCTAATTAAGCCGAAACCTTGCGAAATGCATATATGAGGCTCGAATATTCGCCGGAACGGTTTGCTGCGCGATTTGACAGAAAGCCGCGCCATATTCCGGCAAAAAATCCTTTTTTTGCAGGCATATATTTTTCGCTGAGCAAGCTTACATAATAAGCGTCAAATTTCATTGGAATTTTCTGCACCAGCCCAAAAGCATGTTTGGAAAATAATAATGTGATGGTATCCTGGGTAAAATGATAAAGGTGTCGGGGAACATCATAGGCGGCCCAAAAAGATCCGTAGTATTTTGCATCTGCCGAGGCTGGGTTGGGTACGGCAATAAACAGGGTTCCCCCGGGGGCTAATAAACGCTGAAGCTGGTCGATCCTTTCATTGAGCAGGGGGACGTGTTCAAGTACATGCCACATGGTTATAACATCAAAAGAGGCATCCGGTAATTTGTGCAGCCAATCTTCGTCTTCAATGCTGAGCGCATAATTTGAAATTCCCATTTGTCGCGCCTGTGCATCGGGCTCAATTCCGAAGGTTTCCCATTTTCGTAGTTTAAAATAATTCAGAAATTCTCCGGTAGCACAGCCAATATCCAAAATGCGCGAACCTTTCTGATGGCTGAGGATCAGGTTGTATTTTAAGCCAAGCGTATATTTGCGCACCCATTGGTATAGGGTGTTCTGAATTCCCTGACTTGAATTACTGTGCGATATATATTCAGGCGAATGATAATATGCCGGCAATTCGGCAGCAGATGGGCGCGGATTGGTAAACAGAAATCCGCACTTTTCGCACCGGCAGATGTTAAAGCGTTCCTGCGTGAGGAAATGGTCGGGACAGGTTAAAAATGTTGTAAACGATTCATTATCACAGACTAAGCAGTTGTGTAGACTCTCCATTGGTTGGTTGTTTCACGTGGAACAGAAATGATTTATTTTCCTAGATATATGAGTAATACGGAAATATCGGCCGGCGAAACGCCACTTATGCGTGCAGCCTGTCCGATTGAGGATGGCTTTACTTTTGAGAATTTTTCACGGGCTTCCCAGGAGAGTGAAGTAAGGCTGAGGTAATCGAAATCGGGCTTAATATAAATGTCATCAAATCGGGAAATTTTAAGGGCCATCTCTTCTTCCTTTGTAATATAGCCTTCATATTTCATGAGGATCTCTGTTTCCTCGAGTATTTCGGACATATTCCCGTCGTGCCCGTTTATAAAATTTTCCAGGAAGGGAAGCTGTGCCACGAGTTCACTGAGTGATACCTGGGGGCGAAGCAGAACGGATGCCAGCCTGGTCTTTTGCGCCAGCTCAGGGGTTTCAATCTGCCGTAGATAAGTATCAAGTTGCTCCGGGGCGACAGATGTTTTTAGTAAATAATCCTTGAGTTCGCTGATGGATTTTTGTTTCTGATTCATCTTGGCAAGCCGTTCGTCGGATGCCAGTCCCAGCGCATTGCCGAGGGGGGTTAGCCTGATATCGGCATTGTCCTGCCGGAGCAGAATGCGGTATTCGGCACGGGAAGTGAACATGCGGTATGGTTCATCAACACCTTTTGTGATAAGATCATCGATGAGAACGCCGATATAGGCTTCGTGGCGCTTTAAGATGAATGGCTCTTTCTCCTGCACCTTGAGATGGGCATTAATACCTGCCATTAGTCCTTGGGCGGCAGCCTCTTCATAGCCTGTTGTACCGTTGATCTGGCCGGCAAAAAACAGGTTTGTCACTATTTTTGTCTCAAGTGTATTCCTGAGCTGCATAGGCGGGAAATAATCATATTCAATGGCATAACCAGGACGGAATATCTTCACGTTTTCAAGTCCGCTGATCTTCTTTAGTGCTGCGAACTGGATATGCTCAGGCAGGGAAGAAGAGAATCCGTTGAGGTAGTATTCAACTGTATTCCAGCCTTCGGGTTCCACAAAGAGCTGGTGGCTGTCCTTGCCGGCAAAACGGTTTATTTTGTCCTCGATAGAAGGACAATAGCGCGGCCCCACGCCTGCTATCCGGCCTGAAAACATGGGCGATTCGCTGAAACCTGTTTCGAGAATCGCATGAACTTCAGCATTGGTATAGGTGAGAAAGCAGCTTTTCTGGTGGGTAAGTTTTGGTGTGTCTTCAAACGAGAATTTGGCTGGAAACTCATCGCCGGGCTGTTCGGTCATTTTTGAAAAATCGATTGAACGGCCATCGATACGCACAGGTGTTCCGGTTTTCATTCGTCTGGCTTCAAAACCAAGTGCGGTCAGGTTTTCGGTAAGGCCTGTTACGGCTTTATCCCCCATCCTGCCGCCACCAAAACTCTTGGTTCCTATATGAATAATTCCATTCAGGAAGGTGCCGTTTGTGAGCACAACCGACCTGGCCCTGATGGTTAGTCCCATGGCCGTTTTAACACCGGCGACGCGGTTATTTTCAACCAGGATGCCGATGACAGTATCCTGCCAAAAGTCGAGGTTCTTAATTTTCTCCAGCTGCAGGCGCCATTCTTCGGTGAACCTGGCCCTGTCGCATTGGGCGCGTGGGCTCCACATGGCAGGACCTTTTGAGCGGTTCAGCATGCGAAACTGGATCATGGAGCGGTCGGTGACGATACCGGATAATCCGCCAAGGGCATCTATTTCACGCACGATCTGCCCTTTTGCAATCCCGCCCATTGCAGGGTTGCAAGACATCTGGGCTATAGTAGTCATGCTCATCGTTACAAGCAGTACGGAAGAACCCAGGTTTGCTGCAGCCGCTGCTGCTTCGCTTCCTGCGTGACCCGCACCTACTACGATGACATCGTATTCTTTAAACATAAATCAGCGTTTCATAAGTTAAAAATTATTCATTTTTCATGGGTCATATGGAATAGGCCATGATTATAAAGAATATCATTTTCATTTGGTGATTTGTCTAATCAAGGCTATTTCACGTGAAACAAAATAACATTGACCAGGTTTGGTCCGAAAAATTTGGGCTCCTGGTCTGAAAGAACAATCGGGCCATCCGGACATTTAATGGAAGTGCAAAACTACAAAAAATCGTGGCAGCCGTGACGGCGGGAGAAAGTGAAAAGTGAAAAGTGAAAAGTGAAAAGCGAAAAGTGAAGAAAGAAAAATGAAGGGTGAAAAATGAAAAATCAGGAGTTTGAAAGAATTCAACTGGCAACTGACAAAATTAAAAAATCAATGTTCAGATTTTGAACAAAATGAATATATAGTGCGTAATGAATTTAACTGAAGGAACAGCGCGGAGTCAAAGGACTAAATTCTGCAACAAAGCCAGGCATTCATCTTCCTTTTTACGCATCGTGGCCTTATCGCGGGGCTTCTTATCTTTATTTCCAAGTAAATGAAGGACTCCGTGGATCATAACCCGGTTAAGTTCATCCCGGAAAGTTTTGCTGTACAAAAGTGCGTTTTCTTTTACACGTTCAATGCTGATATAAATATCACCTGATATGATGTCGTCGGCCGTATAATCAAATGTTATGATATCAGTAAGCGTTGTGTGATTCAGGTAAGACAGATTCAATTCCGACAGGTAAGCATCATTGCAGAAAATGATGTTAATGTCACCCGGGATCTTATCCTGCGCGACTACAACCTCGTTTATCCAATGCTTAATCCTTGTCTTGCCTGATAGAATGTAAACGATTCCTTCGTTAAAATAACTTACTTTGCCGTGCTTCATTGCTAGTTGATTGAAGTTAAAATTAGTCTGAATAATCAAAGTTCCAAGTTCCAAGTTCCAAGTTCCAA
>JBBRRV010000017.1:0-32637 GCA_038246075.1 Bacteroidales bacterium
AATGTATTAACTGCTGCAATGTAATCTCTTAAACTTGATCGCATTAAGTTTATTAAATCAGCACTTTCTGCCCTGTTTCTACCATAGAAGTCCTCTGTATCCTGATGCCATTTATTTAAGTAGCTTATTTTCTGATCCTTAATATGGTTATATATTTTTAACCTTTCAATCCTTGTTTCATTCATCAAGTTTTGAACCATAGGAGCTACAATTTCTTCCTGGAACTGGTGAACTCCAAAGGGGAAATTCGTTGTACTCCCATCTTCTGCCGTCCATGTGTCTGAAATCAGGTTATATCTTACACGGGAACTGTCTTTTAATTGAAATGGGACATAATCGTGAACGGAGTCTCCATAATTGAATGTTTCATTTTTGATTCTTTCAATCTCGGATGCTTCCAGAACAGGTGAATAATGGTTATAGGGAGATTTGAGGATTTTATAAAGCACTTTATTTGATTCAAATACTATTTTGTCAACTGATGCAATTTTAAGTGCTGAGATAGCCTGCACCGAGTTTGCCATTGTAATCATTAGCTCTTTTAAAACATCTTCAAATTGTTGCGAATGTCGGGATAAAGAATCTTTAAGTTTATTAAGTTCCTGAAATTTTGCGATGTCATTGTTGTATTTTTTTGTGTCAAAAACTTCAAAAACAGGAACACCATCTGGTACTTCATTCGTTGAATACTCTTTTAAGAAATCCAGATAGCTGCTGTCATTAGAAACTAATGGTAACGAGACAGAAGATACATCCAGATCATCCATACAATATGAAATTGTTCTTAATGACCTTTCTAGTTTTCCAAAATAATCATGTTGGTTAATATGTTGCATAGACGTAGAATACTGTTCTGTATCAACCTCTTCTATTTCAAAGGAACTTTCTACTAATGGAGCTTCAGCTGATAAATGCTCCAATTGGGAGATTGTTTCAATCAATAAGTCATTTTGTCTTGACAACTGCAATACGACCTCTGTTTCATCAATCATGCCTGTGTGATCAACAATAAAGCTTTTATTCTCGTATTTTATTTGGTCCGCTATCGGTATATATGCTACACCGAGTTTGCTAACTTTATAATCTCTGAATATTTCCTTATGCTGTTTCTCAAATTCATTAATTCTTTCATCAAGAACATCTACCTGCTTTACTAGACCATTCTCTTTTATCATAAAGTAAATAAAGGGGATAATCAGAAAGCAAAGCACCCATTTCCACAATTTGGCTTTAGCTACCTCCTGATTTAATGCACTTTTTTCTTCTTCGAGTATTGCAATCTCTTTTTCGAAGCGTTCCTCTTCTTGAACTATTTTTTCAGCCATTTGCTGGTAATAGTTAAATAATATCTTTGCTTGATCTTGTTCGATATTATTTGATTCAGGGAAAATTTTGCCAATCATACTGTTCTGATTTACGATTTATATTAATTTGAAATTGCCTGTTTTCTCTCTTGGAATGTTCGTTCGCAATTCTGAATGATTTCATTCATTTTTTCAAAATTGAATGGAATATCAAATATGCAGTTATAAGCCGTTTTCATTTCATCAATGAATTTATTTTCTAATAGAATTGCATCCTGTGAGTTGCATGGCGAAAGGAAGCGAAGATTAGCTTGTAATGAGTTTATATTCGAAATAACATCATTTGGAATATCTTTAAGCTGATCCAATTTTAGTTGAACTGCTTTAGTTGCTTTTTTCATCTCATCGATCCTTTCTCGATTATTACTTTCTTCCATATAAACTTCTCTAACATTTTCCGACGAGTTAAAAGTTAGCAAGAAACCAAGAAATAGAAAGAATAATAATGCACCTTGAATGATTAGCTGACTTGTAAAAGGGATAGGATTCAGAGAATTACAATAAACCATTGTACATAAAGCAAAAAGCATATAGAAAAAAGTAAAAAATCCCAGCAGCCCAATTGAACCTATTGACTTTTGTGACTTATCTTTTAAATCAATCCAGGGCATGATTGTGTCAACAAATAAAAGACCGTAAATAATTGATGAAATGATTATGTTTAGAGATATTATATTTGTTTCCAGGTTTTGTCCAAAATGCAAAAAACTGAAAATGACTAATGCTTCACCCAATATGAGAAGAAAGATTGAATATATATGTTTTGTATTCATGTTTTTAATCTTTTATGTTTAGGATTTTTTTTGTCCACATTTAGGGCAGAATTTGACTGTAGGTGATAATTGTGTTCCGCACCTTAAGCACTTATCTTCTCCTTGGGCTTTTCCGCAATTACCGCAAAAGGTGCTACCAGCCTGGAGAGGTGAATTACAATTTGTACATGAGCTTTGCTCACTTTGAAGTTGTGTTCCGCAGCTTACGCAGCGTTTCGCATTTCTCTCATTATCAGTCCCGCATTTGGGACAAGCATCATAAGGATCTCCACAATGGGGGCAGAATCTGTGCGTGCCTGGAAATTTCTTTGAGCAATTGGAGCAATATACTTCTCTTACTTGTGAAGATTGCGGCGGAGATTCTCCTTTCTGCTGCCCTTGGTTATTAGAACCAAAAGTTGGCTGATTATATTGCGGTTGCAGCATCCCACCGCCAGCACCTCCAAGGCCTCCCATCATATTTGTTGCAACTATAGCCCCCAGCAGACCTCCATTGCCTTGCGACATACCTGCAACAGCACTTTTAGCAACATCAAATGCCTGTGATTGTTGCCATGTATGTCCGCTAATTGCTTGAGCACTTTGATCAGAAATTGCATTTAAAACCTTTCTCCCTGCATCTGTTGAACTATCGACTTCAATACTTGTGATATAAAATTTAGTCAGTTCAAAACCAATATTTTCCCAAAATGGGAGCATGATCGTTTTTAGATGTTCAGATATATCATCTAAATGCGCAGAGATCTGTTTTATTCCAATCTTATTGTTGATCATGAATTGTAAAATAGTAGATTTTGTTTTGGATGAAAATTCTCCAAAAAATTGTTCAGTTAAGTCATTTTGGTCAAATGAATTTTTAGTTCCAACAATTTTTATCAGAAATCTTTCAGCATCAGAAATCTTTAAGCCATATTTACCATGTGCGACCAATGGGATGCCTGTATTATAATCGGCATCATGAATATCCATTCTGTCAATTGACCATTCAATATTATAGGGTTGTAGTTTATTTACAAACCAAACCTCCGCAGTAAATGGATTTTTCCCGCCAAAGGGTAATCCAAATGAGCTCCTGAGAATAGGTAAATTTTCTGTGTTTAGGGTGTGTTTGCCAGGTCCGAATTTACCAGCAATCTGTCCTTTGGAGAATAAAATTGCCTCCTGTGATTCCTGCACGATAAGCTGTGTATAAGTGCTGAGATTTGTCTCAGGAAACCTATAAGCATAGATTGTTTGGTTTCCCTGTGGCATCCATTTGACCAGATCAATTATTGCCATAATTATTCGTTATTAAGTGTTTGTGATACAGGTTAATCCCATTACTGCATATTTACAATAGGGGAAAGTTGGCGCTTATACTTTTGTAAAAGGTTAGTGTGTCAATTGCGTAAATCTACAAGTGCCGTTTCTACTTTGATATAAAACACAAAAATAGCCGGGACAGATATTAAATCTTTATGCTTCGGTCTTCTTGAAGCGCTTATGCTTTCATTTCTCATCATTGTCACAAATGTCAAACCATTAACTTGTTTCTGAAGATTATGAACTTTCAGAATCATTCCTTGATTTTTCAATTACCAGTAATGAATAGACCTGATCAAATTTAAAGAATGCTTCAAAGATTGTAAACCTGCAACTAATATTTAACTTATCATAGTAAATAATGCCACCGTAGCCATCTAATGAATAAGCGTGCCAATTTTCAGGATATTCGTGCCAGTCTATCGAATATTCGTAAAAAGCAAATAGGCAAAAAAGGATCAAAAAATTCCTTAAATGAGGTATAGGAGGTTGAAAAACGTCATGTTTATGAAGTGAAGAGGTAAAAGGAGAAAACAGCTTGGAACAATTTAGCAGGTTTAACTGAAGTGCACATGTTCAAGACAGGTTGATGTATTTAGTTTTTTTAATTTGACAGATTTACGCATATGAATTCTGAGCATTTTGCTGCTGAATAATTTCCCCGACATCCAAATGATGTCCATAGATTGGCTGAGACCTTCCGTGAGCTTTCAATCCTTATGATTAGTGAATCAAAATATCACCTTCATTCTCCAAATTGATCAAAAAACAGAATTATATTTTTTTCCGATTTTGATGTCCGAGAAGTGAGTGGATTATACAATGAAAGTAATAAAATTTGTTTTTCTTCAAAATTCTGTACAAGGCACCATCTTCGCCTTATGAACACGTTTCGTCCTGAAACCTATATCATATAAAAATTCCTCATCTACACGGTAGGATAGGTTGATTTCATGTGAACCGCCTGTTCCGGACATTAATTTGGAAATCGTATAATCCCGGCTGTAGGATAAATAGGATCTTGCGGCGGAACCAAATTTTAAACCGGCCACAAATGAAAGCGCATCAACATTATTTCCCGTTCTGAACCAGCCCCCCATGAAAAAATTGCGCCATAGGGCATTGGTGCCAATATTCAATGTTTTCAATCCCAGTCGCATGGGCTGTCTTTCAATGATGATTGCGGGCGCAATAATCAGACCTGAATTATTGATCAGGGGAAATTCCCCGCTCGCATGAAGAACATATTTGATGGGCAATTTCGAGGTAACACCTAAAAATGAATAATCCGGTTGGAAAATATGATGTGCCGCAGCACCAATGCGTATACTCCATTTTTTCATGGGGAAGCCTTCATAGAGTGCATTGCGGTATTCATAGACTACTCCTGCTCCGAAATCCGGGAAAGTGATTGATGATTGTGCAGAAGCCGAAAAATCAGATGGTCTGACAATGCCGTTTACAGGATCAAACTGATCACTAAAGACAAACCTGTCCCAGTTAACAGATTTCATAATTATGGAGGTTTTGATTCCAAATTGAAATATGTGTTTGCCTTCAATGTCTCTCAGCCTTACTGAAACCGGGATGCTAATGGTGTTTGTTTTCAGGAAACCCTGGCCTGCTATATCGGTTACCGCAATAATGCCGATGCCTCCCAAGGCAGGGCTATTGGACATATCAAGATCAGCACTGAATTTGCTGGTGGTGAACTTTCCCGGAAGATTAGGCCATAAGATCCTATGCGTTATACTTGCAGTTGCTCCCCCTGACAAACCGGCAAAGGCAGGATTGTAATACAACTGATTGAAATAAAATTGCGAAAAACTCGGATCTTGGGCTTTTGCAAATAAAGGTGCAAAAATCAAGAAGAGCATTATAATAATCCCGGTTTTCCTTTTCATTATTTGATTATTGTAACTGTACCATAGTTTCGCGGAATGCCGTCGCCATTATCCATGCCAGGCCAAATGCTGCCATCTTTAAAGGTTCCTGTTGCCTTCCATACATAGGCATCCATTGGTAATAAATTCCCGGATACTCTTCCATCCCAATACTCAGTGGGGCGACCCTGATCATCAAGCGCTGTGGATTCCCACAATTTATTGCCCCAGGTGTCGTATACCAGGCAATGGTAGGTTTCCAATCCAATACCGATAGGGAAGAAATTTTGAATTTTAATGTTTGAATTTGACGGACTAAATGCGTTTGGAATAAACAACCCGCGGAAGAACGCCAGGTCAATATTGGTATAAGCTGTATCCGGGCAATTATACTGGTTATTTGCAATTAAAGTGACTTCAAAATTATTGTTCAACAAATACCGGTGAATGGTGTCTCTTCCATAATACATATTGCCATCGCCAAAGTTCCAGGAAAATAGGGTAGCATCCTTAGAGTTATTTGAAAATGAAACGGTACCATCATTCGGAGGCGGAATCTTGATGTTTTGATAACTAAAACCAGCGCTGGCCGGCTGATTTACTGTTATTTTGTCATTTAGCATCAGGTTATCCCTGCATCCGCCCTCACCCACAACATTTACCAGAATGGAATATATTCCGTCTGCCTGATAAACATGATAATTTTGTGCATTCGAGGCTGTTGTATTGTCTCCAAAATCCCATACATACGTGAGGTTATCTGCTGAAGATTGGAACGTAACCCCGAGTGGCTCACAGCCAGTCGGCGGGTCGATGCTGATCCGGCTTTTCCAGTCAGGGTAAACGATATATTTCTTTGTTTTTGTTGCCTCACACCCAAATTGATTGGCAACAACCAGGCTTACATCATATGTGGCGGGTTTTGGGAAAATAATTCCCGGGTTTTTATTTGTTGAGACAAGTGTATCACCTATATACCACTGAAAGCCCTGGGCGCATATGGATTGCTGCCTAAATTGAATATTCGCAGGAGCATTGAAATTGCAGAAAAGTGAATCATCAGAAATGAAATCACACTTCGGGATAGGATGAACGGTAATACTTTTATAGGATGTGTCAGCACAGTTATGGTTTTTGGCAATCAACCGAACAGTAAATGTGGTATCTGCACAATAACTGCGATTGGAAAATGCCTGACCAATAGGTGTTGTTAAGACGGATGAACTGCCATTGTTGAATTCCCAGGTATAGCTGTTGAAAGAAAGGCTGTCAGTATTGTTATTAAACTGGACTAACAAGGGAGAGCATCCGATGCTCTGATTCAGCGTGAAAGAAGGGTGAGGGGTAAAGTTGACTATAACAGGAATTGTAATGGTTGATGGACAATGGTATTGGGCACTGATTACGGAAAGCGTGACCTGATAAGTGCCGGAAACAGGATATACATGCCAGGGATCTGTAAGCATGGAAAATGGTGAGCCATCACCAAAATCCCAAGTGCAATTTGTGATGCCAGCACTAGTGTTCAGGAAGAACATCGTATCGGCTGCGCATATCTTATTGTTAAATGTAAAAGTTGTGACAATGGACGGATAGACATTTATAGTGTTGCTGTAAATGGTATCATAACTGCAACCGTTTGTGACAGCAAGTCTTACCACGTATTTACCGGGTAGTGTATAAATGTGCGCAGGATTAAGCAGCGTACTCACGTTGCCGTCACCAAAATCCCAGGAATAAGTTGTGCCACCTCTTGAATAATTTGTAAACCTTAGCGTGAGCGGCGCACAACCTGATAGTGTGTCAGTATTGAAGAAAGCGTTTACTGTATTAGGACTTACCGTGACGGAATGCTTTATCTGATCGGTGCCGCATTTATTATTGCCGGTTAAAGTGATGATGTAAGTTGTATCTGTAACACCAAAATAGGTGAACGTATGTGACATCGAATGATTGAAATTTGTTGAAGGCTGGACTGGGGAACCATCACCAAAGTCCCATACCAGATTATCCGCAAAACCCTCAATATGATCTATAAAGTGAATGGTAATTGGCGAGCAGCCGTAGTTTTGGGACATGCCGAAATTAACGGTAGGTTTTGGCGATATGGTGATGTTAAACGACCTTGACGGTCCATCGCAAATCAATCCCGCGTTTGCATATTTAGGGGTAACCGTTATAAGGGCAACTACAGGTTGTGTTCCGCTGTTTAGAGCCATAAAAGGTGGAATATCTCCTGTCCCGCTTGCCCCAAGTCCGATTGAGGCATCATTATTGGTCCAGTCATAAGAAGTACCTGTTCCTGAAAAACCTATAAGTGTTGTCAGGGATTCTGTGCAGGTAATCAGGCTTTCAGGCTGTATGACCATCGGAGTGGGATTTACGGTAAAAGTAAATGTCATAAGTGGCCCCGGACAGGTTAATCCCCCGTTCGTGAACAGCGGTGTAACGGTTAGGTTTGCTGTAACAGGAATGATGTCGGCATTTGTTGTCGTGAAAGCGGGAATATCCCCTGTGCCGCCAGCCCCCAGACCAATTGACTGGTTATCGTTTGTCCATGTATATGATGTTCCCGTTCCTGTGTAATTTATTGGTAATGATTGCGAACCATTGCAGACAACCTGGTCGGCAACCTGAGCTGCTCCGGGTGTTGGATTAACCACGATTGTAATGATCTTTGATAATCCGGGGCAGGTCATTCCGGCATTTGTATATTGCGGCGTAATAGTTATTGTCGCTCCCAAAGGCATACTTCCTTTATTGGTTGCAGTAAAAGATGAAATATCCCCTATGCCGCTTGCTGCCAGACCAATCTGGGTGGCATTATTGGTCCAGGAATATGACGTTCCTGTCCCTGAAAAGCTTATCAAGGTGGTTACTGATTCATTGCAGACAACTTCACTTTCCGGCTGGTTAACCGTTGGCGTAGGATTGACGGTTAACGAAAAAGTTGTTGGTTCCCCGGGACACGTTATCCCTGCATTTGTAAATTGCGGTGTCACCGTTAAGGTTGCAACGATTGGTGTGCTTCCGGCGTTCACGATTGAGAAAGGTGAGATATTGCCCGTTCCGCTTGTTGCCAAACCAATCGAGCCAGTATTGTTGGTCCAGGTATAAGAGGATCCTGTTCCTGAAAAACCGATCAGATCTGTTTGTGAACCATTGCATATTACCAGGTTGGCAGGTGGGTCAATTTTAGGTGTTGGATTAACAATAATAGCATATGTGCAGGAAGGTCCATCACATAACAGATCCCCCGACGTTGATGCAACAGCTATATAACTTACCGTTATTGGTTTACTGGTGGAATTTGTCAGCATTTGCACTGGAATAGATGTAGTGCCGCTTAATGATGCTCCCGAGATGCCGGACGGCGGAGAGCAGTTCCATAGGATTGTTGCACCACCGGTCATCGAAGTAAGATTAACCAGTGTCGTAGCATAGTCTGAACATATCGTCTGGCCAGGTATGGAAAATTGTACAGCGGGAGAGGGGTTTACGGTGACCGTAAATGATTCCTGTGAGCCCGGACAGGTCACTGCGCCCGTTGTATATTGCGGTGTAACTTTAATGGTCGCAACAATCGGCGAGGTCCCGCTGTTGGTTGTGATAAAGGGTTGAATGTCTCCCGTTCCGTTTGCACCCAATCCAATTGAAGGTGCATCGTTGCTCCAAATATAAGAAGTTCTCACACCTTCAAAACTTACCAGCTTAGTTGTTGACCCGTTGCAAAGGATCTGACTGACAGATTGGGCAACTGTAGGTGTCGGGTTTACAGTGATTTTAAAAATCTTTGGTATTCCGGTGCATGTTACACCCTGGTTTGTGTAAAGCGGTGTCACGGTTATTGTTGCTACTATAGGTGTGTTTCCAGCGTTGGTTGCGGCAAAAGTTGAAATATCCCCTGTGCTGCCTGTCCCCAAACCGATTGAACGAGCATCGTTTGTCCAGGTATAGAACGTGCCTGTTCCTGTAAATTTTACCATGTTTGTTTGCGAACCATTGCACAGAATAAGATCGGCAGGCTGTGTGACCGTTGGTGTCGGATTTACGGTGATCGAAAAGATCCTGGGTATTCCGGGACAGGTCAAGCCGCTGTTCAGGTATTGCGGGGTCACCGTTATTGTAGCTATAACAGGTTCAGTTCCGCTGTTAGCTGCAATAAAGGATGAAATATCCCCTGTTCCGCTTGCAGGTAGTCCGATTGAGACGGCGTTATTTGTCCAGGTATAAAACATTCCGGTTCCAGTAAAATTTATCAATGCCGTTGCTGACCCATTGCAGATTAGCTGGCTGGCAGGTTGAGTAACCGTTAGCGAAGGATTAACGGTAATCGAAAATGTGATTGGCGTCCCTTGACAGATTACACCACTGTTTGTGTATTTAGGTGTTACGGATATCAATGCTGCAACGGGCTTATTCCCGATGTTCAATGCGGTGAATGATGATATATTCCCCGTTCCGCCAGCCGACAAACCGATTGAAGGATCATTGTTCGTCCAGTCATACAATGTTCCAATTCCAGTAAAATTTATTGCATTTGTTGGCGAACCATTGCAGACACTCAGATCATCCGGCTTCGTGACAGCTGGTATCGGATTGACAACAATATTGTAAGTATATAGTAAGCCCGGACATACAACACCTGCCGTGGTTGATGCAACAGCAATATAACTTACTGTTATGGGTGAAGAAGTGGAATTTGTCAAGGTCTGCACGGGAACAGCTGTCGTCCCGCTTAATATTGCGCCTGTGATTCCTGCCGGCTGAATACAGTTCCACGATATTGTTGCCCCCTGAGTGGCTGAAGATATATTTACCAAAGTTGTAGCATTGCCCGAACATATCGTTTGATCAGCAATTGAAAATTGTACAGATGGAGAAGGATTTACAGTGATCGTAAAAGTCTTTGGTTCTCCCGGACATGATACGCCAGTGTTTGTATATTGTGGTGTCACGATTATAGTTGCAATTACAGCATTTACCCCAGTGTTGACGGCCTTAAAAGGTGTTACACTCCCTGTTCCGCCGGCACCCATCCCGGTTGAAGTATTATTGTTGGTCCAGGTATAAGACGTTCCTGTCCCTATGAAACTTATCAGATTTGTCTGCTCACCATTGCATACAACTATGTCATCGGGCTGTGTTAAATCTGGTGTTGGATTGACAACAATGTTATATATGTAAGTTGGCCCGGGACATACCATATCTATGGATGTGGATGCAACTGCAATATAACTTACTGTTATTGGTGAGTGGGTGGAATTTGTCAGCTTCTGTGCCGGAATAACTTTTGTCCCGCTTGATATTGCTCCAGAGATACCTGTTGGCTCGACGCAACTCCAGGATATCGTTGCACCACCGGTGAATGACGAAAGATCTACCAGAGTCGTCGCCTTGTCCGAACAAATCGTTTGATCAGGAACAGAAAATTGAACAGAAGGAGCAGGGTTTACTTTAAGTGTAAATACCTTTTTGGGTCCCTGACAGGTTAATCCCCCATTGGTATAATCCGGAGTTACCGTTATGGTTGCAACTAGCTGGGTGGTTTCGCTATTGGCTGCAATAAAAGAAGAAATATCCCCCATACCGCTTGCTGCCAGTCCGATTGCGCTGGCATTATTAGTCCAGGTATAAGAGGTTCCATCCCCTGAAAAACTTACCGGTTTCGTTGCGGATCCCTTGCAAAGCAGTTCACTGCCGGGTTGATTAACCGATGGTGAGGGGTTTACAGTGATCTTAAAAGACTTCGATATACCAGTACAGGTTACTCCACCGCTTGTGAATAGTGGAGTAACAGTTATTGCAGCAGTTAATGGTGTGTTTCCGCTGTTGGTCGCAGTAAAAGATGAAATATCCCCTGAGCTGCCAGCTCCCAAGCCGATAGCCTGGTTGTCGTTTGTCCAGGTATACACCGTTCCTGTTCCGGTAAAATTTATGAGTTTGGTTAGGGCACCATTGCATACCGTCTGATCCTGAGGCTGCGCAATTGTTGGCGTTGGAGTAACGGTGATATTTACACTTGTTGAAACATTTGTACAGCTGCCGGCGCTTGTGGTTGTAAGTGTTAGTTGGGCTGTTCCTGAGTAACCTGCGGTTGGTGACCAGGTTGCATTCAATGTAGATGCATCCGGGGAAAAAGATCCGCCATTGGAGGAAGTCCATTTTCCACTTATAGCTGACCCCCCGACTGTGCCAGTTAACGCAGCCGATCCGCCCTGGCAGATGGTTTGTGCCGGACCCGCATTCACGGTTGATGTTGGACTAACTGTAATATCAACGGATGATGCAGCAGCAGAACAGGGGCCCATCCCTGTTGTTGTAAGTGTCAGCATAGCCTTTCCAGCGTATGCCGGGGGCGGCGTCCAGGTTGCATTTAATATATTGGCATTCGGATAGAATGATCCACCCGCGGGTGTAGTCCATGCAGCACCCGTGGCTGATCCGCCGGCATTACCCGATAATGTTACTGTTCCGCCCTGGCATATGGATTGGTCAGTGCCAGCATTTACAACCGGTAGCTGAATAACGGTGACTTTAACAGTTGATGTGACAACCGGGCAAGTATTCATGCCAGTGGTCGAAAGTGTAAAATCTACAATTCCTGTATATCCGGCCGGAGCTTCCCATGTTGCGTTTAAGGTATTTGCATCCGGCGTAAAAAAACCTGCTTGAGACGCACTCCATGTTCCACCTGTTGCTGAGCCTCCAACAGTACCTGCTAAAGTGACTGTTCCTGCCTGACACATGCTTTGTGCGGTTCCTGCGTTTACTGTTGATATTGTGCTGACAGTGATATTTATACTTGATGTGACGGCTCCACATGGGCTCATACCGGTAGTTGTTAGCGTCAGAATAGCTGTTCCTGCAAATCCGGCGGGCGGTGCCCAGGTCGCATCTATAGCATTGACATCCGGTGTAAAAGTCCCTCCATCTGAGGAAGTCCATGTCCCGCCTGTGGCTGAACCCCCTACTGTGCCATGTAATTTAACTGTTCCTCCCGGGCAGGCGGTTTGATCTAAGCCTGCATTTACAGTTGGTGCAGGACTCACTTTAACATTTACAGATGATGTTACAACGGTGCATGAGTTCATGCCAGTTGTTGCTAGTGTCAGTTGAGCTATACCTGAGTAACCTGAAGGTGGAATCCAGGTTGTAATTAACGTATTTTCATCAGGAGAAAAAGTTCCGCCGGCTTGTGTGGTCCATGTTCCTCCTGTAGCTGACCCTCCAATGGTACCGGTTAGTGTGACCGGTCCTTCCTGGCAGATCACCGGCGCTGAACCTGCTTCAGCGGTTGGTGTAGGGATTACGGTAATATCAATAGTTGATGAAACAGCAGCGCAAGGGCCTATGCCCGTGGTTGTGAGTGTCAGGGTAGCCTTTCCTGCGTATGCTACTGGCGGTGTCCACGTCGCATTTAACGTATTTGCATTCGGGTTAAAAGTTCCGCCACCGGATGATGACCATGTCCCACCCAACGCTGAGCCACCAACAATCCCTGCCAAGATAACGGTTCCGCCCTGGCAGATGGTTTGAACCAAACCCGCATTTGAAGATGGCAGCGGCACGATATTGAAAGAAGTGTTATTTGAAGTTTCTCCGCATTCATTGGTGACAGTTAATGAAATCTTATGGGAACCAACTGCAGGGAAGAATACCGGACCAGGGTCAAGCAAGGATGAAACAGCAGGTGAGCCTCCTTCAAAAGTCCAGGAATATGTTGTGGGACCATTCCCGCAATTTGGTGCAATTGCAACAGGTGTTACTGTAAATGGTCCACAATTATCGGGTATGTGGCTTATGATTGCTTCAGGCGGGGCTGTCACAATAACGGTTTGACTTGTATTATAGGTTCCGCAGCTGTTCGTTGCAGCTAACGAGATCGTGTATGTACCTGAATTCTTGAATATAAAAGAAGGGTTAATGGATGAGGATGTTGTCCCTGAAGTATATTCCCATAATGATGAATTGCCGCAATAGCCGGCAACGTAGTAAACTGACCAGGCATATGTTGGCAGCGAACAAGCTGTGCCTGAGGTTGGTCCTGAAGTGTTTGTTATGCTTACATTTAATGGTTTGCAACCAATACTGGAACTTAATGTAAACGACGGGGTAATAGGAGCCTCGACGCAAACCGTTTTTGTAATGCTATCCTTACCACAAGCGTTACCTACAACCATGGAGATGTCGTAAGTTCCTGGAGTAGAAAACGAAACACCGAGAGAGGATGACCCCCATGTTATTTGTTTTTCTGTTGGATTCGGATCGCCCAGTGAACCACTTGTTACACTCCAGCCGACAGAAGGTGAAATTTTCCAGTTTCTTTTTGTAGTAAGGTCACATTTACCAAAGTTATTGACTGCAATACCCGATGCAGAAGTATTTGTAAAAGTAACCGGAGCGCTGGTGCATGCAATAGCAGTTGCCGGAGATATCGTAAAATTGGCAACGGGTTTGATAGATGTTGTAATCGGTTCAATGGTGGCAACGGATAACCCGCATGGATTATATGCCTTGATCCTGATAAAAAATGAGTTGTTTATAGTAGCTCCTGTTGCACCACATGATGAAGCGGTAAAAGTATGTTTGTATTCTGTAGGAGGGGGATGGCTAAATACCACATCAGCAGAACCAGTATTGGTGGTTAACGTATAGGTTGTGCCAGGGGGATTTCCCCCGGTGCTAGTGATTGGAAATGTTAAAGTAACAGGGACGCAAAGGTTAACAGTACTGCCTGGATTAACCAACCCAATGGCGGGATTACTTCCATTAAAAACAGAATATGTTTTCGAGGAAATGCAGCCATTTAGTCCCTTGACTGTTAGTTTTAATGTAAAATAGCCTTGGGCATCATAGATGTGGTGTGTTCCTGTGACCGGCAAAATGGCGGATGAATACTGTGATGTACCGTCTCCCCAGTCGATTGTATATTCTGAATTAGCGGTGCTAGAAGTATTGTCAATGGCGAGGTCAAAACTTGTACCCCCACAATTTGTGAAAGGCACGCTGCTGTAATAATCATCTATTGATGCATCAGGAATTTGCTTTACAGTTATTGACTTTGTGATGTTGACTGAACATCCTGATGAATTCGTGACCGTAAGCGTGACACTAAAATTTTGTGTTGCATTCCCGGTTGAAGCAGAAAAAGTATGTGAGGGATTTGTCAGGGTAGAAGTGTTGCCTGATCCCGACCCGGCATCTCCAAAGCTCCATACACAAGTCAGGCCAGTGCCTGTTGAAGAGTTGGTAAAACTAATTGGCGTGTATGGACAGGAATTATCCGGAGTAAAAGAAAAACTTGCAGTTGGGTTAAGATTAACAGTAATAATTTTAGAAGATGTAATTGTTAAACTACTTGCATCTGTTACAGTTACTGTATATGTCGTTGTTGAAGAGGGCGTAACAGTTATACTATTTGAAGTGCCAATTTCTGCGCCTACAGGAATCGTATTCCATTGATAAGTGATCGTTCCCTTTCCACCTGATGTGTCTGCCGTAAGCGTTGTTGATTGCCCCAGGCAGATTGGATTAAAGGAAGATTCTATGCTGACTGCCAATTGGGAATAAACCCTGGGAATGACAAATACAAAAAGCAACAGCAGGAATAATTTATTGTTTTTCATTCAGTTATGGTAGCCTTTATAGCAGTGTGTAGTATTTATCTATAACATTTACCTTAGTTTAAACTTGCATATATTCATTACCTGACGCTTGTTTGTTTGACATTATTTCCATCCAGCATGCGGATGATTTGGAAACACGAACCTCGCTATTACAGGGCTATTTGCCTGTTTCCATAAATCTAAACGCATTACATATTAGTGTAATGGTAAATAAAATGAAAAGAAAAATAGCTAAGAAATGAAGAAAAAATAGCTAAGAAATGAAAAGAAAAATTACTTTTTCATTTTTCGAAAAACAAATGATTCAATTAAATAAAGCGATTATTAATTCAATTCATGGAGGCAATTCCTGATAATTAGTCAAAATTAACTATTTTTTTCGTTCAACCCCATATCATTTTTATTTTGTTGCAAATTGACCTGTACATTCTGCATCTGGCTGTTCATCACCTGCTTCAGGTTTTTATTGATAACTTCGCAGCCTGGTTCTATAACCTTTGGCGCTATGGGTGAGAAGATTTGGCATAGGGATTTCGCCGAAGCTAAACCCTTATTGACTATACTGCTTTATGCGGTGTGCATTTTATTAAGCTGTTAAATAATGCTGTTGTCGTTACATATTTTGTTGAATCCATTCTTGTGTCTTCTTCGTCAATAACAATCAATCCAAAGTAATCCAGGAATCTTTCAAAGGTCCTGATCGAATAGCACCGTGTAGCGTAACGATCTGCTGTCCCGTATGATGGTACAATTGATTCTAATAGCAGCGGAAATGCTTTCAAATACTTTTCTGCATAAAAAGAATCCTTTCGTTTCTCATGTCCGTATTTTGATAAGAGAACCAATGAAAATCCATATCCAAGCTGCCCGATTTGATTATCGCCAAATCCATCGTAATAGGCCCAATTAAATCGTGTCGCAAATGTTATAAAAATCAATCTTAGTAATGCATAATCGTCTGATAGTATCTTCTCCGCGGATTTAGTCAGACTTAATTTGCCATTTCGCTTTTTGGTCAAGCCGGATAGTTCAATTAAGATCCTGGTCAGGTTTACTGACATTGAATCAGTCTCTTTGTACAATTTAATTATACCTGATTCAATATAATCCTCTTTAATGAATCCCTGACTATACATGTCTGCAACAATCCTGGTAGGCAAAAAGCCTCTGTCCGTAAGCTTTAGCTCTCCTTTTTTTGCAATCAAACCGGTCAAATATTTTATCTGGTTAAAAATCGGAATCATTTTATAATCTGCATCCTTAAGCCTTTGTAACTGAATCGGATTATTTAAACCAAATGTAAAATGTAATATTTGATGCATCTCAGATGGCGAATAACCTTCAAAAGCAGGTAACCCCTGATTGTTTTGGTTGTGCATCACCTTATCAAGCTGTCTTTGTATTTCTGCTAAATCCATTTCATTTTATTTTTAGAATAAGTTTGGTGCATCATGCACTCCAGGAGTGGTCTACCCGAATGGAGCCAGCGGTTTGCTTTATCTTCTTCCGCCAAATTTTATAATTTTCACTTTTTTGTCTGAAAGGGGCCGTTGGTTTAAATTGTCAATAACTTTTCGCCGGATTTAATATATTGGGTGAGCGGTTCTCCCATATAACGGACATTGATTCCAAGTTTTGTCAACGTATCCGTAACGCCAAAATTGTCGCAGCAGGCTTTACAGGCTTCTATCTGAACGCCTTGATTCAGCATTTCTATAACCGCAGTTTGAACCCGCTCGTCATTCGCAACAAGCTTTGCCGATGCACCCCATATGATCAGATTCACATGATCCCACCAACCCTTGACTTTTGCATTTCCAGCATACATAAACAGCATGTTGAATACTGTATCCACGTTATCTGTCGTCCATAAAATATTTAGTTTTTCCATAGGTATGATTTAAATATATATTGATATGCTATCGATGTGCTCAGGTGCAATTAAAGCCAGCTCCTAATTTATTTTGGCCTGAAAAAGATGTACATCGCGCTGCGGGAAAGGAATGCTGACACCCTCTTTATCAAACTCCTTTTTTACAGCTTCATTGATTGAAAAAAAGACATCCCAATAATTTGGCGCATCAAGCCAACCACGTACGACCAGATTTACGGAGCTATCTCCCAATGAAATAAGACCGACAAATGGAACCGGATCCTTGTGAATCCGTTCATCGGCATGTAGAACAGCAGTAATGATTTCCCTCGCTTTGTCTATGTTATCCGCATAACCAATGCCAAAAGTCCAATCAACACGCCTCACAGGTTCGGTTGAATAATTGGTCAGCGTACTGTTACTCAATCCTCCGTTTGGAATGATGATGGTCTTATTATCAAGCGTTTTTAATATGGTATGAAAGATCTGAACTTCAGATACAATGCCGGATGAGCCTTGCGCGTCGATATAATCGCCTACTTTAAATGGTTTATAGATGAGTAACATCACACCACCTGCAAAGTTCTGCAACGTACCTGAGAGTGCCAATCCAAAAGCCAGACCTGCGGCACCAAGGAGCGCAATAAAGGAGGTCATTTGAACACCAACCATAGCAGCAACACTGATGATAAGCAGAATCTTGAGCGTGATGGTAATCAGCTGAATTAAGAATGATTGAAGCGTTTGCTCAAAAGCGCGCAATTCAAATAATCGTTTCAAAATTTTAATGAACTTGCCGATGAGCCATAATCCAACGACCAGCGTAACAAGCGCCAATAAAAGTTGTCCGCCATAGGTCATGGCCAATTCTCCCATCCGTCCTGAACTCGGCAAAAAGGTTGTTAAATCATTCATATGTTATTGTTTTTTAGCGGTCATATGGAATTGCGCATGTCTTAACTTTATTTCCAAAGGTACGCGTGAACTAAAGGTTCGCCATTCTTCCATTTACGGTAAGTGCAAGAGATTTCTACTAGTTATATCAGAATGACGGTTATTATTGGCAAATATGGACATATCGGCGATAATAATAGCCATATAATACAAAAAAGGATTGGGAACGATTATTAACATCCACTTTTGCTTCAACCAACATCCGTCGTGGTTTTTGTATCTTTGCACCTTGAATAGCGAGTCGGAGATGGAGCGAGTGGGTGATGGAGCGAGTGGGTGATGTGGCGAGTGGGGGGATTTGAGAATTTCTCCTTTAACCTTTCTCCTTTATCTTGGAACCTGGAATTTGGAATTTGGAACTTGGAACTTGGAGCTTGGAATTTGGAATTTATTGTAATGAACTGTTTATTAGGAAAATATACCCTGGTTTGATAAAAGTAAAAATTAATAATTAATAATATTAAGATGAACTACGCAATTAAAATAAACGCCGTCAAAACGATGGATGAGCTGGAAGGCTCATGGAATAATGCTGACCTGGTTGAACTTTTAAAAAGATTCAATTACGCAGATGCAGAGAAAGTAAAGCCAAATGAACTCAGGGATTTTCTGTTCATGGCCATTACGGATTTTGAACCGGAAGAAGCAGCCGCAATTATGATGGATTACCGACTATCGGAAGCATTAAATGAAGGACAAATACACAATCTCTCGTACGAAATGCTGAGAGAAAAGGTTTCTGAAAATTATTCGGACATTTATATCCACAAAAGCCTGTTTACCATCAACCAGCTGCTCTACAAAGCTTACAACGGTAAGTTCCCCTGTGCCAAAGCCGTTGTGGTGGCATTCGACATGAAACCGGAACATGATGATGAAACACCCGTAACCAAAGAGCTGGCACTAAAGGCACTGCGCGTAAGCCTTTCGGAAAGTAATCTGATCAACAGGTTATATAAGCCGCAACTTGACGGCATCGACCCGTTCCCGGAAGCGGAAGGCATCATATGGGATCTGGAGAAAAAGGGAGACCATCAGTATGTGATGATAACATCGGAAAAATGGTTGAACGAAGAGGATTTTGAAAAAAAGGAATATGAATGCAGTGTGATGGCGTTCATTGAGAAAAATGAGGAAGCATAAAGAAAACCACGGAGGCACGGAAAGCACGGAGGAGTGAAAAGTGAAAAATGAAAAGTGAAAAATTGCGCGCAGATTTTACGTTGCACGCGCGAGATGGCCGGGTAATTGCGAAGAAGAATTGCACGCAGCTATTCGCAGATTATAGCTCATAAGGCTTAATACGCTCATGAAATCGCTTTGCTCATGTCATGTGCAATTTCCCCATTGGTTACCATTGATTTGCGCAGATTCGTTAACTAAAGAGCCTCGACTCCGCTCGGCTTGACAATGTTATTTAACAGCGCGATTATAAACAATTTCTGCTATAATAATAACGTGTATATTAAGTAGTCTTTAGCAGAAGCATGCCCTTAGCCTGTCGAAGGGGTGTTGAAAGGGAGACATAACAGATAGCAATTTTTGCCCGGAACCAGTTATCTTTGTTAATTATTGTGTCCTCCTGGTGGCAGAAAAATCCTTTTCCGACACAGACTCAATTCTTAAATGGGCCATCTTTGAATCATTTCTATAATCCTGTTTCTATGAACCTGTCTTTCCAGAAAACATTTTACGTCATCGCCACCGTCATCGCGTTGTTTGTTATTTTATCTTTTGCCAGGGTGATTCTCGTTCCTTTGGGTCTGGCTTTGCTCATAGCCTTCATCCTTTATCCGGTAACAAAAAAAATGGAGTCCTGGGGACTGAATGAAATGCTGGCTGCCTTTCTCTCCATATTGCTGTTTATAGCGATTATTGGCGGTGGTCTGCTGTTTTTTTCGACGCAGATTATCAGTCTTTCAAAAGAAGCGTCTGACTTCCAGGAAAAACTCATGGGGCTATTTACAGATGTGCTGGTATTCCTCAACACGAAAACCGGTTTTGATTTAAACCTCGATAGAACTGAAATACTGAATCAACTGAAACAATGGCTGAAGGAATCGGCAGGCACCCTGGCAGGAAGTACCTTTAACAGCGCCGCAGCGTTTATTACCCTGGTGATGGCAACATCTGTATATACATTTCTGCTGTTAATATACCGGAAAGGATTCACACGGGCATTTATCAGGTTTTTCCCGGAAGCGGAAGCAGGCAGGGCATTAAAAATGTTTAAAAACATTCAGCAGGTCGGCCAGAATTATTTGTCGGGAATGCTCACACTAATCATTATTCTGGGCTTTGCCAACAGCATAGGGCTTTGGATCATCGGCATAGACAGTCCCTTCCTGTTTGGCTTTTTAGCTGCGACCCTGTCGATCATCCCCTACGTGGGAACCACTTTGGGCGCAACTATTCCGGTCGTATATGCTTTTATGTCGCATGATGCCTTGTGGGAACCTATCGCTGTGATCATTTTATTCTGGTCGGTGCAGGTGATTGAAACCAATTTCCTGAGTCCGAAAATTGTGGGAAGCAGTCTGAAAGTCAATGCCCTGGCAGCCATTCTAAGTCTGATTATCGGTGCTTCAGTATGGGGAATTGCGGGCATGATTTTGTTTTTACCGTTTGCGGCTATGCTGAAGGTCATTTGTGAGGAATTTGAACCGCTTCGGCCTGTTGCATTGTTAATCGGCGACCAGAATAACAATGAAAAAAATATGAAAGATAAAACAGCCGGTAAAATGCATAAAAGCATAAAGGAGTGGTATCATAACTTTCATTTCTTTTCACTAAAGAAGCGCAAAAAGACAAAGCAGGCGTGAACAGGAAAAAAAAGAAAACCACGAAGACACGGAGAGCACGGAGGTTTAGGGAGTTTGTGAAAGCAGATTGTCAGCCTGCCATGCTTGTTTAAAAGCACAAACAAAACAGATTGCAAAAATCGATCACCCGGCTTCTCCAGGAGAAGGGAAGGGGACGAGGCGCAACGGGGCGCAACGGGTAGTATCCATGAGATCCTTCGGATGATGCAAAAAAAGCATACTTTTACCGGATTATTTTTAGATATAAAAACAATTAAAGGGGTATCTGTCATGGATTTAGAAGTCATAAAAGCAAAAATCGCCACCAACGTTTATCATATCAAATCGGATAAGGTTGTGGCCATGCATAAACACCATAAGCACAATGAACTTTTCTACTGTATAAAGGGAGCAGGCTTTGGTGTGCTGGAGCATGAAGAAATAGTATTGACAGCAGGAAAAGTCTTTGTTGTTCCTGCCGGTACCATGCATGCCTTAAGAACCGACGGCGATTTGTGGGTGAGTTCGTTCCTGGTGCCAGTGCTTACTGACGAAAGTTAACGGGTTTTATGCTGGTAAGAGCGGACAAGTTATCCGGGACTGAGCCTTTTGAATGGTTTTCTGTAAGCGGGATTGATCGTATTCAAGCCAGGCCTGAAAGGATGGACCGAAGACGGGGGAGCCTGAGCCGAACCAGGGTGAATCTGAGCGTTGCTGACCTCCATATGGACCGGATTGTTGTGGGATAGCTTATTCGCTTGCTCAGGCCTCTAAAACGCAAAACCATCATCATAAAATAAATCATCATGCATGACTAATCCATTACCGAAAGAGCAGTCTTTAACCGTGCTGAAAGTTGCAGCATTCATCATCATCATCGCAGGTGTCATTTTTGCAAAGGCGATCATCATACCCTTTCTGCTGGCGCTGTTTATCAGCATCATTTGTGCACAGCCTATCTACTGGCTCGAAAAGAAGAAGGTCCCGAAGGGACTGGCCGTTGCCATCATGCTGATCGCTATTCTGGCTGTATTTTTCGGATTCGGATACCTGGTTGGCGGAACCATTTCCTCCTTCACCTCAAACGCTTCAAATTATGAAGCCAGCCTTAAAGTGATCAACGAAACCTTCATTCGCAATCTTAACAATTATGGCATAAAGGTTTCAGAAGATCAGTTTACAAAACTGTTTGAGCCCACGCGGATACTTAATTTTACAGTTGCAGCACTGAACGGACTGGCCAAAATGATGGGTGATTTCTTCCTGACTTTTCTCATCATCTTATTCATGCTGATGGAAATGAGCAGCATACCGGATAAACTCAGGGCCATATTCAAAGGACCTGAGGAGTCATTGGATTACCTGACCACAATCACCAGCAGCATTCGTCATTACCTGGCCATCAAAACGATCATCAGCATGGTCACCGGAATTCTGATATACATAGCTTTATCCATTATTGGCCTTGATTATGCCATTCTGTGGGCGCTCATCGCAGGCCTGATGAGTTTTATTCCCCATATCGGGTCCATCATCGCTGCAATCCCTGCTTTGCTATTTGCACTGGTGCAATTGGGTACTGGAGGTGCTATATGGACACTGGTATCCTTCATGGCCATTAATAACACCATCGGCAATTTTTTTGAGCCAAGGATCATGGGAAAAGGAATGGGACTGTCAACACTGGTGGTCTTCCTGTCACTCATTATCTGGGGATTTATCCTGGGCCCGGTGGGGATGTTTTTATCGGTTCCGCTGACGATGACGATCAAAATCATGCTTGAACAGGATGAAGATACCAGGTGGATCGCCATCCTGCTGGGATCGCCCAAAGAGGCCGTGGCTCCTGCGGTGCCGGGTAAAGGAAAAAGTCCTGTAAAGAAGGTCCCTAAGCAGGGAACTTGATGTGCTTGTTCGTTCTTTTTGCTTGAACAAAAAGAACCAAAAATTCAAGACTTCATGGCATTTTCTTGTTATTTTACGGGTCGTATCTGCTGCGCGACACAAGCCGCGCCAACACACAGGCCATCCTTAGCTTCTGTATCGCTTACCAGGCCCAGCCCTAAGACCCTCCCCTTAAAAACTACGAAAATTCCATGAGGTCGGCCCCCAGGGGAACCATGATTATTTCAGTGTATTTTAATTACAAATGCTGGCAAAATGAATTCCAAAATCCTTCATCAGGACCTTATATGATTCATCTGCATTCACACATTCTCCTTGCACCTCCGTGCTCTCCGTGCTCTCCGTGTCCGTGGTTTCTCTTTTTTTTCCGTGCTCTCTGTGTCTCTGTGGTTCTCTTTTTCTCCCTGGTAATCTTACTGTTAATCCCATAAAAAAAGGAATCACCGTCATCCCCCGTAAAGGCGATGACAGTGATTCCTGAATTTAATATACTGTATTTAATCAGTATGGATTAAATGACTTTCTTTCCTGAAATTTAGAAGAAGATGGTCATTTCAACCCTGCGGTTAGCCTGACGTCCGTCAGCGGTTGTGTTTGGTGCAGTTGGTTTTGTTTCACCATAAAATTCAACTTTTATGCGTGATTCAGGAACACCCCTGGCGACCAGGTAGTTCTTAACTGCATTAGCACGATTTTCAGAAAGCTTCATGTTGGATTCGTCTGAGCCAACATTGTCGGTATGCCCTGCAAGCAGCACATTCCAGTCTGGTTTCTTTTTGATGAGATCGGCCAATCTATTGAGCGAAGGATAAGAAGCCTTTTTGATGATGTATTTGCCGGTAACGAATTCAAGATTCGAGAAAGCTGTATTGATGATGGCCTGCTCTTCTTTCTTGATTTCAGGGCATCCTGCGTTAGCAGCGATTCCGAATACTGTAGGGCATTTGTCCATATAATCAGGAACACCGTCCTTATCGGTATCGATAGGGCAACCGTTAACATCTACCTTTACTCCGGCAGGCGTATTAGGACATTTGTCGATAGCATCAGGAACACCGTCATTATCTGCATCTATCGTACAACCGCTTGCATCAACTTTAACTCCAGCAGGTGTATTAGGACATTTATCCAGGTAATCGGCAACACCGTCACCATCTGAATCCAAAGGACAACCTTCAGCATCTACCTTAACTCCGGCAAGTGTTTCAGGACATTTATCCAGGTAATCGGCAACACCATCAGCATCTGTGTCGATAGGGCAACCCATAGCGTCAATTTTTACACCAGCGGGTGTATTCGGGCATTTGTCATCGATGTCGGCTATGCCGTCACCATCACTGTCAGGACAGCCTTTGAGTTCTTTCAAACCAAATTCTGTAGGGCAACGATCGTCTTTGTCGACAACACCATCTTTATCAGTGTCCTTGGAGTTACCAAACCTGACTTTGAGGCCAGTGAACAAATGAATGTAGCTGTCGCCGCTGTTCAGAATATCAGCTGATCCGTGAACATTTAAGGCCAGGAAATGAAGCAACCAAATATCTGCTCCCACGCCTACCACTTCCTTGAAATAGGATGTCTTAAGGTAATTGGCAACACCGACTCCACCATACACATAAGGCGTGAACCATGATGATTCAGGTAGGATATAGCCATTGGCAAAGTTGTATTGCAAGCTTGCATCAGCATCCCAAAAATCCTTATCATCTCTTAACCACCTCATCCATTTATAGGAAGAAAGGTCAGCGATATCAAATTTATTGGTAGAGAATGCAGCAACAACATTCAGGGAAGGGCTGATGAAACGGCCTGCTGAATAGGCTGAAGGAATCATCTGTTTTTTACCCTGAAAATCCCTAAATTTGAGTTCCGGAATTTTGTTGTCATTGAAATTTATCCAGTTCCCATAAATACCTAAAGCCCAACGGTGATCGCTGTTTTGAGCTTTAATTTGTGTTGTGGTGAAGGCCAGAAGCGATATCAGGGCCAGTACTGTAATCTTTCGCATGTTGTTCTGTTTTAAGTTAATAAATAGGTTGAATTTAACCTTCAACAAATGTCAATGCATTAATCAATATAATTGTTACATAATTTTACAAAATTATTACATAATTCACACATAATTACAGCATAAGGATATTATATTATTACCTCATTGAATGAAATGGGACGAATCGGAGCGTGAGTGAAGGACGAGAGAGGCACCAGCAAATCCTTGACTTAAAAAGGGTTCTGATGCACCCTGATTGGTGAATTTTAAATGTGTGAATAATGTAATTCTTTTCCATAATTGTGTAAAACCAGCCGGTATAAACCTGCTTATCTTTGGCCGGGAAATTGCCGGAACCTCCGGTGTTAAAGTCATCATCATATCATAAATATCATGCAAAACCGGAAACTTATCCCTGGATTTATTTTATTGCTCCTGTCTTTTACAGCAAGTTCCTGCGATAACAGCGGAGCCTCTATTGCAGGACTGGCTCTGGGTACATTCATTATTGCCATTGTAATTATTATTATTATCATTATTATACTGAGATTAGGCAAAAGAAGAAATTAGGCTGGCTGCAAATAAGGACCTGTCAGGTCTAAATAATCCCCGGGAAACAGATATGACATTTCAAGAATATATAGAAAGCGCTGCGGTATATAAATACCTGAAGGGTAATAGAAAACTTCTTAGAAAAATTATCATTTATGTAACTGCTGCAACAGCCGCAGTGATCCTTTTCAGTGTATTGTTTTTTTTTCTGGTGTATTCGGGGACTTTTGGCCCTTTACCCGGCAAAGCAGAACTGTCCGAGATCAGCAATGAAGAAGCCTCGCTGGTCTATTCTGCAGATAACGTCCTGATCGGTGAATACTTTGCCCAGAACCGCACCAATATTCGCTGGGAAGAAGTCCCCGTCCATCTTAAAAATGCGCTCATTGCCACGGAGGACAGGCGTTTTTTTGCGCATAAAGGGTATGACACCCGTAGTTATTTCCGCGTATTCTTTAAAAGCATTTTGTTTCGCAACAACAGCGGAGGCGGGGGGAGCACTCTTACACAACAGCTGGTCAAAAATCTTTATGGCCGGAACGATTTCGGGGTTTTAAGCCTGCCGGTCAACAAAATAAAAGAGATCATCATTGCATCGCGTCTGGAAGCCATTTATACCAAGGAAGAACTCCTGCTGCTGTATCTCAATTCAGTACCTTTCGGTGATGATGTATATGGGGTGGAGGCCGCAGCGCACCGCTATTTCAATAAGCCGGCCAGAGAGCTGAGGGTAGAGGAATCGGCTGTACTGGTAGGACTGCTCAAGGCAAGCACTTATTTCAATCCAAGACTTAATCCCGGGAATTCACTTGCACGCCGGAACACGGTATTAAGCCTGATGGAAAAGGAGCACTATCTGTCGGCCAGTGAGTCCAGTTACCTGCGAAAATTGCCCCTTGGGCTTAATTATGAAAATGTAAGCTTAAAAGTTCCTGCAGGCTATTTCGTTTACCAGGTCAGGAAAAAAACGATAGACATCCTGGAAGCGCTCAAGACTTATACCGGCAAGGATTATAACCTGGAGAAGGACGGTCTGAAAATATATACCACGCTGAACATGCAGGTTCAGGAGATGGCCACTGAAGCCATAAAGGAACAGCTGACCATCATGCAACCTTTACTCGATAAGGAACTTATAAGCCACAATTTTAAAAAACAATGGTACCGTAAGCAAAAACAGCAATCCGCGGATCCGGATAAAGATATGCGGAAAAGAGCGGTCGAGCTCTTTAACTGGGACGACATCCAGACAAGCCATATCACGCGCTTCGATAGTTTATGGCATTATTACAAGATGTTGAATGCAGCCGTGCTGATCACCGATCCAAAAACAGGGGCGGTGCTTTCCTGGATCGGCGGCAATCATTTCACGACCATGCCCTTTGATATGGTGCTCTCGCACCGGCAAATTGCCTCAGCCTTTAAGCCCTTTTTATATGCGACAGCGTTTGAAGACGGATTTACCTCCTGCTCATACCTCGAAAATTCGGAAAAAAAATATCCGGGGTACGAGGATTGGGAACCCCAGAACTATGACAATGCCTCAACACCCAACAGCAATGTTGCCTTATGGTATGCGCTGGCCCATTCGATGAATCTTCCAACGGTTGATCTGTATTTTAAAGTGGGAAGGGATAAGCTGGTAAATACCTGCAACAGGCTTAACTTTCCAAAGCTAACGGACGACGCGCCTTCCGTTGCATTAGGCACACTCGACCTGTCACTTTACGAGATTGCCAGGGCCTATGGCGCCTTCGCCAACCAGGGGCAGATGAACGAACTGGTCATGATCAATAAGATCACCGATGCGAAGGGAAAAATTTTATATGAGCGTGAAGACTCAAAACCGGATGAAGTGTTCACAGCGAAAACCAGTGAAATGATAACCGCTATTTTAAAGGAAGCCATTAACCATGGAACGGGTGCCGGCATCCGCAGCCGTTATGGCATAAGTGCAGAACTGGCCGGAAAAACAGGCACTGCGCAGAACTATTCCAATGCCTGGTTCATTGCCTATACGCCCGACCTTGTTTTAAGCACCTGGGTCGGTGCCCGCACGCCGGATGTCCATTTTTACAGCGGTAAAGGGTCGGGAGCGTCGCTGGCATTGCCTATTATTGCCAATGTGCTGGGTGGAATACAAAGAGATGAGCGGCTGAGAAGAAGCTATCTCACGCAGTTTTCGCTCCCCGAAGTCGATTCTTCTTTTCTGCAGTGCGAGCCCTACCGGGAAACCGGCGTCGACGGGTTCTTCAATCGCCTGTTTAAGGGAAAAGAGAGGCAGGATCCGGAGAATCCGGATAAAAAAGCAGAAAAGAAGTCCTTTTTCAAAAGGCTTTTTGGCGGGAAGTGATAAAAGGGAGTGCCTAAAGTTGGAAGTGCCGAGAGTTATTTTAGCGGCTAAGCGTAGTCTTGGACTACGCTTGTCAATATTATTTTTTGCTAAAGCGTAGTCGGAGACTACGCTTAGCGGGGCTGGCGCAAGTCTCCCGCCAGGCATCAATTCACCGGACGACTTCGAATCACCACGTGAATTCTATATAATTTGCAGCCAGAAACAATCAAAATGCTGGTAAGTGCTTCGGAAGAAGCGCATGATCTGCGCATTATTTTATTTCAGCCTTAAGCGTAAAGCATTCGTGATAACCGACACCGAGCTAAAACTCATTGCAGCTGCGGCAATCATAGGGCTCAGCAAAATGCCAAAAAACGGGTAAAGTAATCCGGCTGCAATGGGAACGCCAACAGTATTGTATACAAAGGCGAAGAACAGATTCTGTTTGATATTTCGCATGACTTTTCTGCTGAGGTCACGCGCCCGCACGATTCCATTAAGATCACCCTTTACGAGTGTTATTTTTGCACTCTGCATGGCGATATCCGTTCCGGTGCCCATGGCAATCCCGACATTGGCCTGGGCAAGTGCCGGCGCATCATTGATGCCATCTCCAGCCATTGCCACAATGTGACCCTTTTCCTGCAATTCTTTTACTTTTTTGTATTTTTCGTCCGGCAGGCAATCGGCTATAAATCCATCCAGGTGAAGTTCTTCGGCAACAGCTTTGGCGGTAAATTCATTATCACCGGTGAGCATGTGGACTTTGATGCCCATTTCCTGCAGTTCTTTGATGGCCGCAGCCGAGGTATCCTTGATCTTATCTGCCACGCTGACAATACCTTCAACTTTGCCGTCCAGGATTAAATACATGACCGTCTGACCGGTACGCTGCCATTCTTCGGTCAGTTTCCTTCCTGCATCGTCAACCGTTGCTTTAAGATCTTCCAGAAGCCGTTGATTGCCCAGCCCGATTTTCAGGCTTTTGTAAACGGCCTGTACGCCTTTTCCGGTAACAGATTCAAAATCATCCAGCTTTATCAGTTCAATGCGCTTTTCTTTGGCACCGTTCACAATGGCATCCGCGATGGGGTGTTCGCTGTTGGCATCTATCGACGCTGACAGTTGAAGCACTTCATCATCGCTCATTTTTCCGAAAGATTTGAAGCTTTTGAGGCTTGGTTTTCCTTCGGTGATGGTGCCGGTTTTATCGATGATCAGGATGTCCACCTTATTCATCTCCTCAATGGCGCTGGCATCTTTCACGAGTACACCCGACTGTGCGCCACGGCCTGTTCCTACCATGATGGACATAGGCGTGGCCAATCCTAAGGCGCAGGGGCATGCAATGATTAAAACCGATACTGCATTGACAAAAGCATACACTAATGCAGGATCTGGTCCCCAGATGGCCCATATGGCAAATGTGATCATTGCACTCAAAACAATGATCTGAACAAAGTATTTGGCAACAATATCCGCCAGCTTCTGAATTGGCGCTCTTGACCGGCTGGCCGTATTCACCATTTCGATGATCTGCGACAGCAGTGTGTCGGAGCCTATCTTTTCGGCTTTCATTTCAAAAGCGGTTTTGCCGTTCATGGTTCCCCCGGTCACTTTATCATCCTTCGCTTTATCAGTGGGTATGGGTTCCCCGGTGATCATGCTTTCATCAATGACGGCTGTACCTTCGGTGATGATGCCGTCGACAGGGATCTTCTCCCCGGGCTTTACCTTCAGGATATCTCCGACCTTAACTTCTTCAAGCGGTATTTCTTCTTCTGTCCCGTTGCGTATGACCCTTGCTACCGGCGGCACAAGACCCAGCAATGCCTTGATGGCGGAATTGGTCCTGCTGTGCGCTCTCAGCTCCAGTACCTGACCTAATAAGACCAGGGTGATGATGACTGCTGCTGCTTCGAAGTAAGAATGTACATTTCCCTGGGCATCTTTAAATTGCGCAGGGAATAAACCCGGAAATAAAAGGCCCACTATACTGAACAGAAAAGCAGTGCCAACGCCGATGGAGACCAGGGTCCACATATTTGGCGCCCAGCGGCGGATGGAACTCCAGCCTCTTTTAAAGAAAATACCTCCGGAATAAATAACGACCGGCGTTGAAAGTATAAATTGAACCCAGCTCCATGCTTTTTTTGAAGCGATGGCTTCGAGATGCATAAAAGGGAAGAAATCGGACATGGAGATGATAAATACCGGAACACTTAATGCTAATGCGATCCAGAATTTCTTTAACATCTTCATGTAGGCTATTTCCTCTTCACTGGTTTCTTCTCCCTTTTCAGGAACGAGGGTCATGCCGCATTTCGGGCAACTACCCGGGTGATCCTGCCTGATTTCGGGATGCATAGGGCAGGTATAAATGATCTTCTTTACCCCTGTTTTTTCAACCATTTTCAGATGCATGCCGCAAACAGGGCAATCGCCTGGTTCCGGATACGTCTTATCACCCTCGCACAACATAGTGCAGTAGTATTTGTCTGCGCTACCGGCTACAGTAAGCACCTCTTTTTCATGAATATGCTTCTTTGTGTCCACACGAAATTTACTATCTGTGAGGCTTTTTTCAACCTTAACCAGATGCATATTACAAACCGGGCAATCGCCGGCATGGTCGTAAATCTTTTCACCTTCGCAATGCATGGGGCAGTAATATTTATCAGCGGCGGCTTTCGCCTCAATAGGTTCACTTTTCATAACAGTAATCATTTATTTTTTACCCGAGGCCTGTGTCCGGATATCCGATCAAATTGAAAATGAAAAGGCGTATTTAAACAATACCCTCTTCATCCATTTCTTTTAGCAACATTTAGGCTGGGCTTCACCAGCCAAAACCAGTTTCATATTACAAACAGGACAATTCCCCGGCTTATCATATGTTTTGTCACCTTCGCATTTCATGGGGCAATAATATTTACCATCTTTTTGGACCTCATTTTCAGGGTGGTCGTTTCTTCCGCCACAGCAGCACGATTCCATTTTATGTCCTTCGGTTTTGGAACCATTTTCGTGCACTTTATATACCTCATTTTCAAGTTGGTCGTTTTCACCGCCACCGCAGCAGGATCCCATTTTGTGTCCTTCGGCATTGGCAACATTTTCGTTCATTTTATGCTCATTTTTATTCATAATATTTGCTTTTAAAAGGTTTATTGTTCTGTTTTAAATTTAATCTGAAACATTATATTACAATACAATTGTCAGTATACAATCTTTTCACCTGCACTGTTGTTCCACTTCCAATTGCGGATTTCCGGCATGTCTTTACCATGTTTACGGATGTATGCATTACAATACAACGGCTGTCGTTAAAAAATTGATGGTTTAATGCTATTTTAGTCTTATTCCATCCCGGATCTTCCGTTTCAGCTTTCCATTCGTTTCTTTTAGCAACATGAGGGCTACCCTTCAACAACCAGAACCAGTTTCATATTACAAACAGGGAAATTTCCGAGTTGATTACAGGCCTTATTGCCTTTGCAGTAAATTGGTCAAAAGAATCGACTTTTTTATGTCTTCATAAGATCTTTTTATGTATTATAAATGACCAAGAAATAGAAGAATTTATATAGTATTCTTTTTTTCTTCTTCATATTGTTCTTTGCTGGTTTCTCCCTTTGCATATCTTTCTTTAACGGCTTCCTTAGCAGGATTTTGTTTTAGCCTTTTATACCGCGTTATAACCCTGACAACTGTCCAAACTATAAGAATAAGAATGATAACGCCAATAATTATATGCCAGGGGAATCCTATTCCATATCCTGCTGAATCGTTTAACATATTCATTTTATCCTCCTTTTTTAAATTAGTAATGAAAGTTTTTTTTGTTTGCAAATTGCTGATTTATGTAAGCCCCTGTGTTACAGTTAACGAATTTATGCGTTCATCCCTCCATCAATCACTTGAGTGGTACCAGTTATAAATTGGCTGTCATCACTGGCAAGAAATAGTACCGCTTTAGCAATCTCTTCAGGTTTGGCATAACGTCCCAAGGGAATGGTTTCTTCAAAGCTTTTTTTTGCTTCATTACCTTGCCCCGGCGCAAAGCCATCTTCCAATGAGCGCATCATTCTGTTGTCCACAGGGGAAGGATTGATGGTGTTGACTCTGATCTTTCTATCTGCAACCTCGTATGTCAGGTTCCGCATTAAACCTACTATGGCATGTTTGCTAGCCACATATGCGCTTACATTAGGTGTGCCGCTCAAGCCAGCCACAGATGAACTCATAATGATGCTTCCACCATTTGCCATAAGCGGAACGGTATATTTATTGCCTAACCATACACCCTTAACATTGACAGCCATCACTTTATCAAAAACATCTTCAGGGTATTCGGTCACTGGTTTTACTACGCCTTCGATACCTGCATTGTTGAAAAATATATCTACACTGCCAAAAGCTTTTTTTGCTTCATTTACGTATCGGATTACATCTTCTGTATTAGTAACATCCGCTGCACACCAGGATACATTTTTATTTTCTAACTCATCTACTGTTTTCTTTAAAGCCTCTTTATCCAGATCAACCAAAAGAACTTTTGCCCCTTCCTCTAAAAATAAAGCGGCGGTTGCTCTTCCAATGCTACCTGCACCACCAGTGATAATGGCTGTTTTATTTTCAAGCTTTTTCATGATATTTATTTTTATAATGATTATTGATATCCATATTCTGATTTTTTTTAATTAAAAGGCTATACCCATTGTGAACAGAGCCTGGGTATCATATTCTCTTTCTTTGGTTATGGGAACCTGAATACCTACACCCAGAGCCATTTCATCCGCTATCCTGAATTTAAGTCCTATCAGCGAATACAAACTTGTTGCTTTCTCAGTTATTTCACCCCTGAGTTCCATTTCGGGATAAAGCATTTTAGAGGCTTTAAACACAAACGAACTTTCATATTCAGCCATTTTATCGGCCAGATTGATGTGTATATTTGCATCGATAACCACGATTTTAGGGGCCGTTAACCGCCCGGCCAATCCAAAAAGATATTTCAGCGAATTGGACTTTGCAGGACCTGTAGGAAGGCTTACCTGTCCGAAAACACTTAATCCATTATTATAAGTGGCATCATGAAGAAAACTATACATCAACATGACTTCAGAGTATGGTGATGATTTAATACCATCACTGCGTATATGAATACCTAAGCCGGGAAGTAAACCGGCTTCAATATGTATTGCCATATCCTGACTGACTATAGAATCCATTCTTTGCTGAAAAGGAGTTAACCGCAGGCTCATTGTTCCCGG
>JBBRRV010000018.1:0-32417 GCA_038246075.1 Bacteroidales bacterium
CATTTTCAAAGCCAATCAGCTCAAAGAGAAGGTTGAATATGATTTTGCGGGTATTGGGTTCGCCTTCAATTTTGATGTCATCATCAGAAAAGACCTGTTATCCAAATTCGAAAATGGAATTTATAACATTCATGCTTCCCGGCTGCCTGAAGACAAAGGCATCTCACCGGTCCTATGGGCTTTTGCGCGGGGCGATGAAAAGATCTGGACGACCATTTATAAAATGGACGAAGGAATTGATTCCGGCCCCATCGCCAAACAATTTCAAACGGATGTCAGGTCAAACGATACTTCATTTTCAATTTACAGGCGCGTTTGCATCAATAGTGGTAATGTACTCAGCAGTATGGTCAATGATATGCTGAATAATGAAATTGTACTTCTGGACCAAACACCGGCAAGCGGGTCAAATTATTTCTCCTGGCCTGATAAACGTTTTCAAAAGATGATGAAAACAGCAAACCGGAAAATGGTGAAGTTGAGAGACTTCTTGGATAATAGTAACCTTGAGCATTAAATAATCCCGAAACCCTAAACCGAGCAGCAGGCGAGCTCAGCGAAGCTAAACCCTGTAACTGTGAAACCCTGAACCGAGCCGCAGGCGAGCTAAGCGAAGCTAAACTCTGAAACCCTGAAACCCTGAAACTCTGAAACCCTGAAACTCTGTAACTATTCATTAACTTAAACTCTATATAAATTAGAGAATATGTTTGAATTAGAGAATTAACGAGTACTTTTGTTACTCATAACATATGTTTACCGCGTGTGGATACCTTTTCTTCATCCCGGCGCTAAAAATACATCATCAAACAACCGGTTATGCTGGACTCTTTAATAACATCAAAGACCCGTATCAAACTTCTTACCAGACTCTTTCTGAACAGTAACAGTTTTGGCCACCTGCGTGGACTCGAAACCGAATTTGGCGAAAGCAGCAATGCCATACGCCTGGAGCTGAACCGCTTCGAGCTTGCAGGTCTGCTCACTTCGCATACCGAAGGCAAACGAAAAGTCTACAATGCCAACACCCATCACCCGCTTTTTCCCGAAATCAATAGCCTGCTGCGCAAGCACCTGGGTCTCGACCAACTGGTGGAACAGATCGTGGAACGCCTGGGCGAGGTTGAAGAAGTTTATCTGACCGGTGCATTCGCCTGTGGCAAAGAGAGTGGTGATATCGAAATGCTTTTCGTAGGCGGAAACGTGAACACCGAATTTTTGGAAACCCTTATTGCAAAGACAGAAACACTGCTTAAACGCGTTATAAAATTTAAATTACTAACAGCCATTCAATTCATGGCACTGGCTGCCACCATGGGAAAGGATCAGATGCTGTTGCTATGGAAAAGAACTGTTTAACTTAAATATCAATTACGCTCGATCTTTCCGGATCAATTGAATAATTAATGCAACACCTTATTGTTAAGCCATTTACCTGAAAGGGTATGTGACTGAAAGGGCGAAGCTGTGCATATGGGAGCACTTCGCTAAGTTCGTATATCTCAATATAATTATTCATCACAAATCAACAGAGATGTTTTCAAACAAAATCTTACTTATCACCGGCGGCACCGGCTCTTTCGGCAACGCCGTACTCGACCGCTTTTTAGATACGGAAATTAAAGAAATCAGGATTTTCTCGCGCGACGAGAAAAAACAGGATGACATGCGGCAACTGTATCATAACGATAAGATAAAATATTATATCGGCGATACCCGCGACAAACGAAGTCTGGATTTAGCCATGCGCGGCGTAGACTATGTCTTTCAGGCAGCCGCCCTCAAACAGGTCCCTTCCTGCGAATTCTTTCCCATGGAAGCCGTAAGAACGAATGTACTGGGCTGCGAGAATGTACTGGACAGTGCCCGGGAAAACGGTGTAAAGAATGTCATCGTATTAAGCACCGATAAGGCTGTCTATCCCATCAATGCGATGGGGATGTCCAAAGCCCTGAGTGAAAAAGTGATGGTGGCCAAGAGCCGCAACCTGAATGGCAGCGGCACGACTTTCTGTGGCACACGCTACGGCAATGTGATGGCCTCCAGGGGTTCGGTAATCCCGTTATTTGTGGAACAGATCAAGAAGGGGAATCCCATCACTATCACCGATCCTCATATGACGCGCTTCATGATGACGCTTCAGGATGCCGTAACGCTGGTACTTTATGCTTTCGAACATGGCAAGAACGGAGACATGTTTGTGCAAAAGGCTCCCGCTGCTACCATAGAAGTGCTGGCACAGGCTCTTATTGAGCTGTACCAGGCAAAGACTGAAATCAGAGTCATCGGCACCCGCCACGGAGAAAAACTCTATGAGACCCTGGTAAACCGCGAAGAGATGGCCAAAGCAACCGACATGGGCAACTACTACCGGATACCCGCCGACAACCGTGATCTGAACTACGGAAAATTCTTCACCGAAGGCGAAGCCAAAGTATCAGAAGTTGATGACTACACCTCCCATAACACTGAAAGGCTGGATATCGAGGGAACGAAAAAGTTGCTGTTGAAGTTGGAGCTGATTCGGGGAGATGTAGGAATGGTAGAATAATAAATTTAATGCGCTTTACATAGTCTCACAGAAGTAAAAGGAGTCACAAAATGGAACTTATCAATGGCAACACATTTTCAGACCAAAGAGGAATCCTCCGTTTCGTCAATGACTTCCAATGCGACGGCATAAAACGCTTTTACACCATAACCCATCCTGATACTTCCATCATCAGAGCCTGGCAGGGACATAAGCTGGAGACCAAACATTTTTTTGTCACCAAAGGCAAATTTTTAATCTGTTGGGTGGAGATCGACAACTGGGAAAACCCAGGCAAGGATATGAAGGTCCATCAACAGATCCTAAGCGCTGACAGTCCGCAGGTAATGATTATTCCGGGAGGAAATGCAAATGGGATAAAGGCATTGGAGGCGGATTCGCAGGTGATGATCTTTTCTGATTTGAGCTTGGAGGAAGCGAAAGATGATAATTACCGTTGGGGAAAAGATTATTTTAATGGTTGGAAAAATGCGTTTCACAGTGTCTCACAGAATTAAAGTATAAATGGCACTTAAGCCTGTGTCACAAAAAAAGATTATGATAAAAGTAGGAATCACTGGCCAGGCAGGATTTGTAGGTACTCACATCTTCAATACACTTGGCTTACAACCAGATATATTTTCACGTATCCCTTTTGAAGATTCTTTCTTTAAAGACAATAATAAATTTGAAGAATGGGTTTCCCAATGTGACGTCATCATCCACCTCGCTGCCATGAACCGCCACAACGATCCAGAGGTCCTTTATCAGACGAACATCGGACTGGTCAATCAGTTGATTGATGCCCTAGAGAAAACCAACACCACTCCTCACGTGCTTTTCGCCTCCTCTACCCAGGAAGAACGCGACAATCTCTATGGCAAATCAAAGCGCGACGGGCGTGAACTGCTGGAGAAATGGGCAAAAAGAAATAATGCCAAGTTCACCGGCCTCATCATACCAAATGTTTTTGGGCCCTTCGGCAATCCATATTATAACTCTGTCGTAGCAACTTTCTGCCACCAGCTCACGCACGACGAAATACCCAAAATTGAGGTAGATGGCGAAATAAAACTCATATATGTCACAGAACTAGTTAACACAATACTTAACCAACTAATCACCAATCACCAATCACCAATTACAGTTCACGTTCCGCATACTTCTGAAATCAAAGTATCCACCCTACTCCAAAAGCTAACTGCTTACAAGCAAAACTATTTCGAAAAAGGCAGCATTCCCGCCATTGATGATCCCTTCGACAGAAATCTCTTTAATACTTTCCTGACTTATATCGACCACGCCACTTTTCTCCCTTTTATGCTGAAATTGAATCACGACGAGCGTGGAAGCTTTGTGGAAACGATGAGGCTCAGCAGTGGCGGACAGGTTTCCTTTTCAACAACAGTACCCGGCATCACACGTGGCAACCATTTCCATACCCGGAAAGCAGAACGCTTTGCAGTGATTAAAGGAATAGCGCAGATTGAATTAAGGCGTATCGGGACGGATAATGTATTATCCTTTGAACTTGATGGTGCAAAACCTTCGTTTGTGGATATGCCGGTGTGGTATGTACATAATATTAAAAATATCGGGGACGAGGAACTTTATACGATCTTCTGGATTAGTGAACATTTCGATGCTAAGGATCCGGATACGTATTTTGAGACAGTTTAAAAGTTTCATGCAGTTTTTGTTTCCACTGATTTTGTTTCACGTGGATTTACGCAAATAAAAAAAACGCTGATTTGCGCACCTAGATGGTGTAAAAGAAATAATATAGTCAAAGATTTGCTCATATTGAGCAGGTTATTAGTAATCTGTGGGAACTTAGCGAAGCGGCCTCATAGGGCAGCGAATAATCTGCGTGAAAATCTGCGTGAATCTGCGTGAAACCTTTTTTATCTGTGTCATCTGCGTTCCATTAATATTATAAAATGAAATCCAATCTCAAACTAGTCACCGTAGTCGGCACCCGCCCCGAAATAATCCGTTTATCCCGGGTCATGTCTCTGCTGGATCAGCATCTCCACCAGGTCATCGTCCACACCGGCCAGAACTATGATTACGAACTTAATCAGGTCTTCTTTGAAGATCTGGAACTCCGCAAGCCCGACCACTTTTTGAATGTAGATACTTCTTCACTCGGAGCAGCCGTCGGAGATATCATCCGCAAGACAGAAGAAGTGCTGAAGGAAGAAATGCCCGATGCTTTGCTGGTCTTGGGAGATACCAATTCGTGTCTCTCGGCCTATATCGCTAAACGCATGCACATACCGGTATTTCATATGGAAGCCGGTAACAGGAGCTACGATTTCAATGTACCTGAAGAGATTAACAGGAGAGTCATTGATCATATCTCGGATTTTAACCTGGTATATACTGAACATGCCCGTAGGCAACTGCTTTCCGAAGGACTCCCCCACCGCAGGATCTACCTGACAGGTAGTCCTATGAAAGAAGTTTTGGATTACTACAAACCAAAAATCGAAAAATCAACCATCCTTTCCGAACTGAAACTTGAAACCGGCAATTACTTTGTCGTCTCCACGCATCGGGAAGAGAATGTGGACAATCCGGCTAATCTTCAAAAGATCATTCAGGTGCTGAATGCATTGGCCAAGGAATATGAATTGCCGGTCATTGTTTCCACACATCCCCGCACACGCAATCGGCTAGAAGCCCTTGAAGGGACTTCTTTCGACAAACGCATCCAATGGCTGAAACCTTTTGGTTTTTCAGATTACATAAACCTGCAGCAAAATGCCCGTTGCACGCTTTCCGACAGCGGTACCATCAGCGAAGAATCCTCCATGCTCAATTTCCCGGCCATCTCCCTGCGCCAGTCCATGGAAAGGCCCGAAGCCCAGGATACGGGGAGTATCATTCTCACCGGTTTCAATCCGGAGATTGTGCTGGATAGTGTAAGGCTGTCGATCGCACAGCATACAGCAGGTATTCCGGTTGAAATACCCATAGACTATTCCATTACGAATACTTCCTGGCGGGTGCTCAAATTGATCATGGGGAATACCGGCTTAAGTAACTTATGGCATGGTGTCCGTTCTATATAACAATTTGCTACGGCCAAAAGCCAACAGCCGCATTTAAGAACCACAAAAGCTTATGTTAACAATATATTCCGAAATAATCACCTTTATCCGTACCATTTATAATACTCAAGATCCCATTGCACTCCATGAACCTAAATTTGTTGGGAACGAGAAAAAATACTTAAATGAATGCATCGACAGCACATATGTTTCGAGTGTAGGAAAGTTCGTAGATCTGTTTGAACAAAAAATTGCCGAATATACCGGAGCCAAACATGCTGTTGTATGCGTCAATGGCACTGCGGCACTTCACATGTCGCTGATGCTCTGCGGGGTAAAGCAGGGCGATGAAGTGCTCACCCAGGCACTCACGTTTATTGCAACAACCAATGCTATCGCATACACGGGTGCCAGTCCAGTGTTTATCGATGTGGACCTGGAAACCATGGGTCTCTCCCCTGCCGCCGTGCAGCATTTTTTGGAAGAATACGGCGATATTCACAATGATGGCTTTTGCTACAACAAGAAAACTGGTAAACGAATCGCAGCCTGCGTTCCGATGCATACCTTTGGGCACCCGGTAAAGATTGAGGCCCTCGTAGCCCTCTGCGATGCATGGCATATTCCTGTCATCGAGGATGCCGCCGAAAGCATCGGTTCCACCTACAAGGGAAAACATACAGGCACTTTCGGAACCATTGGCACCCTAAGCTTTAACGGTAACAAGATCATCACTGCAGGAGGAGGAGGAATGCTCCTATTTAATAATGAAACACTAGCTCAGCATGCCAAACACATAACTACCCAGGCCAAGATACCCCATCCCTGGGAATTTGCCCACGACGAAATTGGATATAATTACCGTATGCCCAATATCAATGCTGCCCTCGGCGTGGCACAGATGGAGAATCTGGATGACTTCATCACAAAAAAAAAGGAATTGGCATTAGCCTATAAAACTTTCTTTGATGTTAAGGGGATTAATTTCTTCACGGAACCAAAGCATTGCAGGTCGAACTACTGGCTCAATATTATCATCCTGGATAACAGGAAAGCGCGGAATCAGTTCCTGGAGTTCTCGAATGCACAAAAAGTGATGACACGCCCAATTTGGACCCTGATGAATAAACTGTCCATGTTTAAGGATTGCCAAACTGATGGCCTTCAAAATGCTTTATGGCTAGAGGATCGTGTAGTTAATATTCCAAGTAGTGTTATTTTATCAATAAAGTAATAACTAACTAAACCTAGTGTTCTTAATAGTTTAGTGAAGTTATTTAAATATGAAATTCATTAGGAATTTGAGCCACTTATTCAATGATTACAAGAAAATATTTGGAATAAATGCGATGCAATTACTAAATCTGAATAAGAGCTATTAGATAGCTACAATAAAAATATCAAACATATATTATTGTTAATAAATTCAAATCATAAAATGAGAGAAATACCATATGGGCGACATAACGTCACTAATGAAGACATTCAGGCAGTTATTGAAGTCCTAAAATCCGATAATCTTACACAAGGCCCCAAAATAGCGGAGTTTGAAAAGGCATTTGCTGATTACATTGGTGTTAAATATGCAGTAGCTGTGTCTAACGGAACCGCTGCCCTCCACCTTTGTACATTGGCTTTAGGTGTAAAACCCGGAGACAAAGTAATTACTACACCTATCACTTTTGCTGCCTCAGCAAATTGTGTGCGATATGCAGGTGGTGATGTTGTTTTTGCTGATATTGACCCTGAAACATACTTGCTTGATATCAAGGAAGTAGAGAAACTTCTAAAGGCAGCACCTAAAGGTACTTACAAAGGAATTATCCCCGTAGATTTTGCTGGAAGGCCAGTTGACCTGGAGGCTTTCCGCAAATTGGCTGATAAATATGACTTATGGATTATTGAAGATTCATGCCACGCTCCAGGTGGTTATTTCATTGATTCAAAAGGCAATAAACACAACTGTGGTAATGGAGATTTTGCTGAACTCGCTATTTTTTCTTTTCACCCAGTAAAGCATATTGCAGCTGGTGAAGGTGGTATGATTACAACGAATGATGAAAAATTATATCATAAATTACAAAACCTTAGGACACATGGTATACAACAGATCCCTGAATTAAGACAGTTTAATCATGGACCTTGGTATTATGAAATGCAAGATCTAGGATTTAATTATAGATTAACAGATATGCAAGCAGCTTTAGGTGAAAGTCAGTTGCGAAGAGCAAAGTTTGGTTTAATCAGAAGAAAAGAAATCGCAAAGATTTACGAAGATAGCTTTAATAACAAATCGTATGTAATTCGACAGACAGGTATGGTAGAAGGACATGCATATCATTTGTATGTTGTCGAGTTTGAAAATAGAACAGAACTTTATAAACATTTGCGTGAAAACAATATTTTTGCTCAAGTGCACTACATTCCTTTACACTTGATGCCATATTATCGGCAATTTGGGTGGAAAGAGGGAGACATGCCAATTGCAGAGAAATATTACGAAAATTGTTTAAGTTTACCGATGTTCCCTACTTTGAAAGATAAAGAACAAGAATGGGTCATTAAAATAATATCTGATTTTTATAATTAATTCTCTCTATGTATAATTCTGTTATTACTTCAGAAAATCGTTTCAATACAACTTACGCTCTTATAAATTGGATCCATAGCAGAAACAAGGAAGTATCTGGTAATATCCAACAGATTTTATTTTCGGAAATGGACGAATGGCATCAGGATAAGGATGGTTGTTTACGACACACTTCTGGAAAATTATTTTCCATTCAAGTAATTCATGTAGAAACAAATTTGGGATCGGTCCTTTCATGGGATTAGCCAATAATTTATCAACCATAGTTAGGTATTCTCGATATAATTGTGAAGCACTTTGATGGATTACTTTATTATTTAATGCAAGCTAAAATTGAAGCTGGAAGACACAATTTCAGGTGCATCAAATATTACAATTCGAAGTGCAAAATCCAAGTATATAGCTTTACTTGATCAAGTAAGAAAATTCATTATCAAATGAAAAATATAGCTATCATTCCTGCTCGCGGAGGAAGCAAACGAATTCACCGAAAAAACATTAAAGAATTTTTAGAGAAACCAATCATTGCCTATTCCATCGAGGCAGCGCTAAAAAGTTGCTTATTCGATGAAGTAATGGTCTCAACGGATGATGAAGAAATAGCCGAAATATCATTGAAATTTGGTGCTAGAGTTCCATTCCTCCGCAGTAAAAATAATTCAGATGATTTTGCAACAACTATGGATGTAATTTATGAAGTATTAAATAACTATAAAGAAATTGCCTCTAAATATTTTCAATTTACTTGTTGCATATATCCTACAGCGCCACTAATTAAAATAACCGATTTACAGGAAGGTTATTCAAAAATAGTTGCGAATAATTTCACTTCTGTTTTTCCCGTAGTGGAATTTAGTTATCCCGTTTGGAGAGGCCTTTCAATAAATGAAGATGAAACCGCATGCATGATTTGGCCAGAATTTACTAATTCAAGATCTCAAGATTTACGAAAGGTTTACCATGATGCTGGACAATGGTATTGGTTTAATAACGGCAACCTGGCAAATTGGGATTGGCCTGAAAACACTGGCACTGTTAAACTCTCCGAAGAATATGTTCAGGACATTGACACGCTGACGGATTGGAAGTTAGCTGAAATGAAATATAAATTACTATTTGAATCATAGCAAATGAAGATTATCATTATAACTGATGGTAATAATCTGCAAGGTCTTGGCCATGTTTACCAGTCAATTACATTAGCAGGTTATTTAAGTGAAAGAGTAGAGTTTAATCCACAAATATTTTTTATTACCAAAAGTGATAAACATGTTATAAAGTTGATAAAAAATGCCGGATTCGATGTTTTAACAAAATCTTCAGATGAAGAAATTTTTAAAGTTCTCGTATTTGAGAATCCCGATAGAATCATATTTGACAAAATTGATGTTTCGCCCAAATTGGCAAAAAGAATTAAAAATGAACTCGAAGCCAAACTTATAATATTTACAAACTTAACAGATGCCAATCTATATGCCGATGTTTCGATACTTGCAGATATAGGTAGCAATTTTAAAAATATTTACAAAAAGGACAAAGCAAACGGGAAAGTTGAATTTTTTGGACCTAAATATTGGATACTCAGACCTGAATTTTACAAAAATAAAATTAAAAAGGTTGCCGATAAAAAGGGGATAACTAAAATAATGCTAATTTTTGGAGGATCTGATCCATCGAATATGTCGACATTAGTATTAAAAGAACTTTTAAAAATGCATGTAAATTTAGATATATTATTGGTTTTGGGTTCTGCTTTCGCTCATACTGAGCAATTAAATATTGTTCTGAACGAAAACCTTAATTCATTGAGCAAAGTTAAAATTGTTAAAAATGTAAATAATGTTGCTGAATTAATGCATCAAACAGATCTAGTTTTAGCATCCCCGGGATTATCCTTTTTTGAATCTTTAGCAATTGGAACTCCAGTAATTGGATTTCACCAGGACGAAATCCAAAAAAAGACTTATAAAGACTTATTGCCAACTATAGATAAAAATGAAATAGCTAAATTACCCGAGATGATAAAAGATATGTCATTCATATTTCCAAATGATCCTTTTATCACTTCTATGGATATTGGCAGGGGTAAAGATCAAATCATTCAAGAAATTTTAAATTAAAAAACACAAATAAATGGGTTGGACAAAATTAGGACAAATATTTGAGCCAAAAGGCCAATATGACTGGGTTAAATCGCACGGTATGCTACCAGTTGTGGATCAGATAAAAGATGATCTATTTAGGATTTATTTTTCCGGTAGGGATGGTTCAAATATTTCCAGAACTGGATTTGTGGATATCAATATTAATGAACCTGTAAAAATTTTACATCTCTCAGATTCCCCTATATTAGATATAGGAAGTTTAGGATGTTTTGATGACAATGGAGTCTCTCCAACTTGTATTGTCAATTCTGGGGACCAAAAGTATTTTTATTTCATGGGTTGGAATAAAGGCTCTAAGGTTCGTGCAGCAGAAGTGTCGGGATTGGCTATCAGCAAGGATAATGGAAGTACATTTGTGCGTTATTCAAAAGCTCCCATAATTGACAGGACAAATTCAGAACCTTATACAATTCTAGTAATTTCATGTATTATAATAGAGAATGGGATATGGAGAATGTGGTATGATTCAGCTGATTATTGGATAAATGAGGAATTACCACGATACAATATAAAATATGCAGAATCTGATGATGGAATACATTGGAAACGTGAGGGTGTCGTTTCTGTTAACTACATGTATGAGAACGAAACAAGAGTTTCCAGAGCAAGCATTATAAAACAAAACGATATTTATCGCATGTGGTACTGTTATGCAATAGGTACCGGTGGTTATAAAATGGGTTATGCAGAATCAAAAGATGGTTATCAATTTGAAAGATTGGATCACAAAGCTGGGATAGAGTTATCAGAATCCGGATGGGATTCTGAAATGATTTGTTACCCAAATGTTTTTAAATATAAAACAAATATTTACATGCTTTACTCTGGAAATGGCTACGGAAGAGAAGGATTTGGAATAGCTGTTTTAGACGAATAGAACACTTATCGAAATTATCTATGATAAAGAGAAAGAAGATTTTAGTTTTTGGTGCAGCTGGCTTTATTGGAACATATTTGATTGATAAACTTTTGGAAAAGGGCTATGCGGTTATTGCATCAGATATTAGTCAAATCGGAGAAAGTTATTATAAATCTTTAGGAATTGAATATTTTAATGTGGATATAACTAAAGAGTCAGATTTCGATAAATTACCCTCACATAGATTCAATGCAGTTATTCATCTTGCTGCCACACAACCAGCCAATGTGAGCTTGAAAGATTATGATGCTAGAAACTATATCAACGTAAATGTGATTGGCACACTAAACATCCTTGAATATTGCAGAAAAGCTAATGCAAAGAAAATTATTTATGCAACCTCTCACCGAAACACACAAGGCTTATGGGAAGAAAAACAAGTAATAACTGAAAATGATGGTAGATCAATAAAATATACCGGGCAATACTCCATGTTTAGCATTTCAGAAACGGCAGCTCAGGATTGTGTTCTTCATTATCAATCCGAATGTGCACTTCAAGGTATTATTTTAAGATTACCCCCAGTCTATGGATATGGCCCCCATACAGAAATATTCATGGATGGAAAGCCTATAAAAACAGGATTTCAAATTTTCATTGATAATGCAAAGGCTTGTAAGCCTATCGAGTTATGGGGAGATTGCAATAAAGGACGAGATATTGTCTACATAAAAGATGTTATTGAAGCTTTTATTAAAGCCATAGATAAAAAAGAAGCAAGTGGTTTATATAATATTTCTTCAGGTTATAAATTGACACTAAGAGAAGAAGCTGAAACAATTGCACGTCTTTATTGGGGAGATGATACAAATCCAATTATTAAAGAAATTCCAGAAAAAATCAACAACATTGATGAGTTTGTTTATGACATTTCAAAGGCCAGAAAAGAATTAGGTTGGGAACCACAGTATAATTTCGAAAATATGCTTCGAGATATTATGGAAGAAAGCAATAATCAACGATTTAGTTACCTTTTAGAAAAGCGCAAAGAATTGTTTGACAAATAATCAAAGAAATAAGTTGTAATATTAATTTAAAAAAGCCAACTATGTTTGATATCAAAGACTCTGAACTCATGGGTGATAACGTCCGTGACAAATTAAAATTCTGTGGAGAAGGAGTGAAAATATATCCTTTAGCTAAAATTGCATTTCCACATGTTGTTGAACTTGGGAATAATTGCAAAATCAGAGATTTTGCTTTCATTTTTGCCGGTGAAGGAGTTAAAATAGGAGAATATACAGATATACAACCTCACACGGTAATCTGGGGCGGTGGCTTGACTATCATCGGAGATAGGGTATCTACTGGACCTGGTACCGTTTTTCTCTCAGCAACTTATTCCCATGCCCCAGGCCTAAAAATGGTTGATGGATTGCCTGGTGGCCAAACAGCCATACTTGGTGGCAAATTAGTTGTTGGGAATGATGTATACATAGGTGCAAGGTGTGTAATAATGCCAGTAACCATTGGCGAAGGTGCTGTTATTGGTGCAGGAAGTATGGTGAATAAAGATTGTGAACCATGGGGTATTTATGTTGGTAGTCCAGCCAGAAAAGTTGGTGAAAGGCCTCGCTAACTCAATTGACATTTGATTATATTTATTGCTATTCAATGCTTCGTTCCTAAAACCTTTAGTATCATGAAATTTAAAGTCGGAGATCAGTATAAGAAGGATTTTAAAATAACTGATAGCATGATTAAAGGGTTTTCTTCCGTAACTGGAGATATAAATCCTGTTCATCTCGATGAAGAGTTTGCAAGAAGCACCATTTTTAAAAAACGAATAGCACCAGGAATGTTAGTTGGAAGCTTAATTGCTGCAGTTCTTGGTAATGATTTCCCAGGGATTGGTACTATTTATCTTTCCCAGACATTTAAGTTTATTTATCCTGTATTTATTGAAGATATTATTTCTGTTCATCTGGAAGTACTAGAAATTAAAAGAAATAATTGGATCTCCTTAAAAACTGAATGTATCAACCAATACATGAAAGTAGTTCTCAAAGGTGAGGCCATTGTTAATCCACCTGAAATAATAAAAAACCATTTAAACGTTTAATTAAATTAGAGCAATTCTGTATTTATAAATATTAATATAAAATTAAAATTATGAATTTAGAATATTATTTACCTAAAAGCATATTAACCAATATCGATCTGGCGCAAGAATTTCCAGGCTGGGATTATCTTGGATTTGAAAAAAAAGTTGGAATAATTGAGCGGCATATTGCAGGGGAGGGAGAAACAGCTTTAGATATGGCAGAAAAGGCATCTTTAATGCTTTTGGAAAAAGTCGATAAAACAAAAATCGATTTTATTATATTGTGTACGCAAAGCCCTGATTATATTTTACCAACATCGGCTTGCATATTGCAGGATCGATTAAACTTATCGACTAGTTGCGGAGCCTTAGATATAAATTTAGGTTGCTCAGGCTATATATATGGCTTGGCACTTGCAAAGAGCTTATTAGCAGGCAGAATCGCATCAAATATTCTCCTCGTAGTATCTGAGACTTATTCGAAACACATTCATCCGAAAGACAAAGGTAACCGGGCTATTTTTGGCGATGCAGCTGCTGCAACCCTTATTAATGGAGAAAGCTTTTCAATTGGAGAATTTGTTTTGGGAACAGATGGAAAAGGTTCACAAGAATTAATTATTAAAAATGGAGGACAAAGAAATAAACCATTGGATAGAGCTAATGAATATGAATATGGGTCGGGAAATATCACATCTGATGATAATTTATATATGAATGGACCTGCCATTTATAGCTTTACAATTAATACTATTCCTTCTCTTGTTTTAGAAACTGCGAAAAAAAACCAACTAACTCTGGATGATATTGATTTCTTTATATTTCATCAGGCAAATGAATATATGTTAAATTACTTGAGAACAAAAAACCAGATTCCACATGAAAAATTTTGTATTGATCTGGCTAGAACGGGCAATACTGTGTCAGCAACAATACCAATGGCATTAAAAAACGCCTTTACCAACAAAATAATTAAGAGTGGTTCGAAAATAATGTTAGTTGGTTTTGGAGTAGGTTTATCATGGGGAGCAACAATTATTACTTTAAAATAAAAAACATACAATTATGACAAAAAATGATTTTCTATTATTATTTGCTGAGAGATTGCAAATAGTAAAAAATGATTTAACAATCCAGACAAATCTAAAATCGCTGGAAGAATGGGATTCCTGGAATTCTTTGGAATTAATGACCCTGGTTGATGAAACCTTCCAGGTAACCTTAACTTCGAATGATCTACAAAGTTTTGTTACTTTTGAAGACATTATAAAAAAAATAGGTGAACAAAAATTTGATTAATGATGTTCACTCTCGCAAACAAAGTAATTGTTATCACCGGTGCATCATCAGGTATTGGTGCACAATGTGCCATTCTTTGCAGTAAATTAGGCGCAAAACTTATATTGTTTGGCCGAAATGTCGAAAATCTCAAAGCAACATTTTCAAAACTCGAAGGATCTGATCATCTTTTCTTCACCCAAGATATACGTGATACCGCACTATTAGATACTTCCATTCATGAAGCTGTTACAAAGGTCGGACTGATTGATGGTTTTATTCATTCCGCAGGCCTTCAAAACACATTGCCACTAAGATTACATTCCAAAGCTATTTACATGAATCAATTCGAGGTAAATACGATAGCGGGGTTTGAAGCTTGTCGGATATTGACAAAAAAGGAGTACTTCAATTTATCCGGAGGGAGTTTGGTCTTAATTTCATCAATAAGGGCCTTGTATGGCGCTGCCAATCAAATTGGTTATTCGGCAAGCAAAGGTGCTGTCATTGCCGGAGCAAGATCTTTAGCAATAGAATTGGCGAACAAAGATATCAGGGTAAATACTGTATCCCCGGGAATGGTCGAAGATACTGAAATGACTAAAAACAGCATCAAGAAACTCCCGATTGATTGGTCGGAGAAAAGTAAATCAGAGCATCCATTGGGATGGGTAAATACAATAGATGTGGCCAATGCATGCATTTTTTTACTTTCCGATGCATCAAAAAAAATAACTGGTACGAATATTATTGTCGATGGAGGATTTAGTGCTAAATAGTATAAAAGAATTAAAGACATTGAAATTTATTTAATCTTAATTTCTTTATTACACTTTCTAATCATCTCCGAAAAACACGATTAATTGATGGAAATACGAAAGAGGCTGCTAATATTAGGAGCCAGTGAAACTCAATTGCCCATAATTCTACGGGCAAAAGAATTGGGATATTTTACAATTGTAGCAGATTACAACGCGAATGCCCCTGCGTTTGAATATGCTGATAAAAAGCTAATTATAAGCACAATTGATACTCCATCCTTATTAAAGGTTGCAAGAGATTACATGATTGACGGTGTGTTGACAACCTCCGATTATCCTGTCAGATCTGTTGCTCATATTTGTAAATCTTTAGGCCTGAGCGGACCATCAGTTAATGCAGCAACGTTATGCACAGATAAGTTTTTATTAAGAGAGCATCTATCTCAAAATAATTTTCTCGTTCCTCGATACAAAATAATTAAATCCAGGGAATCTCTATTTGAAATAGATTATTTCCCTTGTGTAATAAAACCTGTAGATTCTTCTGGAAGCCGTGGGGTTCAAAGAGTTAATAACATTGACGAACTTATTAATGCATATGAAATTTCGCTAGTACACTCTAAAAGTGCAACTGTAATCGTTGAAGAATTTATCAGTGGGGAAGAATTTAGTGTTGAAACTCTGACTCAAAAAGGAAATACTACAATAGTTGCAATAACAGGAAAAACCGTTCAGGGCGAAAAAGAAAGCTACTTTGTTGAAAGCCGGCATGTAATTCCCGCTGAAATACCTCCCGATAAAATTGAATTAATTTCAGGAACTGTTCTAAAAGTAATAAAAACATTAAATCTGGGAAACAGCCCTACTCATACAGAATTAAAAATCAATTATAAAGGAGTATATATCATAGAAATAGGTGCTCGGTTAGGTGGTGATTATATCACATCCGATCTGGTTCCTCTAGCAACAGGAGTTGATATGCTGGAGAATGCGATTAATTTAGCCTTAAATATAAAGATTGAAACCTTAATCACACTTAACAAGTATTCCGGGATACAATTTATAACTTCAGAAAATCACAAGCAAATAGTAGATTTCTTAAAAATCGACAATCCTATCATAAAAAGTTATAAGATAGAACAATACAAAGATTTAAAACTAAAAAACTCTTTTGATAGATTAGGTCATTTTATAGTCCAAGCCAATAGCAGAGAACAACTGAATCGAACATTAAATTGCAAATAATAAGATGAACTCAATTTTTTCAAAAGAGATGAAAGTTATGATTATTGCAGAGTTATCTGCAAATCATAATGGCAGTTTAGAAACTGCAATAGAAACTATCAGAGCAGCAAAAAGATGTGGAGCAGATGCCGTTAAATTGCAGACGTATACTCCTGATACCATAACTATAAATAGTGATAAACCGGATTTTCAGATCAAAGGAACAATTTGGAACGGGCAAACTCTTTATGAACTGTATAAACAAGCATATACACCATGGGAATGGCATGAGGAACTTTTTAGGGTGGCAAAAGAAGAAGGGCTCATATGTTTTAGTAGTCCTTTCGACAAAACAGCCGTTGATCTGCTCGAAAATCTCGATACCCCTGCATATAAAATCGCCTCATTTGAAATAACGGATATTCCTTTAATTGAATATGCTGCCTCAAAAGGAAAGCCAGTGATTATTTCAACGGGAATTGCCGGATTAGAAGATATTGAATTAGCCATAAATGCATGCAAGCATATGGGTAATGAGCAAGTTATCCTGCTTAAATGTACTTCGAGTTACCCTGCTCCTATTGAAGAAGCCAACATGGCCATGATTCCCGACCTGGCCAAACGATTTGGTGTAATTACCGGATTATCAGATCATACAATGGGAATCATTGTTCCGATTGTAGCCACGGTTATGGGAGCCAAGATAATTGAAAAACACTTTATTCTCGATCATTCAGTTGGAGGTCCCGATGCATCTTTCTCGTCTGACGAAAAGGAGTTTACTGCAATGGTAAAAGCAGTTCGTGAAGCAGAAATTGCTATTGGCAAAGTGGATTATACTGTTACTGAAAATATGTTAAAAAGTCGAGAATATTGTCGTTCACTTTATGTAGTGGAAGACATAAGGGCTGGGGAAATAATTACTGAAGAGAATGTCCGATCGATACGACCTGGATATGGCTTGCCTCCAAAATATTTTAAAGAGGTTCTAGGGAAAGTAGTGAATGTTGATGTGGAAAAAGGTACTCCTTTAGAAATTACCATCTTGCAATAAACGTATAATTAAATGGAACTATTAAACAATGGAGAGAGCCTGAGCTTACTAATTTAGTTGTACGCATAACAAAATGCAGTTGTTAAAATATCAAATGCATAATTGCCTCATATGTTTTTGGCAACCTATTCTGGAGTATTTTAGGAGATAATTCATGCCTATTAGATGAATAAATAAAATTATATGTGGGGTAAAATAAAAGCAATTGGATCTAATAAAGTGATGCTATACCTGCTCTCCAGGTACGTAACGTATTTTATTCAATTTTTGTCATCAATTTTTATAGCAGTTAATTTTGGCCCTTATTATTTCGGTATTTGGGGATTTATATTATTATTAATTAGCTATATAAGTTATATTAATTTCGGTATTTCTAATTCCGTTAATATTTTAGTGGTTCAAAATAAAAATAATGACAATTATATAAAAAATATTGTTGCAAGTTCTTTGAATCTAATTGGGATATTATCTCTGTTAATAATAATATTCGCCATATATTATTCGATTTTTGGAATAAAAGCATTTGATAAATATGAAATAGGTAATTATTTTTATATAATATGTATTATAGGCATAGGGGTTCATTTCAACAGCCTGTTTGGAACAATATATAGGATAAAAAACCGGTTGTTTGAGATTGCATTTCTTCAATCAGTTATTCCAATATTTATTTTTATATCCTTATTTCTAGCCACAGGTAAGGCATTATTATTAATGCTATTAGGTATGTACCTTTTGGGGGAATTGGCAGCAGCAATAATATTTTTTGTAAATAAAAAAATTCCATGGGGAGGTAAAGCAACCATTAGAACTTGTTTGTTAGTTTTAAATAAAGGACTATATTTATTCATATATAATATGTGTTTCTTTTTTATAATTCTTTCAACAAGAACAATAATAAGTGTATTCTATGAAGTAAAAGATTTTGGTTATTTTACTTTCTCCTTTACGCTTGCTAATTCAATTTTATTATTTCTAGAAGCCTTATCCATAATTATCTTTCCCAAGATAATTGATAAATTACATTCAAATAATCAAGAAAACATTAAAAACACAATAAAAGTTTTAAATGTCAATTATGTAACATTATCTTATGGTCTGATGTTTTTGGCATTGATCGTTTTTCCAATGTTTATATATTTTATTCCTAAGTATCAAAGTACACTAATAGAACTAAATTTAATTGCAATGACGGTATTGCTTTATATAAATTCTTTTGGTTATGGATCATATTTGATGGCTCAAAACCAAGAAAAGCAACTTTCTGTTATTTCAATAATTTCATTGTTTATAAATATTGTCTTAAGCTTAACACTAGTTCTGATATTCAAATTAACATATGAATATGTCATTATTGCAACATTGGTTAGTTATTTTGTATTTAGCTATTTATGCACACATTTTTCAAGAAAGTTATTAAGAGAGAAAACAACATTTTTCTCGGTTATTTTAGATTTCTTTCCAATAAGATTGCTATTCCCATATATTATCGGAGTTATTCTAATAATATGGAACTTAGAGTATTTAATATTTATGCCATTACTTAGTTTTATAATGTTAAATAAAGCTGAACTTAAACAAATAATTATTACTGTTAAAACCGTTGTTTTTAGACCTAATATTATTGATATTAATGAGAAAGGTATGATTTCTTAAGTGTTAAACGTTACAACTATTTAAGCTCTTTTCAAACGAATATTAATTAGCATGGGTTTCACAGTTAAAACATATGACATTCCTGAAATTATTATAGAATTAAACAAAATACTTGCAATTTTTATCGTGTGTAATGCCATCTGCTTGAATAAAGTAATGATTTTTCCCAAAAATTAAATTATAACCAATTGCTTATCAGCTTTTATAAGTAAATACTAGTGATTGTATATCATGCATAAATTCGCATATGCTATATGTTAGAAAATAGATATATCAAAATAATTGTAACTTCTGTTTTTCTCATTATTCTAATAATACTTTCGGGTTCTAATCCAACTCAGGTGAATGGCCGAATTTTAACTCTTTCACTTATTGGAGTTAATTTGTTATTATTCATCAGATGTATTCTTAAAGGGAATTTAAGTCTACTTGTACTCTTTTTATTTATGAGTACTTATTCTATAGTACCCATTTTCTATTATTATTTAGATTTACAAATATCATTCTATATACAATGCTTTGAGGAGTCTCTTTTATTTTTCACTACTCAAATATTATTCTTATTCTATATTTCACTATATTTATTTTTAAAAGTACAGGAACCAAAGGAGAAAATCATATCAAAACCAAACAATCTGGGTTATTATATATCATTATTTTTTATTCTAATTATTACGATTTTTTCAATAAGAGGAGAGACTATTCTGAGTAGTGGAGCTTACCTATCTGGTGAAGCTCAGACTTATTTTCCACCGGAATATGCAATTATGTTTATTCCGTTGGCTTTTGTCTTTAGTTCCACTAATATTCAACGATTAATTTTATATATAATTTCGTTGATTTTTTCTATAAAATATATGTTATATGGTGGCCGTGTTGCCTTAGTTCAAGTATTTTTAGTTTTCTATATATTGAATTTTAGGTATATTTGGTCCGTAAAAAAAACAGTATTTATATTTTGTGTGCTAGGAATAGTTGTCCTTTCATGGGGCTTATTTCGAAAGGATATTACTGCTTTTTCGTTATCATCTGAATTATTCGGATTTAATTCAGACAACGCTAGTGATGTGTATTATGCGTCAATACGTACACTGTATTTCATTGAACATGGAATGTTAAATATCAATGATAGAATTCAAGCTGCTCTTGAATTTGTTGGTAGTGTAATTGTTCCGCGATCATTGCTTTCTCCGTTGGCAAACCTTTCAACCTATTTGAAAGAAAGTTACCCGGTTGGAGGTGGGGGGTTAGCCCCGGTTTATATTTATACAATGTACTCTTATCCTGGTGTGATTTTACTCGGCTACTTTATCGGTAAAATCTTTTCATTTATTGAAAGAGCTGAGAAAATGTCTAGCATATATATATATTCTGTATTGGTTATTGCGATGACACCCAGATGGTTTGCATATTATCCAATTCAATTAATTAAACTTTGTTTGATTGGAGCAATACTTTATTATGCACTAAATTCTTTAAATTATTATTTACTTATATCACTTAAAAAGCGTAAGTATGCAACTTAAAAGTTTTAGTAAAAAAAGTTATAATTTCTTGAATACTGCATTTCATTCTGTACTATCATTAATATCAATATGTCTATTTAGTTCCTATAAAATAGCATTAAAGATGAAATCCCTTAGTTTGCCAAATAAACGGTCAGAGTGCTGTATATTAGGCAATGGACCATCTCTGAATGAAGCATTTGAGATGACTCCGAACCCATTTCTCGGAAAAGATTTGATGGTGGTTAATTTTTTTCTCGAAACAGATTACTTTGCAATTTACAAACCCTTGTATTATGTATTTCTTCATAATGATTTATTTCTTAACAATGTTCATGATGTTTTTGGGAAAGAAAGAATTTCAAATGTAACAGATCGACTTAATAATATCACATGGGAAATGATTATGTTTGTTCCCACACTTGCCCAAAACTCATTATTTATTAAAAGCATAGATAATAATAAAATAAGAATTATTTATATTAATTCTACTCCTATTTCCGGATTTAGAAAATTAGAATATTATTTATTCAATAAGAATTTAGGAATGCCATTTGCACAAACCGTCATCAATGCAGCAATATTTTTAGCGATTAACCTGGACTATAAAACTATAAATCTTTATGGAGTTGACCAATCCTGGTTAAAAGGAATGTATGTGGATGAAAACAACAGAGTTAGGACAGGATTGGATCATTTTTATGAAGGTTCCGATGAAATAGATAGTATACCATCATTATGCGATTTGCTATTGACTCAGTATAATGTGTTTAAAAGTCACGAGCGACTTCAGGACTATTCAACAAGAAAAGGAATCAAGATATTGAATCACACCAGATTGTCATATATTGATGCATATGAAAAAGTAAATAAATAATATTAATAAATCTACTGGGTTCAGTGGTTTATAAAAACCGATTACTAGATACGCACACATTTTATTCAGAAAATCAATTATAGTAATTAATTTAAAATAGAATATGAAGACAAAAATTTATATTGCTGGTTGTGGCGGCATGTTGGGTGAAGCTTTCTATACCCAGTTTAAAGATGATTACGAAATAAAATGTACAGATAAAGATGTTAATGCTTCCTGGATTTCTTTATTGGATTTTCGAGACTTTGATGCTTACAAAAAAGATGTTGAAGAATTCATACCAGATTACTTATTCCACCTCGGAGCTTACACCGATTTGGAATGGTGCGAGCAAAACGAAGATGAAACTTATCTGACCAATACTTTGTGTGTTGAGAATGCTGTATATATTGCAAATACTCTTGATATCCCATTGCTTTATATAAGCACCGCTGGCATTTTTGATGGCAAAAAAGAAATATATGATGATTGGGATTTGCCAAACCCTCTGGGAGTCTATGCCAGATCTAAATATATGGGGGAACGCTTTGTTGTTGAGAATGCAAAGCGGTTTGTAGTTTGTCGCGCTGGTTGGATGATGGGTTCGGGTCCAAGCAAGGATAAAAAATTCGTACAGAAGATAATGAAACAGCTCAAAGATGGCAAAAAAGAGTTGTTCATAGTAAATGACAAAGATGGCACACCAACATATACACAGGATTTTGCAAGGACGGTTAAGAACCTTATCCAGAAAGAATATTGGGGCCTTTATAATTGTGTTTGCGGAGGCCAGACAAGCCGTCTTGAAGTAGCCCAAGAGCTAATAAAAGTACTTGGCAAGGGAGATGAAATAAAAATTAATGTAGTCACATCAGAATACTTTGCCAAGGAGTATTTTGCAGACAGACCTGCATCTGAGCGACTCTTAACTCGCAAACTTCAAATTCGTAATGTAAGCGCAATGAGGGATTGGAGAGTCTCATTAAAAGAATATGTTCAGAACTATTATCAAAACTATTTATAATCAATTATGAATTATACAATCTATACGATATGTAATGTTGCATATTTACCAAGAGCTTTGGTGCTTGCTGCATCGGCGTGGAACAATTCAGGAATCAAAGTAGAGATAGTGATTTTTGATGGGAAAAGAGATCTGGAAATAGATTCTAGTTTCAGTCACATAACATGGCTTGAAGACTATAATGTTCCCTTATATGAACAACTGGCTTTCAAATATGATATTTTAGAATTTGCCACAGCCCTCAGACCGTGGTTTGCTCAACATTTTCTTCAACGTAATGACGCTGTAATTTATCTTGACCCCGATATGCTGGTTTACAATTCACTTGATATTATTTTAAGTGACTTAGAAAAGCATCCAATAATACTTACACCTCATTACACAAAACCACAAGATTATAACCTGCCAAATAGTGATTTATCAATGATGAGATTCGGATCATTCAATTTCGGATTTTTCGCTCTAAAAAAATCCGATGAAAGTATCGAATTTCTTTCGTGGCTTTCTCACAGATGTTTCCATTTATGCTTTGCCGAATCCCAATTTGGTCTATCTACTGATCAAAAATGGGCCAGTATTGCGCCATGCTTCTTCCCGAATATTCATATTTCATTCAATTTAGGATACAATGTTGCTTATTGGAATATGCATGAACGAACCCTCAGTAAAATGGATGGTAAGTATTATATTAATGATAAATTTCCGTTATTGTTTTTTCATTTCAGTTCATTTGATGAGTTGAATCCCAATAATCTTTCAAAGAACGCTTTATGTCCTCAGATTAATGAGCAACGCAAAGACTTAACAGAGATCAGTAATGAATATTCTTCATTATTGAAAAAACAAGAGTTAAATAAAATAGACAAAAAATATAAATTTGACTATTTCTCGAATGAAAAAATAATTTCTCCTACGCTTAGGAGAGCTTACGCTGCTATTGTCAATGAGTTGCCGGAACACGACCCATTTGATGCCAATGGAATCGTATATAAATTTGCCAAACAGAATCATTTGCTTGTTAAGAATCCTCCAGTTTATAAAGCACAAAGTTTTAACGATGTCAATCAACACAAGACGACATTTAAACTAATAACTTTATTAATGAAGTGCGTCTTGAGATGTATTGGACCATATCAATTTATGAATTTTTCAAGACTGCTTGTCTACCTTTCAAGCTATAGACAAGTTCGATCCCTTTGGAAATTAAAATTATGAAATTTTGAAATAGATATAATCTATTATTTCCGAAGATTACTCCAACAATATTTTTCCAATATTCCAGATAAAGTAGTGTATATATTATTTAGTTACAATGATTATATGAATCGAGTAGTTATGCCATTAAAGTAACGTATGAAAAAAAACAAGATTTGGATAGTTACTGAAATCTACTACCCTATATTGACATCAACAGGTTATATAATAACAGAAATTGCAGAATATTTAGCAAAAAGCGGAGATAACATTAATGTAATTTGCACTGGTGCAAAATATAATGAAACTAATAATTTTGGATTCGTTAAAAAAGAAGTTAAAAATAATGTAAATATTCAACGTTTAAATGTTGGTAATATTAGTAAAAACAATACAATACTGAGAATAATACGCTTATTCTGGTCTAGTATGATGTTGTTTAAGAAAACACTACAAAATGTTGAAGAAGGAGACAAACTTTTTGTTGTTACAAATCCAGCATTTTTTCTAATTCTACTTCCAATAATTAGAAAAATCAAAAAAGTTCAGTATACAATTTTAGTACATGATGTTTTCCCGGAAAATCTCGTTGCAGTTGGAAAAATAAAAAACACCTCTATTCTGTATAAAGTAATAAAATCAGCATTTGACAAAGCATATTCTTTGTCAAATACATGTATTGTTATAGGTCGGGATATGATGCAATTAATACAAACAAAGACAAATAATAAAACAAATATTGTTTTTATCTCAAACTGGGCAGATGTTACAGATATTTATCCAATCGCTAAAGAAAAGACAGAAATGATTAATAAGCTAAACCTTGCAGATAAATTTGTTTTTCAGTTTGCTGGAAATTTAGGACATGCACAAGGATTAGATAATATTCTTGAAGCAATTAAATTGATTGAGAATAATAATCTTCATTTTCTATTCATTGGAGCAGGAGCAAAAGCAGAAACGATTGAGAATTTTATTAAAAATAATGCTCAAAACAATGTTTCATTAGTTGGTTTTCAGAATCGGGATAAGCAAAATGATTTTTTAAATGCCTGTGACGTTTCAATTGTTACACTTAACGAGGGTATGTTCGGATTAGGTGTTCCAAGTAAATCATATAATATAATGGCTGCAGGTAAGCCAATTATCATTGTTGCAGATGAGAATTCAGAGATAAGTCTGTGTATAAAAGAACTCAATATCGGATGGGTTGTTGAACCTAATAACCCTAAAGCACTAAGAGATCTGTTTATTAATGTATATGAGGATGTGGAATTAATTAAGGAAATAAATGTAAGGTCCCGTCAAATTGCAGAAACTCATTATGCTAAAGACTTCATACTCGCTAAATATTTAGAATTACTTTCTTAATATACGATTATCTCATATGATTCTACTTACTGGAGCATCCGGATTCTTAGGTGACAATATTTATCCTATACTGTCTCATAAATATACAATTGATACTTTAGGTTTATCTGCCAAAGACACCTATAATATTGATCTTTCCAAGAATATACCTGACTTCATCACGCAATATGATATTATTTTACATGCTGCAGGCAAAGCCCATGTGAATCTAAACAATTTAAAAGAAAACACAGAGTTTTTCCTGGTTAATCTGGAAGGCACTAAGAATCTATTAAAGGGACTTGAGAAATCGGGAAAACTACCGAAATCAATTATTTTCATAAGTACTGTTGCTGTTTATGGCGTTGAATCAGGGATAAATATAACTGAAGAACATGCTTTAGCAGGCACTTCGCCTTATGCGGTAAGCAAAATTCAGGCAGAAGCATATTTAATTGATTGGTGTTCAAAAAACAATGTAACACTTGGCATTTTAAGGCCTTCACTCATTGCTGGAAAGAATCCTCCAGGAAATTTAGGAGTAATGATCAATGGCATCAAAAATGGGAAATATTTTAGAATTGGAAATGGATCAGCACGAAAGAGCATTTTAATGGCTGAAGACATTGCCCGGATTATTCCAAAACTTGCCAACCGGGGAGGCATATTTAACATTTGTGCTAATCATGATCCCTCATTTAACGAACTAGATGAACTAATTTCAAAACAATTGAATAAAAAAACGCCTAGATCAATCCCATACTGGGTAGCGAAATGTTTAGCTTTATTAGGTGATATAATAGGAACTAAATTTCCTGTCAATTCGAATAAACTTGATAAAATAGTTAAATCATTAACTTTTTCAAATGAAAAAGCAAAACGAGAATTAGATTGGGAACCACTTGATGTACTGCAAAATTTTCAAATTAAATAAGCATTTGAATTTTTAAAAAATAATTATCCATTATGCAATTAAATCTAGATATTGACTCATTTATCCGGAATCAAGTTACATTGCGGAATGAAAGCCTTTTAAAGCAGGATTTTGAAAAATTTAACAAAACATTAATCACCAAGATTAACAACAAATCGGTATTGGTTATTGGAGGTGCAGGTACAATCGGCTCCGCCTATATTAAGGCAATTTTAAAATTTAACATCAAAAAACTTGTAGTCGTTGATATTAATGAAAACGGACTTACTGAACTAGTGCGTGATTTAAGAAGTTCAACAGAATATAATATCCCTAAGGATTTTATAACATATCCTGTGAATTTTGGCGACACAGTATTCGAAAAAATATTCCGATATCATGGCCCGTTTGAAATTGTAGCCAATTTTGCTGCCCATAAACATGTGCGCAGTGAAAAAGACATCTTCTCCATCGAGGCAATGATCGAAAACAATGTGCTTCGTGCCCGTAAGCTTTTGGATTTATTAATCTTGTTTCCGCCAGAACATTTTTTCTGTGTTTCTACTGATAAAGCTGCAAACCCGGTAAATATCATGGGTGCTAGTAAAAAGTTGATGGAAGAGTTGATTATGTCTTACTCGGACAGACTTCCAATTAAAACTGCACGATTTGCTAACGTGGCTTTCTCCAATGGTAGTCTTCCCTTGGGATTCCTGGAAAGATTACAGAAAAAACAACCCTGGTCGTGTCCTAAAGGTATACGACGTTTCTTTGTTTCTCCACAGGAATCGGGCGAGTTGTGCCTTATTGCTTCTATTATAGGCGAGTCGGGAGATATATTCTTTCCCAAACTGGATGAAGACCGGGATATGATCTCATTTGATCAGATAGCACTTGATTTGTTAAAAAACCTTGGATTAGAGCCCGATATTTGTCAAACTGAAAAGGTGGCCAGGCAAAAAGCCCTTTTACTCAACGAATCATCTACCTCTTACCCAATCTACTTTTTTGGCTCAGATACTTCGGGCGAAAAATCTTTTGAAGAGTTTTTTACAAAAAACGAAGTGCTGGACAATGAGTCCTTTATGAATCTGGGCGTTATTAAAAATTCCAAAAAAAGAGATATTAAGGAAATTGATGAGATATTCGACCGCTTGAATAAACTCTTTGCTTCAGGCAATGTAACTAAAGTTGCTATTGTCGATATACTCAAAATTTACTTACCAAACTTTGAGCACATTGAGACGGGGAAGGGGTTGGATTCGAAGATGTAATGACGACTGCATGAATTCAAGACTGTATGAGGGCACAACGAAGTACTGTAAGTTTTCACGACTTCACGGTTTCGTCATGGCAATAAACATAACTCATGGATAAAATAAGTTCTCATAAGGATCTAAAGGTTTATCAGCTTGATTATGAAGTTGACTTGGAAATACATAAAATCACAAAAACCTTTCCAATAAAAGAAAAATATTCATTAATCGAACAGGTAAGGCATAGTTCTAGATGAGTGCGCTCAAGCCATTATCACCCTGATAATCAATATAAGCAACCAGTCTGAGAAATGGGCACTATGATGACCAAACAAGTTATGATCTAGTCTTGACAAGTCTATGGCATTTGTGCCCTCCTGCTTGCGTAAATTCGTGCAATCATGCTTCCTTGCAGTCGTGAAGTCATTTCTTTAAACATACAATTAAATTAATACATATGTACCGCCATTTCTTCAAACGGATCTTCGATATCATATTAGCTATAATCGCCTTGACCATATTATCTCCTATTCTAATTCCACTATGCATTGGGATGTTACTTACCGGAGAGCATTATGTATTTTATTTTCAGGAACGCATTGGTTTTAAAAACGAGAAATTTTTTATCTGGAAGTTTGCAACCATGCTTAAAAACAGTCCGAATATGGCTGGAGGCATTCATACGACAAGAAAAGATCCACGGTTATTACCTCTGGGAAATTTCTTAAGAAAAACGAAAATAAACGAACTCCCTCAAATCATAAATATCCTTTTAGGTGATATGAGTATTGTCGGACCGCGACCAATGGTAGACAAAACATTTGCTCCTTATTCAGATCAGGTAAAAGCAACCATTTATAACATTAAACCCGGCCTTACGGGAATTGGTTCCATAGTGTTTCGGGATGAAGAAAGTTTGTTGTCAGAAACAGCATTGCCTCCCCAGGAATATTATGCCAAACACATCTCACCGTATAAAGGTGAACTTGAACTTTGGTATCAGGATCATCTCTCATTTTACACTGATTTTATGCTTATATTCCTTACTGCATGGGTAATTATTTCCCCGGGGAGTGATTTTGCTTATACTGTTTTTAAAGATTTACCTGCAAAACCAAATATCTTGAAATAGATTACTTGCTTTGTAGGTAAATAAACTCCTATTAAACTCAACTCCAAGCAACTTTTCATAAACTGGTAAAACTATTGTGCACGAAAAATAATTTTAACACTTTACAGCGCTCAGAATAGCATTATCCAATCTACGCATACTTTTTTGAGAGAAAGAAATATTTAACATCCTATATCATAAGGTTAGTAAGCAAAATCGTTATAAATATGATTATATAATCTTATAATTGAATCTTGGAGTGAACTAAATTAATGAATTGCAGAACGAGTAAATAAAATAGGAAAAAATATAATGCAGTTGTTTTCCGCCCACCATTCTTAGTTTCTTTTACTTTTAGCTAACTTCTGATGTAATCAAAGGTAGAACAGAAAGCAGATTTCACATTTTGATTTCTATTCATCCCTAAAATTAACGCCTCTATAAAGCCCAACCATGGAGCATAACTGGTCAAAGTTAGACGTTGAATCCGAATTATTTGGAGGAACTGTGATTCAACTTGAGGATAATAGCCCAATCTCAGGACTTGATTTTCTTGAAAAGAAACTGGTTGCAAAGGAAAAACCGATTTATATACAATGCCTTTTAGATGCAGATAATATTACTTCAATACATTCGATGGAGAACCAAGGATTCCGGTATATTGAATTTCGCCTATTCCGTGGGTTAAAAACACAAGACGTACAATTAGGTTCTAGCTCGTATTTTCCTTTCAGCCTAGAGTTATTAAACGAAGAAGAGCACTTGAAGCAGGTACTTAACATACTCTATTCACATGTTAATGATGACCGTTTTTCGAATGACCCCCTTATTAATCCCTTCCTGGCAAAGAAACGGCTTGAATTATATATACGTAAGTCCTTTAGAGATAGCAAGACAGAGTTTGTCTTTGGCCTCGTGAACAAGTATTCAAATGAATTAATTGGTTTCCGAACGGGTATCTACTATACGAAACAATTCGTTCAATATTTTTACAGCTGCGTTAAATCCAGCTACGACCAAGTGAAATACAGCAATATCCTGGAGTCATGCGCAATTGAAACCCTTTCAAAACAAGGTGTTGTGCAGATAAATGCGGTAACCAGTGGTTGCAATGTAAATGAACTAAATGAGTCCTTTAGAGATTTTGGCTTCACCTTAAATAAGGCGATGGTTTTGATGAGAAAAATGTATTGACGGCTACACCATGGAGCGAACAATTGATGCCAAAAAAATATTAGGATAAATTCCTATAAGGATTATCGTTTCTACTGCTTATAAGAATAACCGTTTGAAATTTTATTAAAACCAAAAATTACGACATAACGGGTTGATAAATAACGTGTAGCTATTAGTTTTTAACTTTGGAATCCCACAAATTACATACAATTATCATAACGCATTACTTGTAACAGATATCCGGTAATCATACAGTCAGTTAGCAGCTATTGATACATACTGGGCAACTCTAAAATTTCCACATGGCAGAAGCATTTATTGCTGCCATAAGCATTCCCGATCCGGATATTAATCTCGAAATTGGTATAGTCACTCAAGCTGAACAGTTAGGGACTACTATGTTCGCTTTCTATAAGATACTGCTAGCTCAATGCTTAAATAAATCATCATTGAAAATGTGGCCGAAGGGTATAGCTTCCTTGGTCAATTACTCAACGACCTATACCAGGCTTGTGCTGACGCTGCATAGCCGTCGAATATTGATGACCTGAGAGTTTTCAAGCCATAGGTTAATCTTTTTATTAGAAGATATTGCAGGAAGAGTGCTGTGTTCTTGTACCGCCTTGTCCTACCCTGCAATGGAGCACTGAAATCCCTATAATCCTCCGTGAATATGGCGATGCAAGTGTATTAATCGGGAACTACCTAAAACGAATTCGAATTGAATACAAAAATAACATGAAACTAGAAGGAAATCACCTACGATCTGCACTCTGGGATAGAGCAACATCTGAAAGATGTGTAGAGGCAATTATCAATACATGCATGCATACGGATGTCATTGGAATACTACCTGTTGAATATAATTCAATTAATTGCTTATAAATGCAATTTAGTCACAAATTTTGATTTCATATTTATATGGATTAGTGGTTTAATATACTTTCGCTGTGAAGCGAAAGTTGAATTTCAAATAATTGTTCATTATTAATACCGCTTAGCCATCGCTCGTAAAATCAGGTAATTATCCCTTAATCCAGTCACTCTGTCGTCAAAATCAAGAAATTATTCTAATTTTACAAAATCATTCATCTCTCCTTACATTAATCACAACAATATGAATTCTTTCAAACCGCTATTCATGCTTTTGGGTATTTTTCTGATATCTTTCCAACTTAATGCCCAATCCTTGGATCCAGCAGCGTTAAGAACTATGAAGGCAGATGACTTGTCGAATGAACAGGTTTCTCAGATGAAGGCGAAATTAGCTGCTGATAATATGTCAACAGCTGATTTTGAGAAACAGGCCATTGCTGCCGGAGCAAAGCCCGCAGAAGTAAAGAAGTTGATTGAAAGAATGGATAATCTAAAAGATAACGATTTAAAAAACAAGCCAAAATCAGCTGACTCCAAATCCAGAATGGTATCGGATAGTCTGGCGTATAAAAAGAAAAAACATCTTATCATTAAAGATAGCCTCACCATTTTTGGATCAGAGATCTTCAACAATGAAAAGATCTCTTTCTCACCAAACATGAATATGCCTACGCCTAAGAATTACGTTCTTTCTGCAGGGGATCAGCTCATCATTGATATTTACGGTTTCTCAGAAGTCACGCACAAACTGAGTATTTCCCCCGATGGATACATCCGGATTCCCAATGTCGGACCCATATTTTTAAACGGCTTAACCATCGATCAGGCCCGAAGCAGAATAACCAGCTACCTGGAGAAAAACGGATTTTCCAGGATTCAGGGAGGTGGCACAGGCGTGCAGATAACGCTGGGTAATATCAGGAGCATAAAAGTTACGATGATCGGAGAAATAACGGCTCCCGGAACCTATACCTTTCCATCTCTGGCAACCGTGTTTTCAGCCTTATATGCCTCAGGCGGCCCCAATATGAATGGATCCTTCCGGGACATTCAACTGATCAGGGACAGCAAGATCATCGCCACCATCGATATCTATGATTTTTTGATGAAGGGTGATAAAGCAAATGATATGGTGCTGAAAGATCAGGATGTCATCAAAGTTAATCCCTATAAAACCAGGGTAACCATTGTAGGACAAATTAAACATCCTGCCATTTTTGAAGCCAATGCGGCAGACAACATTCAAAATCTCATCAATTATGCAGGAGGATTTACCGAAAGAGCTTATCGAAACGCCATCAATATCGTGCGCATGACCAGTCGTGAAAAAGAGATCCTGGATGTAAATGCTGCTGAATTTGCCACTGTAAAACCCATGAATGGCGATTCCCTGACCATAGGCATCATCCTCAACCGCTACACGAATCGGGTGTCCATCCAGGGTGCTGTTTTCCGTGGAGGCGCATTTGCCATTTCACCTGGTCTTATGCTATCGGGACTGATTAAAAAGGCCGATGGCTTGCGCGAAGATGCTTTTCTGGATAAGGCAACCCTTTTTAGAAAAAATGATGATCTGACGCCCCAGGTACAATCTGTTGATTTACACAAAGTGTTAAAAGGCGAAGAGGATTTTCTGCTCAAAAAAGAGGATTCTTTATTTGTCTATTCCAGGTTTGAGGTTCGGGAAGCCTTGACTATTCATATTAACGGAGAAGTCATAAAACCCGGAACCTATCTTTTTTCAGAAAACATGCATGTGAAAGACCTCATCTACCTGGCTGGCGGATTGAAAGAAAATGCAGGAAAAGCTGTTGAAGTTGCGCGAAGAATAAAAGATGCTAATGTCTTTGAAAAAAACAGCATCAGAACCAAAATCATC
>JBBRRV010000019.1:0-31777 GCA_038246075.1 Bacteroidales bacterium
TATACTAAAAAGATATACTACAACATTTTTCTGTAATTATTTCTGTTTTATAACTTTTCGGATAGCACGAACATGTCAAAATGCACCGGGCAGCCCGTACTGTCGATGATACTGGTTTGTGATCCTAAAGGCTAAGCGCATTGTGGAAACGTGCGAGCGGGTAATAGTAGCAAAAATTAGTTATAAGCTTACATTTCTTTATTTGTTCTTCGCAATCTTGCTAATTATAAAAGCAATGATGGCAACAACAAGGACTACTAAAAAGATGCCTACGCCCATTCCGGCTTTGAATATATCACCTATTACTGAACAGCCGGATAATGTTGTGAGCATGGAAATCAATAAGGCTATAATAAATAACTGGTTTTTCATAACTGTTTAATTAAAGGATTGATGGAATTATTTTGTGAACTATATTTTTATAAATCAGGCATTTAACTGTTTATGATCATAATTATGCCGTAAAGGTAAATAACCGAAAATGGGGATGTGTTATATGATTTTGGGAATAAGTTACATGATTCATACTTTATACAGATAGCTTTCTGAGTAAATAGGAGATACCCGCCACGGTCAGGCAACAGGTTAAAACAAAAAAAAGCCATAGAAGGTTCTTTCTTCAATGGCTTTTTAAGTAGAAAATATTTGATGATTTAAATGTCGATGTTCGCATATTTAGCGTTCTTTTCAATAAAATCGCGCCGTGGCGGAACTTCATCGCCCATTAGCATGGAAAAGATACGGTCGGCTTCCGATCCGCTGTCGATGGTCACCTGGCGGAGCGTACGGAATTCAGGGTTCATGGTTGTGGACCAGAGCTGTTCGGCATTCATTTCTCCAAGACCTTTGTAGCGCTGGATGTGAATCCCTTTTTCGGTTCCGTCCTTGGAGACTTCTTCAATATAGGCAATACGTGCAGCCTCATCCCAGCAATACCTTTCCTCTTTGCCTTTTTTGATGAGATAGAGCGGTGGTGTGGCAATGTATACATGGCCGTTTTCGATCAGGTCCTTCATGTACCTGAAAAAGAAAGTAAGGATGAGTGTGGCGATATGGCTACCGTCCACGTCAGCATCAGTCATGATCACTATTTTATGGTAGCGGAGTTTGGATGTATTCAAAGCTTTGGAATCCTCATCGGTGCCTATGGATACGCCCAGGGCTGTGAACATATTTTTTATTTCCTCGCTTTCGAATATCCTGTGTGGCATAGCCTTTTCCACATTCAGGATCTTTCCCCGCAAGGGGAGAATAGCCTGGAACTTACGGTCGCGGCCCTGTTTGGCCGTACCACCTGCGGAGTCGCCCTCCACAAGGTAAATCTCGCATTTTGAAGGATCGCGTTCGGAGCAGTCGGCCAGTTTGCCGGGGAGCCCCGATCCGGAAAGTATATTTTTGCGCTGAACTAACTCACGTGCCTTACGCGCAGCATGCCGGGCAGTAGCGGCCAGGATTACCTTATTCACAATAGTGCGGGCTTCACGCGGATGCTCTTCCAGGTAATAATTCAGCAATTCGCTCACGAGTACATCTACAACACCCATCACTTCATTGTTACCCAATTTGGTTTTGGTCTGCCCTTCAAACTGAGGCTCCTGTACTTTTACGTTGATGATGGCGGTGAGTCCTTCGCGAAAGTCGTCGCCGCTGATATCGAACTTGATCTTGTCGAGCATACCCGATTTCTCAGCATAGCTTTTCAGCGTACGCGTGAGCCCCCTGCGAAAACCGGCCAGGTGCGTTCCGCCTTCGTGGGTATTGATATTGTTAACGTACGAATGAATATTTTCCGAGAATGAAGTATTGTATTGCATGGCGATCTCGACAGGAATATTGTTTTTTTCGCCTTCAATGCAAATGGGTTCGGGCATCAGTTTCTCGCGTGTTTCATCGAGGTATTCGATAAAATCGCTGAGACCGCGGGTTGAGTAGAAGGTTTCACCTACAAAATTACCGTCATCATCCTTCTCACGTTCATCGCTAAGGGTAAGTGTGATGCCTTTGTTCAGGAAAGCCAGTTCGCGCAAACGGGAGGCGAGGATAGAATAATCGAAAACGGTAAAGGTGAATATTGTATTATCCGGCAGGAATTTTACCATGGTTCCTGTCCGGTCAGTCTTGCCGATCACCCTTACATCATAAAGAGGCTTGCCGATTTCAAATTCCTGTTCAAAAATCTTCCCGTCGAGAAACACGTTTACAGTAAGGTGTGATGAGAGTGCATTTACGCAGGAAACGCCAACACCGTGCAATCCTCCCGACACTTTGTAAGAGCCTTTGTCGAACTTGCCTCCGGCATGCAGGACAGTCATGACGACTTCAAGCGCCGACTTCTGCTCCTTTTCCATGATGCCTGTGGGGATGCCTCGTCCGTTGTCAACAACTGTAATCGAGTTGTCGGCATGAATGGTAACGTTGATCAGGTTACAATACCCTGCAAGTGCTTCATCGATGGAGTTGTCAACTACTTCGTAAACCAGATGATGCAAACCGCGCGAACTCGTGTCGCCAATATACATGGATGGACGTTTGCGGACGGCCTCAAGTCCTTCAAGGACCTGGATGTTTTCCGCTGTATAATTTCCGTTTCCGTTTTTATCTTTAGCTATATCGCTCATATTCAGTATGATAATAGTAATTTTTAAACTACTGCAAAGGTAGACAATTCCGCCATTATTTTAGGGGAATTCTATCTGCAAAGGGGGTTATTTATCAACAATTCCGCCATAATCAGTGACAGCATAACATATGGAAATTCAAGTTATTGCAAACAGGCAGGGTATTACGCTTTATACTGTTTCAGAAAGTGAATGTAATGCCGGCCATAGCGTTGAACCGCTGTGATGGATAATTGTACCAGCGGAAGTATCGCACGTTCCCGATGTTGTTAAACTGCAAAAAGGCTGACAGCAGTTTTGTATACCTGTATTCAAGCCCGAGGCTTGCATCGGCATAACCTTTGAGTTCTGATGCCTCATAAGGATGGAGTGGTGTGCGTCTTCCAAATGGTGCCAGCACGCGGGCATAGGATTCTCCGTTCCATGTTAAATCTCCGGTTATGACAATTTTCTCCCGGATATTATAGCGACTGGTAAATCCTATTGTTGTAGCCGGCTTGTGCCATGGTTCAAGCTCATTGGTCATATTGTATTTCAGATAAGCACCATGCACCGTCATCGATAGTTTGTCACCGGAGCGGAATGTGGCATCTGCCGAGAGGCGCATCAGGTTTACATCATCATACGCCAGGGTAAATATATTCCCGAGTTGCGAGGAGAGATCATTTACAAAAAACGGCATATTTTGAAAGGTTGAGAATGAAACTGCTGCGCTGAGGTCGAGATTTTGTCCAATATTACTGGTTACCCCGCCGTAAAATTTAAATGTCTCGTAGGTGAACGCCATTTTAAGGGCTGAACCGACGAATGGGTTTTCAGCAATAAGATCGCGATAGTTCTGTCGGGAAACATTCCCGCTGATGCCGGTATAAATTTCAAGCACATTGGGGATAATGCGCAGTTTAGCTTCGAGAAGCGGGTAGAAATGAATTCTGGTTATCGTGTCGGAAGCTACAGAAATATTTAGCCCTGCATAAAAGCTGTATTCTTCAAAGTTGGTGCTTATAAATGGCTTAATGCCGATAATGTTACTGTTTATCTTGCTGTGCGTGTCCCGTTGTCCGAAATGGTTAATGCTGACTGCAAGACCTGCCTGCTGCACGTCGGTAAGGTCGAAAAGTTTGAATTGTTTATCGGCTGAAGCATCAAATTTGATATGATCTTCGCGGAGTTCATTCAGATCAGTCAGGTTGTAATAGGAAAGCCCGAAAGCGTGGTTTAGTTTGTCCTTCTCCGTATAATTGCTCTTATAGCCGGCTTCCAGCCCGGCAATGTTGTAGTGCTGACGCAGATCGTCTTTTTTCGTAAGGGTATCGAAGTTAACAGGTATGAAGCCATAGTGATGAATCACTTCCCGGTCGAAGAATAGTTTTCCTGAGAGGGTATGAGCCCCGGTGATCTTGCTGCCCATCACTTCTGCAAGGTTAGTGCTGCTGCCGCTGAAGGCATATTTGTCGAGGCTTCCGCTGGAGGATAAATGTTTAAGGTGTACACCCAGGGAGTGATCTTTTGAACGCATACTGTTTGCGAAAAATTCGGCATAGGGTGTGGAATAGGTACCCATACCCAGTCTTAAATAATTCCGGTACAGCTTGGTCAGTGGCTCTGAAACCATCTTCACGGGAGTAAGTGGCTCAACCTCCATCTGGGTTTCGAAAGGTTTAGATTTGATGCTATAATTTAGTTTCGGGATCTTGAAATCCGAATCACCGGTCTTTGGATTAAGGTTGATCTTAAATGCATCCGGAACAGAAGGCTCATAAGGAGCTACCACCGTTATTTCTTCGTTGTAGGTTTTGGTTTGCGCAATCGTGCGTGCCGGAAACGCCATGAGAACTGCGCAAATGATTGCGGGCCCTAATATTTTGTTGAACTGGAGATATTTTGCTGTCATCTGGGGAGTTATCGGTTCTTGATTTGTAGTGTGCTTTGCCTTATTATTCAGTTCCTGATTGTGCATTGTCGGCTGGTTTCGGTTCGGACTGGTTTATAGCAGCAAGTTTTGTCCTGGCAAGGGTTTTCAGATCGGCACCTTCATAATTATCGATGATGCTCTGTAAGGTTTGCTTTGCCTGGAAAGTGTTTCCCTTTTTCATGTAAACGTCGGAGAGCAGGATAAATCCTTTGGCAACCCAGTAATCGGACGAAGCATAATTTTTTGAAAGGGTGAAGAGTGATTTCTCTGCCAATGTATAATCGCCGTTTTCGTATTCGAGAGAAGCAAGGTTGTATTTGGCTTCGGCGCCGGCATCGCTCTGTGATGCTTTTACCGTTTCTTCAAATTCCCGTTTGGCCAGTTCATTGTTTTTAAGTGCAAGTGCCGACTTGGCAGCAGTAAGATGAGCCTCTGCAACTATATCGGAAGGCTGGTTTTCTGTCTGCAGTAGTTTCTGGGCTGCCTGCAGGGACATCCCATAGCTTTCCAGCTTATAGTTACAGCGCATTTCGCCGATAAGGGCCTCGGCAGTGTTGGCCGGACTTTCAGCGATCTCCTCCAGCCGGATGTAATGTTCAACTGCCATTTTGTAATCGAACTGTGCATAGCTGATACGCGCTGCTTTGAGGGCTGCGCTTTCGCTGAAGCGCGAGCGCGGCTGCTGCAAAACATAATTGTATCCACTTAGGGCCTGGTCGTTGTGCCCTGCTTTATATTCGCATTCGGCCCGGTAAAAATTCGCATTTATGGCAAAAGCACCATCCTTGTATTTGCTGATGTAGTTGTTAAAGGCGGATGTAGCCTTGTCGCAGTTGCCATTCATGTATAGATTTTCGGCCGCGATATAGGTGAGCGAATCTTTTTCCGACTGGGATACATCGGCAAAAGGAACATCCCTGGTATATTTAACGTAGTCGTCCACGGCATTCATTTCAACATAAATGCTGCGGATACTGGCAAGTGCCTCTTTGGATTCAGGGCTGCCCGGATAATCGCTTACAACCTTCTGAAGAGTGGTAAGTGCAAGCTCATTGTTGTTCTGGTTAAAATAGATCAGGCCTGTTTTGAGGATCGAACGTTTAACATAGATGCTCTTGGGATAATCTCTGGTAATTTGCTGGAAGTTAAGCAATGCAGCTTTTTCGTTATTCATTACAAGGTAGGTGACCCCCATTTCATAAAGTGCGTCATCCTGGTATGGGGATCGTTTATAATCCTTTATCAGTTTTTGAAGTGTAGCTATTTTCTTTGCCGGATCACCTGAAACACCATACGACATGGCTATCTGAAAGAGGGCATAGTCAGCGTCGGCTGCATTAAGGCTAACGGCATGCTGATAGTAATCGATGGCATCCGAATATTCTTTGTGCATAAAGCTTCCGTCACCAAGCCGCAGGTTTGCATCTCCCACAAGCTTCACATCAGCCTTTTTGTCGCCGATGAATTTGCGGAAAGCAAGGTTAGCTTTTGTATAATCCTTTTCCTTGAAATAGCAGTAGCCAAGATTATAATTTGCTGTGATGAATAATGGTAATCCTATGGCTCCCGGGCTTGTCAGGAATTTGTTGTACTGGGCCTCGGCTGCATCGAATTTCCCCTGCCGGTAATAAACTTCGGCAATCCAGTAAAGTGCGCTTGCAGTAAGCGATTTATCTACGTTTTCCTTGGCGGCTTTCTTTAGCATTTCAAGAGCGCCATCCATATCTTTTTCGTTGAAGAGTTCCACACCACGGTAGTAGGATATTTTCTGATAAGCCTGGCTCATGTCGCGGTTCCTGTTCTTAATCTTCTCCATAGATATCTGGGCATCCTTGTAATTATTGGTAACAAGGAAAAGGTCGGTCAGGTAGCCATACGCTTCGTCGGCACGCAGTGAAGCAGGGTAGTCTGCCAGGTATTTTTGCAGCGACTTGATGGCTTCATTATATGGAGAGTAAGAGAGTTCAATCGAAAGTTTTGCATAATTGAACAGCGCATCTTCGCTGATGGTCTTGTCTGCATTTATTTTGTAGGCAGACAGGAAAGCATTACTTGCAAAGGTTTTTTGGTTGGTGCGTACGAAACAATCGGCCAGGTGGTAAAATGCACTTTGGGCAAGCGAATCCTGCCCCATTGTGGCTGTCTGGAAATATTTTATCGCTTGCTCATATCTGGCTGTTTTATAATAACAGAAAGCCAGCTCATAAGCATCCACTTTGGGGATATTTCCCTTTTGAGGGTCGGCATATTTCTCGAGGTATGGAATGGCTTCGGCATACTTTCCTGTCCGGTAGTATGCATCGCCAACCAGTCGCGACAGTTCAGATGACCGTTTGGATTTGTCGTTGGAGAGCAAGGGGATGGCTACGGCCGGAAGTTCTTCGTACTTTCCCTGGTAAGAATATATCTGTACAATGTAATAAGGGACAATACTTTTAAATGTTTCATCGGTTTTGAGCTTTTCAAATTCCTTCAGCGCCGTCTCGTAATTTTTTTGCCTGTAGGCAATATGTGCAAAGTAGTATGTAGCCGGAATGGTATATTTATTCTCTTTGTTTTTAACTTCGGAAAAGCATCCTTTTGCCTTGTCGAGGTTATCTGTTTTGAGATAACAATAGCCAAGCTTGAAATTGAATTCAGCCATATCGTCTGCCGAGAGTTCATAAACATCCACATGGTTAAATGCAATAATGGCATCCGCATAGTTCTTGGCATTGTACTGCAACTTGGCGAGTTCGAAATTGGCTTCATTCAGGTGCGAGCTTTCAGGAAAGTCCTCCGTAAATTTCAGCATACGGGACCTGGCATCATCGTGAAACAGCCTTGTGGCACAGAGTGCTGTATAAAAGGCGGATGACGAACGCATGCCTTTATCTGCCTCTGGGGTTGCTTTCGCCAGGCGCTCGAAAATAGGCATTGCAGCCCCGTATTTTTCCTTTGCCAGAAGGTCGGTAGCATTCCTGAAATCGGATACAGGTTGCTTATAAACTGCTGTCTGTTGGGCCAGTAAAGGGGTTGTAATGGAAACTAAGGCAAGTATTAAACCAAATGCCGGGAAAATGTATCTTCTCATATGGGATAGCTGAAAGGTCGTTAAAATTAAGGCATTCTGCTGCTGGTAATCCCGATTTGATGTACTACTTATCAACAGGAAATATTTAACAACTTAACGGGGAAGCGGGCAACTTATTTTGCCCTAAGGCAAGCTTGCCCGAAATGAATGTAACGCGTTTAAACTCAAACGGCAGAAGTAGCGGATAATGAGTAGTATAAAACGCAATCATTTTTGATTAAAACAAAAATCCCTCCGAAGAGGGATTTTTGCACGTGAGCAATCCTGTAAGCAGGGTTCTGTATGCGGTTACCCGCGTTTCCATCATTTATCTATGCCCGTCATCGCTGGCGGGCTCTAACGACCTACCCCCCGGGGTCGGGCGAGCAGCCCTCATTCCGGATTGCTCCGGAATACCGGTATATTTGGCCTTTCAATCCATAAGGTTTACCCCTGGCTGCCGTTGCCGGCAACAAGCGTGAGCTCTTACCTCACATTTTCACCCTTACCGCGCAGTTTGCACTGCGTTAGGCGGTTATTTTCTGTGGCACTTTCTGTTCCCGACGTCTCGGGACCTTCCCGTTAGGAAGTATGGCGCTCTGTATTGCCCTGACTTTCCTCTGCATGTTGCCATGCAGCGATGGAACGAATTGCTTGACAGTTGCAAAGATACACATTCCGCGCGGATCAGGTCAAAGAAAGGAGAAAGGAGAAAGGAGAAAGGATCAAAAGATAAAGGATCAAAGGCAAAATGCATTAGGCAAGAGGCACTATGTCCGATATTAAAAAACGTGCACATTATTATAAAAGCAACAATATTAGAAAACCAACTCCAGGCACTCTAGGCACTCCCAACTCCAGGCACTTCATTAAGGCAACAGGCAATTGTCTTGTACCTGGGACCTTGGAATTTGGAATTTTGAATTTTGAGCTTGGAATTTTATTCCGGATCAGCGGTTCTGATGAATCACGATCTCGATGGCACCGTTGCCATAGCGGGCGAAAGGTGCATTGCGGAATTCAATGTCGTTATATTCCTTCAGTTTGTTGATAAGTGCGGCCTTCAGAACGCCATTGCCAATGCCGTGGATATAAATAACCTTAGCATAATTATTGAGCATGGCACTTTCGAGGCTTCTGTCGAAATAGCTGGTCTGAATGTGAAGGATTTCATGGTTGGAAAGTCCTTCATAGTCGTTGCGCAGGGAAGATATATGCAGGTCCACCTCCGCTTCACGGCCGGTAACCCTGTGTTTATCTATAAGGATATTGGAACTGAGGGGTTTGTTGAAATTTTTGCTTGTTTCATTTGTGACATTTTTACTGAAAGTAGTATCCAGGATTGGTGTTGCGTGCAGCCCGAGGTTGCAAAGAGATACCATGATGGCTTTGCCTTCAATCAGAGAACTGTCGATATAGCATTCTTCCTTGTAAAATTTAACGGGTTTAATTTTAAATGACTCGTTCACAGGCGTTAGCATCTTATCCGACTCGTCCTTATGAAACAATGCCTGAACCACACCTTCTGACCAGGTTTCAAGATCTTCCCGGTTGATGGTTTCAATGATTGTCTTGCTTGTTGGATCAATGGAGGCAAAATCAATTCCGGTATAGTTCCCTGCAGCACCGCGCAGGTTAAAGCTAAAAAGCACTGAATATTCGGTGTTGTTGATCAGGTATATATCAATGAGACCTGTTATAAGCCATTGCTGATCCTGGGGAACAAATGCAAGATAAAGTCCGGGGGCATGCGAAGCATCCCTGTTGCCAAAGCGCAGTTTGCTTTGCTGCGTCTCACCATAGGAGCTCATTTTCGGATCAGGAACCGGAAGTTCCACCGTTTGATCACGGTTAAAAAGCGCTGAGGGTCCATCAAGGGTTTCAATTCTGATGAGGTTGCTGGCCAGGGTTGGGATGTCAAATCCATCTTCAATGGCTACGCTTACAAGGTTTGGATTAATGATCCTGGTTATGATACCACCACCATTTTCATTCAAAAAACGGACTTTATCGCCTACATTAAACTTCATAATATACATGTCTAAAATACCAGCGCTAAATATCATAGCACTTTATAAGCCCTTATCATCTTAAATTGTCTTCCTCCCGGACTTAATTTTTGCAAAGGTACTTTATTTCCCGCAATGGATGAAAATGTTCCCTCCAGATCACGATCATATGGACGCAAATCAGAGGTCATTGGATTAATTGTTTAATTTTGATAAAAACTAAAATGTGATGATTTTCAGACATTACAGGCTTTTAGTGACATTTGAATAATCAAGGGGCCATGCAAAAGGTACATGGAAATGGCGGCAATGCATATACCTCTGTCTGGACGAAATGAGAAGTGAAAATCGAAATTGCGAATTGGCGAAAATCTGTAATTTCCCAATTTCCTGATTGCAAACTTGGCAACACAATCTTCCGGACAACGTTTTAACGATCACCCAGTGCATAAAAGAAAATGATAAATCATCAAAGCCATAAATCATTTTTAAAAACACGCATATACAATCTGAATCATTTCAGTTTACTGTCTATTGTGGTTTTTGCCTTCATCCTGGTTTTCCAATCATGTCATAAAGATTCAAAAGAGGTCCGCAAGGCAGAATTGGTTAACCTCTTAATTCCACCGTATTTTCCAAACCGGCTGAATATTCCGGCTGATAATCCGCTTACAAAGGAGGGTATTCTGCTGGGGCGGTTTTTGTTTTATGATGGACGCCTGTCCGGCCGCACAGATCCAGATTCCCTGATGACATGCGCTACCTGTCATCTGCAATCATATGCTTTCGAATGTGGGATTGATAATCCCAGGTTTAAAGGCGGTTTCACACATGGCCTCACAGGCATTCAAACTCCGCATGTGATGCTTCCGATGCAAAACCTTGTCTTTAACGAAAGCGGTTATCTTTGGAATGGATCAGTTTATACCGCAAATCCGGTCGTCAACAAACGAACCCTGGAGGATCTTGTATGGATGGGCGTTGTGGCTCCGCACGAAATGAATGGCGATACGAATAGAACGCGAGAGCTTATCCAGCAAATAAACGGCTATCCGGAACTTTTTGAGAAAGCTTTTGGCTCCCGTAACGTAACCATGCGTAACATCGGCAGGGCAATCGCACAGTTTATGCGCACACTGGTTTCATCCAATTCCAAATTCGATCGTTATCTCAGGGGCGAAGAACAACTGAGTGATCAGGAGCTGAATGGATATGTGCTTTTTACGACAGAAAACGGCGGTGATTGTTTCCATTGTCATGGTGGTTCAGGTAATCCCCTATTCACTACCAATCTTTTTTACAACAATGGCAAGGATTCGGTATTTAACGATCCACGGGACCATTATAGCGTGACACAGGACCCGACTGACAGGGGAGCCTATCGTGCGCCTTCATTGCGGAATATAGAATTTTCAGCGCCTTACATGCACGATGGCCGTTTTAAAACGATCGACGAAGTGATCAATTTCTATTCCCAGGGGCTTGTGAAATCGAAATATGTCCATCCGCTCATGCATCATCTGAATAATGGTGGTGTCCATCTACTGCCTTCCGGAAAGGCTGACCTGAAGGCTTTTCTGCTTACGCTGAGTGATAAGACCTTTATCACGAATCCTGATTTTGGCAGGCCGTCATTATTCCCCGACGGAAGCCATTAGAAACCAGCTTATGAGCGAGGGTGACAGGGAGATTGTGAGATGTGACGTGTATGATGAAATAAAGTAACTTCGCACCCCACACTTGCCTTGTTGATCTTAAAATCAATCTAATATATCGCTCAGACTAAAATTGAAACATACATGACCAATAGAATAAAGTCAGCACTTACCTACCATCTTGAACTTGGATCGGCAGAAAATCAGGACATAAAGGCTAATGAGGTCCTGCAGCAGGAAGTTATTTATGATGCCCAGGGCAACGTGACCGAGCATATTCAGTATTTGTCGGAAGGAAGTATTGAGGACAGGGTAACGAATACTTACCGTGCTGATGGCAAGCTGGCTGAAGAGGTTTTGTATGATCCTGATGGTGAAATCGCTGAACGCCGAACGATGGAATATAATGAAAGCGGGAAATTGTTAAAGGAGATCAAGCATTTTCAGGACGGTGCACAGGATATCATCAGCTATCGCTATGACGTATCGGGGCATTTGGCAGAAAAGACTTATGGTGACGATTCCGGCTGGATTGAAAAGCGGGATGTATTTACCTTTGAGGGTGATCAGCTGATAAAAGTAAAAGAACTCAATGAGGATAGTGCATTGCTGAGAGAATCAACTTATACCTATGATGCTGAAGGGAAACTTGAAGAAGGCACTGAATCTCCGATGAATGATCTGGGAGGACGCAAAGTCACCCTATACACTGCAGATGGTTCACCCGAAGTTATCAAGTATTACAGCCATAACGGAAGCCTGATCGCCCGCCACACCTATGCATATAATGAAAATGGCCAGGCAACGGAAATTTCGGAGGAAACCCAGTCGGGAACCAGTTCAACACATACAGAATACGACGCAAACGGCCATGCTGTTGTGATGGAGGATCGAAGCGCTAACGAGGAACTTAACCAGCGCATCGAACGTTCATACGATGAGGGTGGCAATCTGCTGACTTCTCATGTTTTCATCAATGGACATGGACGGAGTCTTAACCAGCATTATTACGAACGCATCGAATATATCTTTTTCGATTAAAGCATTGCTGTGGCAGGGAAATCACAATAGAACCTTGCAAATTTTGGAAGGCAGCTGAAACAAGGCAGCAGGGAAATCGGGGTTAATGATGACTTACAAATGGAATTCTGATGAAATCTGTCGCATAGCAAGTTGACATATCGAAGTTACCTTACCCACTAATGTGGTAAGAACCTGTTTGTCAGGATTTTTTGCGGCATTTCTTTCAATTTCCTCTGTGAGTTCTGCAGCTTCAATGATGCCGAAATAGCGCAGGTGTGAGCGTAATTTGTGGGCCGACTGACGAATGGTTTCCCAATCGGCCACGCCAATGCTGTCCTGCATCAATTTTAAAGCCAAAGGTGTGCTCTCCATAAACATGCCTATCATGGTTTTCATGAATTCCTCGTCACCGTCAGATCCTTCGCGTAGGTACTGCAAGGAATAAACAGGTTTTTCGGGTTTTGAAGTGTCCATGTATCGTATTTTTTAGGTTGATAAAGCAGATATAGTAGCTGAATAATAATTAAATTATACCCTCAACTTGTTTTGTTTAGGTGATTTTTAAAATATTTAAACAAATAAGCAAAAGATAAGTTTGTCCCTGTTAAAATAATCATTGCATCACTCCCTTTCAGAAGCAACTGGCATCGAGTCTGATGTTCCCGTGTAAAGGTAATATTACGTGCCTTTTGTATGCAAAATTGCCGAATTCAAAAGTACAAAAGAATAGCGTAATAAATACACTTTGGCGATTCAAAATTTCGGATTTGGGTCAGGTCAGTTGGCCTGTGCCTGCACAAGTGCCCGGGTGGAAAGTAAGCCACATGCAGCATCGATATCGAGGCCACGCGACTGCCGCAAAGTTGTGATGATTCCTTTGGCATTCAGGCCATGCTGGAAAGCCAGTATTGCTGTATCATCCGATCCCTGCAGGGGAGTCCCCGGCAATGTATGAAAGCGGATAAGGTTAATCCGGCATTTAACTTTGTTGAGCAGTCGGGCGAGCTCGTTTACATGGCGTGGAGAATCGTTAATCCCTTTAAACATGATGTATTCAAATGAAATCCTGCGATATTTTCCGGTATTATAACGAATGATCGTATCCACCACTTCTTTTATCGGGTAAATATTCTGAATGGGCATCAGCTGGCGGCGTTCTTCGTCGAATGGGGAGTGCAGGCTTACGGCCAGGTTGCATTTGCTGTTTTCAAGGAAATTGCGCATAGCCGGGATGATGCCGATGGTTGAAACAGTTACTTTGCGGACACTGATTTCAAAACCGTAAGCGGAAGTGAGGATTTCGAGACTGTTCATCACAGCGTCGGCATTATCCAGTGGTTCGCCCATTCCCATGAACACGATATTGGTGATGAGATCACGTTCCGGCAGACTTCTCAGCTGGTTTATGATTTCTCCTGTGCTGAGCTGGGCCTGGAATCCCTGTTTTCCAGTCATGCAGAAAAGGCAACCCATCTTGCATCCCACTTGCGTGGACACACATAAGGTATGTCGCCTGGCGTCAGGAATATAGGCTGTTTCGATAAACTTTCCGCCGGCAGTAGGAAACAGGTATTTTTTTGTACCATCTGCAGAAGTTTGCACCTTGATGGAATCTAAAGCTCCCACATCATATTTTTCCTCTAACAGCGCCCTGACCTTTTTTGAAATGTTCAACATTTCATCAAAAGATGTTACCCTGGTCTTGTAAAGCCAATGGGCCAACTGATCGCCGGTGTATTTCGGCAGCCCCAGGCTTATGCTTAGGGCTTTAAGCTCGCTGATGGTTTTGCCAAGTAAGGACTCTTTTTCCATGGATAATATCAGAAATAAATTTCAGAGATGGTGTTGTTGAAAGGAATTCCCTTTGAAATGAGGATATCTCTTGCTTCTACAACCATTTCGGCGCTTCCGCAAAGGTAGTATTTAATATCGGTGGGAAGGTTGGGGTGCTCCTGAAGGTATGCAGTTAGCCTGCCGGAATAAATATCCTGTCCGCTTTCCTGCGAACAACAGCGGATGTAATTTTTGCCCAGAACAGGGAGGAATTCATCCTGGAAATAAAACGATTCAAGGTAACGCCCTCCATGAATCAGCACTTTATCAGCTCCAAGCCCTGACCTGAACATACTGGCAAAAGGTGCGATTCCTGTGCCGGTGGCGATCCACCATGCAGGTTCGGCACTGCCAAAATAGGAGCCGAAGGGAGGGGAAATGTAAATGATATCACCTTTCTTTGCACGCGCCAACGGTGGCGTAAGTTTTCCGGCAGGTTTAATATTGTATAGAATCTGAATTTGGTTGTCTTGTGCACCACTTGCGATGCTGTAAAGCCGTGGGTCATCGTTCTCCGAAAGGCAAATTCCGATAACCTGACCAGGGGTAAATTCAAATGAACGCTTGAAAGTGAGTATAAATATGCCTTTGGCGATTTCACTGTTACGCTCAACCATTACTGTATTTAACAACATCAGCGTTTTCGGTTTAACTTCTTTGGTCTGCATCTTAAACAAAAATTTAGTATTAAACGGAACTAAGACGAATAAGTTCACGATCAGTTGCAGCCGTTTTCAAAGAAATAGATTTACAGACTATTATTTTTTTCCTTTATTCTTCTTTTTTTTCAATGGATGTTCTTCCGCATCCTTTATCAATGCGCGCCAGTCGTGCGGGCCACTGTCGGAGAAGTCGAGCGTTTCGGCATATTCCGTTTTTTTGATGGTCATCACCGTTATCTCTTTTCCCAGAAACGCTTCAATCTGGCTCAGGACTTCTTTCTCTTCTGGGCTGCAGAAAGAAACAGCGATGCCTTTCTTTGTTCCGCGGCCGGTACGTCCAACGCGGTGAACATAGTTCTCCGATTGTTCGGGTAAGTCATAATTTACCACATATTCCACACTGGGGATATCAATGCCACGCGAACTTACATCAGTGGCAATAAGGACCTTGGTTGTTCCTGTTTTAAATGCAGTCATCACATCGAGACGGTCGAGCTGATCTTTGTCGCCGTGGAGCGTAAGGCATGAGATGCCGACTTTTCCCATGGCTTTGCATACCCTTTCAGCACGCACTTTTGTACGCACGAACACCAGGATTTTGCTGCCGGGATTTTCCTTGATCAGCCGCTCAAGAAAAAACCGCTTGTCATCCATCTCTATATAGGCGACAGAGTGCGTTACGTTCTTAGCGACAGGATCCTTAGGGGATATTTGGATGCGTATAGGGTTGTCCACCAGGGAATATGCCAGTTTCTTAATTTCAGTGTCGATGGTGGCAGAGAAGAAGAGCGTCTGACGCTTGCGCGGAAGAAAACGGATCAGGTCCTGGATGTCTTTGATGAATCCAAGATCAAGCATGTGATCGGCCTCGTCAAGCACAAGTATTTCTACCTGGTCAAGTATGATGTGACCCTGGCTTACAAGGTCGAACAATCGACCGGGTGTTGCAACAAGCACATCGATGCCTTCATGAAGCTGGATGATCTGTGGTGTCTGATCGACCCCTCCAAAGACGCAGCCGGTAACAATTTCTGTATATTTAGCCAGTTGTATAAATACTTCGGATATTTGAAGTGCAAGTTCACGTGTTGGTTCCATCACCACACATTTAATGCCTTCGGGACAGCCACGGTTCTTCCGCTCCTGCAAAAGATGAATCACCGGAATGGCAAAAGCAGCAGTTTTACCCGTTCCTGTCTGGGCGATAGCCAACACATCTTCACCTTTTAAAATGGGTGGAATGGCTTTGTACTGGATGTCGGTAGGTCGCAGGAAGCCTGCTTCAGCGAGGCTTTCCTTTATTTCAGGTGCAAAATTGTATTTTTCAAACTTCATTTTTCTGAAAGCTATGGCGTTTGCAGATGCCGGATGTTTTTCCTGATGCTGCTGAATATGATTTCGATTTCTTGGGTGTGTAAAGGTACACCCTTTTACTGAAAACAGAGAAGGGGAGATGGGGTGCGGACGAAGGGTGAAATGACGCAGAGGAAGTTGGACGGGTCAGACGTTAAAAGTTAGGATCCCTCATTTCGCAGAAATTATGAACGTTGGCGGTTTTGTTGAATATCCAGGTCATCGTAATTTCATGCGCTCCACCCGATCTGTTGGTTAGTTTTGAAATGGTATAATCATAACTGTATCCTATTTTATAACCCTTTTGCTGGAAGCCAAGCATTACAATCATTCCGTCAGGATTTCCGAAGTTATGTCTCACCCATAATCCGGCTATGAGTGGAAATATACTTGCCGACATGCCGGCGTTTAGCTGGTGGAATTTCCCCTGCTGCACATAGACGACATTCGGGGAAATAGAGAAATTTTTCAGACCATCGCCATCCATCCCGTTTTTAAAGTCGATCAGTATGCCGGAATGAACAGTCCAGCGGAAAGGCAGTTTGACGACATCTCCTTCATAAAATGATATATTGGGATTGGTAAGATGGTTTAATGCAACACCAAGGTACAGTCCTTCCTTATAACCTGCAAGCAACCCGGCGCTAAAATCGACATTACTGATGCTTGGTTTGGGCCTTAGCCTTTCCTGGGTTGGGGATAGTTTTCCACTGAAGGCATCGATCTGATCACCAAAAACCAATCTGTTCCAGTCCAGTTTTTGCTGCATATAACCGGCCTGAAGGGCGGCATTCAAAGTGATCTGGCGAGTGAGTTGCAGCCGGTAGGAATAAATTCCGCTAACACTGAATTTATTGTAAACGCCTCCGCCTCCGACATCGGCATTGGCAATCACACCTAATGATCCTGATAATTTATCGAAACTCTGGTCCCAGGTTGCACTGTAGCTCACATAACCATATTTAATGCTGGGCCATTGATTGCGGTAATCCAGGGTAATCCGCTGGCTTAACTTTGCTCCTGCCAATGCCGGGTTAAGGTATAGAGGGTTGGCATAGAACTGGGAATATATCACATCCTGAGCATTAGCCACTGATAAACAGGCAAGTGTCATGAAAATTAGCAATACTATCCTTGTCGTTTTCATCACATCGAATTATTTAAGAAGCATTACAGTCCCTTGTTGAGGGGATTTTTGTAAGAAATCGCATGTCTCAGGGCCGTCAAAGGCAATGACCCATGTATACAGATCCGGAGGAGAAGGTTGTCCTTTAAAGGTTCCGTCCCATCCTTTGGTTATATCGTTTGAAGTGTAGAGTTGTTCTCCCCATTTGTTGAATACCATTAATTTGAAATTGATACTCACTTCGGGATCATACACAGCCTTAAATTCATCATTTTGGCCATCATTATTGGGTGTAAAGGCATTCGGCATCCAGATCATCAGTTTGCATGATCGCAGGAACACTGCATTGCTGGCTTTGCAACCATTGTTATCAGTCACTGTCACCGAATAAAGTCCATCGGCAGTTGTAACCATTTGTTGCCCTGTACTTCCATCCTGCCACACATAATCTGAAAACACGCCCGGGTTAAGCACAACTGCACCACCGGAAAATATCGTATCACGTTCGTTGAGTTTGAACTCCGGGGATGGATTGACAATAACCTTTACTGAGTTTGACAGATTTAACATTTCTCCGTTTGCATCACTGACGCGTGTAACGGTGTAGCTGGTTGTTTTTTCAGGGGATACGTTAATGATGAAAGGATTGGTCGTAATATTTTTATTGCCATAGGTTTTGGTACTGACACCATCAAAAAGGTCAACACTCCATGGAGGCGTTCCTGGCAGCAGGATACTGAGTGTCGATGTTTGTCCTATGCATACAGGAGGAGGCTGTGAAATCGTTGCTTTGAGTAATGCTTCCATGATGATTATTTTTCCGACTTTAAGGTTCATTGTGCACCCCTGCCGGTAAGCGGTAACTTTGAAGAAATAATTTCCGGGGGCTAGCCACGTAACATTCACTGTTGCACCCGTATTGGTTCCTCCCGGGAAGAAGGCCATCTCTGTTGGACAATTGCCAGCTTTAACTGCAAAGTCTATTCCTGTTACATCGTTGTAGAGATCCCACACATAGTTGTCGCCGGGAACCGGCACAACGGATAACTTGGTGGTTTGTCCTGCATACACACTGTTCATCTGGGCCCTGGCAGGAGCCACGGCCATTCCTGCCAGAATAATCAGCAGAAGCAGATACAATATGTGTTTGTGCGATTTCAATTAATGCCTGGTGTTTAACGCTTTGTTTTTTGTGCGATAGAGCTTAATTGGTATTTTTTTATTCGTTATCGTTTTTCAGTTTAATGAGCAGCCGGTTATTTGATTGGCGGCTGATAACTGCAGCTTACCCTGTTCAGTATTTCCTTTTTTATACCCTTTTTCCCTCTGTCGGGGAAAGCTTCCAGACAGAGGGATCTATAACGGGTATGAAAAAGCAACCTAAAAACTAACTCATTATGGGGTTACAAATGCACCTGTAGCGGCTGTTACAGTTGGGCGTGCCTTGAGAATTTGCTTAGCCTGGTCGTCAGTTAATGAAGTCACCAGACAATCGGTATTCGTGATATCTGGTAATCCATCACTTACACCATTCACGGTTAAAGTGATAGCCGTATCGGTTAAACCTTCGAATGTGCCGTTGTCAATCGTAACTCTTACAAAAATTGAAACTCCGGCAGAAGTGTTTGTCAATAGCGTATTCACATCACCTGTCTGAATGGTAGCAAAAGTATTATCATATGACCATTCGATTACAGGAGCCAGCTGACCAGCCTGAGTCCCTGAAACCGAGAATGAAGGAGTCCATTTTGTACTGAAGTTAGCGGCAACAACTTCAAAATACAGGTAATTTTTCCCGTAATTGGTCACTATTGCTCCTCCGCTATAGGTAGCCGATGCGATATCTGATACACATGTGGAATAATCTGTGTTCCATGCGGTAGTTACTTTCGCCTGGTTAGCATTATAAATGTCGACGGTAAAACCATTTTTTGGTATAATCTGATATACCTTCATGTTATTTGCGCAGCCAGCAGCCGGAGCTGTATAATCAACAACCACAAATAAAGGGTTGGTTGCGTTTACCGTGCTTAATCCGGTTCCATTCCAGGTGATATTGGCAGTGGATGGAGAGGTAGCTCCTAATGCAGCATTTTGGTAATTGGTAGCATCAGCTATGAATGCCCCGCCTTTTGCTTGCTCAACGGCGGTTCTTGAGCTTCCTGCTATAAAGGTTGTTGAAGTAGTTGCGTACCAATAGGCACTTCCTGCTGCAGGATTAAGTAGTGCTGAGTAATCGTAAGGAACTCCGGCAAAAGGAGTTAGCGGACCGCTTGTGCATATCAGCTTTTGGGGATCGGTATAATGAACAGAAGACTGTGCTATTGCGGTGTTTGTAAGTACTGTAGCGAAAAGTGCTACGATCGAGAGTAAGAGTTGCTTTTTCATTTTGTTTGAGTTTAATAGTTAGTGTTAGGTCGCATTAAGTGTTTTTGAATTTTGCGTTTGTGAGCGTTTGTAAGTGTGTTTAAGCGTTAACTAGCGTTTGGCGTTTGTTACTTTTCGGGTGGCTGGTCAGGCCGGATTCATTTGTTGTTATTATTCATAGGCGCTCTGGTTAGCAGGTATTTTGAAGTCTTGTTGTTTTTGTCTCATTATTTTTAGTGGCAGATAGTAAACAAAAACAGGAACACGATCCCGGAAAGCCCGGTCTTCATTGTTCCTGTTGTTGCATGAGAAAGAAGAGCGAAATTTCTCTCCTCCTTTATGGGGTTCTGCCCTGTGGCTATTTTGGTATTGCCAGCCTTCATTTGGTCAGTCGTAAATAATTCATTTGTCCTTGTCAGTTTACTGAAGCATAATCAATGGTCAGTATTGCTGATGTGTAAAATGAGGGTTAATAAAGATTTGTCATAAATTTTTTTACTTGTATCTATATAGCTTTTTTATCCCCAATCCCCCTGTACTGCCTAGACCTTATTTGCAAAAAGTATACAAGGTTATAAGTATTCATAACCATAAATGAGAAAAGTAATAGCCTGAAAGTAAAATAATTATATAAAAGTAAACATAATATGATTTTTGCTCTTTCCGCCAGATATCGACAGATGTTAAAAAATTTAAAGTACAGTTAATTAGTTAGATAAGAATGTCATGCAAAATAGTCAGTAATACGGAAGTGTAAAATAATTTTACATAACCATTTCCTCATTTACATTTACTTATATTTCTTGTGATATGCAAAATGAACTCTTGGGGTGGCCTGGAATATGATCCTGATCATGTTCGTAAAGCATTGAAAAAGAGGTGCTAAAGAGAAGAAGCGCAAAGGAGTTAAAATATAGTATGCCTGGAAGGGGAAATATTTGGAAATACTTTGAAATACTTAGACGTAATTAGAAGTATATTGAAATACATAGAAATACATAGAAATAGATTGAAATACATTGAAGTACATTGAAGTACATTGAAGTACATTGAAGTACATTGAAGTACATTGAAGCACATTGAAGTACATCGAAGTACATTGAAGTACATCGAAGTATTTTGCCCTGGCAACAAAATTTATTGAAACTTGAATCTTGGGACTTGGAACTTGGGACTTGGGACTTGGAATTTGGATCTTGGAACCTGAACTGCTATAGGGTTTGTTTGATGATGCCGGGCCGCGGTTTAATCACGATGTCAGCAGTTTTAACTTGTGATACATTACCACATTGGTCAACAAGCCAGTATCTGATGGTATGCACGATATTCGTTTGATCAAGGGCATCGCCAAGGAAAATGATCTGATCGCCTGCGGAAGGCTGGCCGGTTCCTGTTATAAATGCTACTGACGGTGCCGGCGATGCGGCAAAATCAATACGCCAGTTGAGTATAAGGTTCGTTTTTGAGGTGCAATTATCCGCGAAATAGATCGCCGGGTCAAGATCAAGATCAGTACTGCCTTTCACCATGGTATACCAATCCGGCCTTACAGGATCTATATCGGTTTTAGATGCATTGAAAGTGGCCTCCTGGATATTGCTGACACAGTAACTTCTCGGAGGTGGATTAGCCAATACAGGTGCTGTATTATCATTTACGGTAATGGTTTGCACCTGGCTGGCCGCGGCATTGCCACAAAGATCAACCAGGCTCCATGTGCGTTTAATGATTGTTTCGCATGAATTCGTGATGGTGGTAATGTCAGTATAAGTTGCGTTAAGCCCGACTGAGCATAAGTCGGCTTCATTGGTTACGTCGCCGGTAAATATAACACCTGCGTTATAATTGCAGTTTGCATCGGTATGGATGGTGATGTCAGCCGGACGGGTGAAAGTAGGAGCGGTCACATCATTTATAGCGATTACCTGCTGGCAATTCGAAGTACAACCATACATGTCTATTATCGTAAGCGTTAGCGTGAGTGAAGTGTTGCAGCCAGCTCCCGCATTGACGCTGATATTGGAACCATTTGTTCCACTAATGATGCCGTTTCCGGTAATGCTCCAGGTATAAGTAGCCATGCCTGCCGGACCCGAGAAATTATTTCCGGTGGATGAAGGACACAGCATAGCAGGTCCGTTAATGGAACAGGCCGGAAGCGGATTTATTTCCGCAGGGCTTGTAGATGCTGTAACAGGGGCACACCCGTACCCATCTGTTATGGTAAGGCTGTAAATACCGGCATTTGCATTGCTTACATTAGGTATGCTCGGATTTGCAATGGCTGAAGTAAAGCCGTCCGGACCCGTCCAAAAAAAGGTAAAAGGTGCTTTGCCGCCTGTTAAATTTGCATATAAATTAAGCGTTTGTCCCGGGCATAAGGCACTCCCGTGCGCTGCATTGGTCGTGGGTGCAATTACAGCCGGCAGCGGTGCAAGTGTGGCAAAAGAAATATCGTCCAGTCCAAAATCATTTCCGGCAGCTGCAGTCTGGAAGTCTACAATATCAATTTGCACGGAATTAACACCCACCGGGGCAGTCCACGTCCCGTAAAATTGCACCCATGTGAACGGAGGGGTATTGTTTTGGGCCCTTGCAGGCAAAGGAGCGGTTGTACCGATGAGCGTGTTATTCACCCTGAATTGAAGTATTGCATAATTACCGGCTGTGTTAAGACTGATAGCCCAGGCGGAGAAATAATAAGCGGTTCCGGGCACAACGGAAACCGTTGTACTCCAGATCACGGGTTGAGGCGTCCCCGGGAATCCATTCACAATCATGAAATTTCCCGTACCAGTGGTATGATCTCTACCCCAAAAATTGCTATGATAGTTCTGCGCATTAGTGCCTATTCCATAAAGTCCTTCAGGTGTAAGCTCCCCATTACCTGCCACATCAGCTCTGTAGCCATAGGTTGAAGCGCTGAATCCGGTATTGCCGGCCGAAAAGTCACCATTGGTAACAAGTTCGGTGGACACGCTGTAATTCGCAGTTGCTGAGCATCCTGATGCATTGGTAACTTCTACGCTGTATTGCCCGGCAATATTAACGAGGATAGACTGTGTCGTTTCATCTGTACTCCAAAGCCAGGTAGCTCCTGGTCCGCCTCCGTTGGCCGTAAGCTGAATAAACCCTCCACCATAACAATAATTGGCACTGATATCCGGTGTAGGTTTTGGGCCTATGATAACAGGCAATGTTTGTGCTGCACTTGTTCCGCAAATATTTGAAGCAGTAACCGAAACATTACCTGCTGCAGTTCCGGCTGTGACGCTGACAATGTTGGTTCCTTGTCCGGCCATGATAGCCCAGGTGGCCGGGACGACCCAGCTATAAGTAATGCCGGCAACGTTCGGAACTGAATAATTTAGTAATGTGCTGGCCGTGCAAGGAGAAGCAGGTCCGCTGATGATTCCTGGTTTTGCTGGCATTGTGGTTATGGTGGAAACAGCCAGGGTCCTTGTCGTTCCATTGCCGCAGGCATTGGACGGGGTAACGGTTACATTTCCGATGTTTAATCCGGCAGTAACCGTAACCGAATTGCTTGTTCCTCCGCCGGTTTGGATCCATCCGGCTGGAAAGGTCCAGGCATAAGCCACACCCGGAACATTGGTAACACTGTAAGTTAGGGAGGCACCGGAACACGAGGTTGTGGGGCCGGTGATTGCCGAGGCCTGAGAGGGGATAGCAGTGGCTATTTCAGCGCTACCATTCATCGATGAGGAGCATCCGCCTGCTGTCCGGATTGCTGTTACTGTATAAGTACCTGTGGTGCTCTGAGTTCCGAAATCCAAGGAAAGTCCTGTACCGGATACCGGCGTGCCCTGGGGTGCTGCCCCCAGATTGAGCTGGTATTCAATACCCGTTTCGGAACCGGATAAGCCAACAGCTAATCCTCCGCCCGAGCAAAGAATGCCGCCTCCGGTAACATTGAAAAGTGCTGGTGCAACGCAGGCTGCGCCACATGGGGTATAATAGGAAACAGCATCGATATCCAGGTCCCATCCATTGTTACTGGTAAACCGTATATAGCGGGTAGCTGTCGGGAGTGGAATGGATTGTGTTATCCAGGTGTTTTTTGGATTAATATTTGAATAATCAGCCACTGCAGTCCAGGCTGTTCCGTTTCCCGAGACTTCAACCTTTATGCTGGAATTATTGTCGGAAACCCGCTGCCAGGTAACATTAACGGAGCCTCCGGCTGAGAGCGGGAGGCCATTGGTCAGGTCCAGTGCCAGTTGATCGCCGGTTTCATTCAGATGTGCTCCGCTTCCATCTGGTGAACCCGCTGCTCCTGCTGAATTGTTAACATTTATTTCTTTTAAAATTGAAATGGCATTGCCCGTGCAATACCCGGCAGGTATGGTCCAGCTCACAATTACCTGACCTGCAGCGCCGTTGGTGTTACTGCCTTGATCATCGGCTTTTCCACCGCCACCACCACCAGGTGATACGCCGTCACTGCTGTTTGGAGTAAAATCATTGTTAGCACCTCTCCCGCCATCACCACCTCCGGCATTTCCTAAGCCACCAGCTCCACCAACACCTCCCGAAGTACCATCACTGCCCGAATTGCCTGCTCCTGCAGGTGATGCAGATGCACCACCGCCGCCGCCACCGCCATGATTGGCGCTGACATAGCCATTGCCCCCATTGCCCCCGGCAAAGGACTTGAAAGATATGACTCCGCCAGGATTGGCCGAGAAAGTCCCGCCGGCGCCACCGTTTAAAACACTATTATTTCCGATTACCCCCCGTGATCCGCCCTTTGCAAGAATGGCACCTGCCGATGATGCACCACCATTAGCTGCGGCATTATTGTTTTTATCATAGATACCACCGGCTCCTGCAACAATGGTTATCATAGCGCCCGGCGTCACATTGATGGTGCCTTCACTATAGGCTCCACCGCCCCCGCCACCTCTGGCCCGGCCACCTGTGTTGTTGCCACTGGACCCACCTCCTCCCCATGCCTGAATATAAATGCTGGTAACTCCGACAGGTACGGTAAATGTGCCATTGGATGAAAAGAGCTGTGTCGGCTGCGCAATGAGCTGGTTGACCGAAAGCAAAAACAGGAATACGAAACCGGATAGCTGGGTCTTGATAATTCCTGCAAACGCATAAGAAAGAAGGGGGAAATGTCCCTTTTCCTTTGCGGGGTTCTGCCCTTTGACTATACTGGTTTTGGCAGCCTTCATGTTTTCAGTCGTAAATATTTCACTTATACTTGTTTCATCTGATAATAATTTGTTTTCAATAGGCCAGATGGAATTTGCATGGAGTTTATTATCATGCCATTTGGTGATTATGGAACCATGCTCATTTCATTACTAAAGAATAATCAAACTTTTATCCGTAATGCTAACTTGTAAAATGATGGTTATTAAAGATGTATCATAAAATCTGCGCTTGCATCTGCATGGTTTTTCATCTCAGATACAGGCTGTCTGCACCTTCGTAACCTAAACCAAACAAGGTTATAAGTATTCATAACCATATGCGGAGAAAGTAATACCCTGAAAGTAAAATAATTATCCGAAAAGTAAACATTACATGACTTCTTCCCTTTTAAGGTGTTATTGACATATAGTAGCTTCTGTAAAAATCAGATAAATAATTAGTTATATGTTAAAAGCAAATGAGACGATCAACATGCAAGGTAAAATTATTTTACACGGCTTTTTCTCCTATCGTGTTTGCCCTCATTGATGAAGATATTAAAAATTTAAGGCTATGTTGGCCTAAAACATATCTTGTTATCTCGTGTTTAAGCCTGCATGTTTTGCTTTGTTATATTAAATTTGCATTGCGATCATGAAAAGAAATTAAACTGATCAATGATATGAGCCCCGTTCAGCAATTACCCAAGGCAATATTCCGGCGTTATGTTTGCGCTCATGCTGACTTGCCATCCGTAGAAAGTACACAGCGTTTTGCCGACGAACTGGTCATGTTTCTTTTCCCTGTAAAGGCCAACCGTTTGGTCTCGCTTCGGTCACTGCAGAAAGAACTCCGTCACCTGCGCTTTCGGCTAAGTGAACTGGTCATGCCGCTCAAGGTCGGAAAGGAAGAGGAATTATCGCATGCTGTGGACAATTTTTTCGATCAGTTGCCCATCGTTTACCAGATGCTGATCGACGATGCCCAGTCATTTTTGGACTCGGATCCGGCAGCACATTCCATGGAAGAAGTCATCATGTCCTACCCCGGTTTTCACGCAATCGCCGTATACCGCCTTGCACACGAACTTCAGTTAATGGATATTCCTTTGCTGCCAAGGATCATGAGCGAATATATTCATGGAAAAACCGGTATCGATATTCACCCGGGAGCCACCATCGGGGCACATTTTTTCATCGATCATGGCACAGGTGTTGTGATTGGCGAAACCACCCACATCGGCAACAATGTGAAACTATACCAGGGAGTTACACTCGGGGCTTTGCTGGTAGAAAAGGGACTTTATGCGCAGAAGCGTCACCCTACCATTCAGGATAACGTGATTATTTACGCCGGCAGCACGATACTCGGAGGCAAGACCTTGGTGGGGCACGATTCGGTGATTGGCGGAAATACGTGGCTCACCGAAAGTGTTGATGCCTATTCGGTGGTTTATAATAAAGCACAGATCATCATCCGCGATAAAAAAGAATTTATTGAACCTATTAATTTCTATATCTGATTCCTCTGAATAAGCTGATAGGCAGTAGGCATCAGGCAAGAGGCAAAAGATTCGATATTAAAAAGCGCGCACATCAAAATAAAAGAAGCAATATTAGCAAAGTAACTCCAGGCACTCCAGGCACTCCCAACTCCAGGCACTCCAGGCACTTCATTTAGGCAACTGGTATAAGGTTGTATGCAGATTAATTTTAGCAAATATTGTGTAACTTTGAGTGGCAAATCATTTAGGCTTTCTGAAATATAGGAAAACCTGAAGACACCAACTATGCATTAAAAAATTTCGCTGAATGCTATCCTTTTTATGCTGATTTCCCTGCAATTTGCCAGACCAGGAATAGGTTTAAACAGGAATAATTTGCGAAAATGATTCTATATTTTACAATCTGCTTTTGGAGAGTTCTATGGGTAAGCGCACAATGATAGCATCGAGGGATCAATTGCTGATCGAAAACGAGGCTTTGCGTTTACGACTTTCCGAAGCTTGCGGGGCATTGAATGTCTTTAGCCGGAAAGAAGTTAGTGCACTGTTAGAATCGGCACTTGATGGAAATCGTAACTTATCCCAGGTAACTACCGGATCTCCTTATCTTGCTTTCTTCGAAGAGATGGACCTGGTGATGCTGACACTTTCATCGGGAGGGGTCATATTAGATTGCAATAGGAAGTTTGCAGAGCTGTTGGGCTGCTCGCCGGATCAGTTAACGGGTTTTACTTTTCACCGTCTTATCATTCCCAATGTTTCAAAATCGGCTGATTTGCTTTATGCTGAAATGGTAGCCAGGGGTAAAATGGATATTGGCTTTGTTCAGCGTAATTATGGCATGCCCGTGTGGTTGCGCCTTAGCACAAAACTATTGCCAGGCACCAATCCTGACCGGAAATTATTCGTTTTCGGGACTGACATCTCTGAATTTAAGCTGATAGAAGACGAACTGCGGCAAACACAGCATGTAAGGGAAAACAGGGTAGTGGAGCGGGCTTCAAAACTGGCAAGGGTTAATGAGGAACTGATTGCTTCGCGTATTGCCACGCTGAGTATTATGGAAGATGCCCTGGAGGACAGAAAATCCCTGGAGCTTACAAACCGGAAACTACTGGGGGAAATTGCCGAACGTAAAAATACTGAGGTTAAACTGGAGGCAGCCTATGAGCAACTTCGCGCGCTCACTGCCCGCATCGTCTCGGTTCGGGAAGACGAACGGACCTCCTTGTCGCGCGAGATTCATGATGAACTGGGATCATCCCTCACAGGTTTAAAAATGGTGCTGATCCTCATCAGGCGAAATATTCGTGAGAATCCTGATCCCCAAACAATTGCCTATATCCAGGAGAATATAACCTCTATGTCTGCTTTGATTGATAGTATGATCGTGACGATCCGGAAAATCGTGACCGAATTGCGGCCCGAGATACTGGATGAACTGGGGCTGATAGAGGCCATACGCTGGTATGCCGGTGAATTTCAAAAGCGGACAGAAATATTGGTTCAGGTAACAATTTTTCCTAAACATTTCGCCATCGGCAAGGTGCAGACAACCGAGTTGTTCCGAATATTCCAGGAAGTTCTGACCAATATTTCACGTCATTCCAGGGCAGATATGGTGATGGTATTTCTGAAAAGAGAAAAACAGCAATGTACACTCCGGATAAAGGATAACGGAATTGGTATAAAAACTGAAGATATTGGACGGAAAAATGCCTTCGGTTTAATGGGATTGCGCGAAAGAACATCACTCATGAACGGAAAATTAAAAATCGTTGGTAAGGCAGGTGAAGGCACGACCATTACCATAGAAATTCCTGTTTATGAGAACGATTTATGATGATGCGCATGATTATTAAAATGAAAAGGGAGCTATAACATGATGATCCGAATTTTGATTGTAGATGACCATGCTATCGTTCGCGAAGGGCTGAAACATCTTCTGGATATTGAACATGATATGCAGGTAGCAGGCATGGCTGCCGATGCTGCCAGCGCCATCAGGTTTACTTTAGAAACACCGGTAGATGTGATTATTCTGGATATCTCCATGCCTGGTAAAAGCGGTCTCGATCTGATTAAGGATCTCAAGCAGATGCAGCCAGATGCGAGAATTTTAATCCTGAGCATGTACCCGGAGGACAGGTTTGCCTTGCGGGCTGTCATGGCCGGTGCATCAGGTTATCTGACCAAGGAAATGGCATCGGAAGAAATCGTTATGGCCATCCGTAAAATCCACGCCGGACGCAATTATATTACCAATTCACTCGCCGATAAGATTGCCGATGAACTTCAGCACCCCGGCGCCAGGGTTCCTCATGCGTTACTCTCTGACCGGGAGTTCGAAGTGTTTTGTATGCTTGCATCAGGCAGGCCTGTAGTTGAAATTGCTACAGCACTCTCCATTAGCGAAAGTACCGTGAGCACATACCGTACCCGGATTTTGCAGAAAATGAACCTCAAAAGCAATGCAGATCTGATGCATTATGCCATCGTGAACGGACTCGTGGATTAAGTTTGAGCTTATACATTGCTGGATTTCTTGTCGTTCAAATCACTACAAGAGATACATCATTCCCGTTACAGACACTTCATCCAATTTGTGTTAAACTTGTAGCGCCCAAAGCATTTTGCATAGCTATAGTAAGACATCTATGCGTATTAGCAAGGGTGCGCGATATGAATATTCAATCTTTTACAATACTGGCCATCGATGACAGTCAGCTCTACCTGGCTGAACTGAAAGCATTATTATCTGAAGCCTTTCCTGAAGCAATATTTTTATCTGCTCAATCCGGGAACGAAGGGATTGCAATGTGTCGGGCTGAAAAACCTGATATTGTGTTACTCGACATAATGATGCCCGGAATGGATGGTTATGAAGTTTGCCATATCATCAAATCTGATCTTCAGCTAAAGCATATACCGGTGGTTATCCTAACCGTAATAGCTGTATCCGCAACCAACCGGATAAAGGCGTTGCAATCAGGCGCCGATGCTTTTCTTGCAAAACCGGTGGATAAGTCAGAGCTAACCGTTCAGATCAATACCATTATCCGCCTCAAAGAATACGAGAATCGCAAAATCATGCAGCAGGAGCATCTTGAAAGTCAAGTCAGGGAGCGAACCGAAGAATTGCAGCGGGAACTGCTTGAGCGTAAAAAAATTGAATTAGCACTGTATAATAGTGAAACCCTGCTGCGTATGCTGATTCAGACCATTCCTGAAATCATCTGGCTCAAAGATACAAATGGAGTATATCTCTTATGCAATACAATGTTTGAATGTTTTTTCGGTGCCAGCGAAGACGATATCGTCGGAAAAACCGATTATGACTATGTTGACCGGGAAGTGGCCGACGCTTACCGCTACTATGACCGGAAAGCTATGGAAGCGGATAAACCGTCCATCAATGAAGAATGGGTGAATTTTGCCAACGATGGACACCGGGCTTTGATGGAGATTATCAAGATGCCGATGCGCGATTCCGGCGGAAGGCTCATAGGCGTGCTGGGCATCGGGCGTGATATTACAGAGCGCAGTCAGGCAGGAGAAGCATTACGTGAAAGCGAGGCACTATACCGCAATCTGGTGGAGCGGTTGCCCGATGGTGTTTACAAAAGCACACACGCCGGAGTATTTGTAGATGTCAATCCTGCCATGGTTTCAATATTGGGTTATTCCAGTAAGGAAGAACTGATGGCCGTTGACATCAAGACGCAGTTATATTTTACACCCGCCGACAGAGAAAACGTGGTATTATTCGAAAATCACATACAAAAGGGGGTTTACCGCCTGAAAAAGAAGGATGGTTCCGCTGTCTGGATCGAGGATCATGGATGGTACATTTCTGATGACAGAGGGAACATCCTTTTTCATGAAGGGATTATGCGGGATGTTACCGATCGCAAGTATGCACAGGATCAGATAAACCTGTTGAATGCTGAACTGGAGCAACGTGTGAAACAACGCACCCTTGAACTCGAAAACGCCAATAAGGAACTCGAAACATTTTCCTATTCCGTGTCGCATGACCTGCGTGCACCATTGCGGGGGATCGACGGCTGGAGCCTGGCATTGCTGGAGGACTGCAGCGGCCAGTTGGATGAAACGGGCCGCAGGTATCTGGAGCGTGTACGCCAGGAAAGCCAAAGAATGGGCGACCTGATCGATGCCCTGCTGAAGCTTTCGCGGGTTAACCGCTTCGAAATGAAGAAATCAGTTGTGGATATCTCGGCCATGGCCCAGTCAATTGCGAAACGGTTGCACGAATCACATAGCGTGAGACAATGTGAATTTGTCATTGAGCCAGGGCTGATCGGGGATTGTGACCCGCAAATGCTTGAAATCGCACTTACCAATTTGTTTGATAACGCCTTTAAGTTCACCGGCACAAGGGCTTTTGCGGAAATCGAAATGGGCATGTTGCACATAAATGCTGTTCCAACCTACTATGTGCGGGATAATGGCGTGGGCTTCGAAATGGAGTATGCCAAAAAGTTATTTGGCGCATTTCAACGCATGCATAAACAATCAGAATTTCCGGGGACAGGAATAGGACTGGCCACTGTCCAGCGCATCATTGCGCGGCATGGCGGACGGATCTGGGCTGAATCAAAACCCGGGGAAGGAACAACATTCTACTTTACACTCTCTTATAATTCCATACCCTGAAATGAAAACGGGCACAGGAGCCGGAAATCCAAAAAGAATGACCATCAATTGATTTTAATATTTTCCCTAAGGGGTTTAACACACCCGCGAACCAGTTGATAGTTTTAACCAGGCTTAAAAATTGAGTATGAGCAAGTTGTTTTCATTTCAAAGAAATGTTTTCCAGCGAATTGTCTTGTTCCTGCTGATTGTGGCGGTCGGTGTTATATATATCCGTTTTACCTGGATAAGATTTGAAAATGAGCAAGTAGAAAATAGCATGCAAATAGCCAGATCAATCGCCGCGACAATACCGGGAGCGGAATTAAAGGCACTTGAAGGCAATCCGGGTGATTTGGACAAGCCTGAATACCAGTCTATAAAAAACAGGTTGAAAGGTATAATGCTTGTCAATCCCAAAGCAATATTTGCATATTTATATACAGAACGAAATGGTAAAATATTCCTGGTCGCAGATTCAGAACCTGAAGACTTAAGAGATTATGCTATGCCCGGACAATCTAACGCTGATATTAAATCCCCGGATCATCATCCATTCTGGGCTGGGAAAGTAATGATTACAAAGTCCGTCTCCAATAGTTGGGGAACATGGAGAAGTATATGTGTCCCTGTTAAGGACGCAGCGACAGGCAAAACCATTGCTGTGTTTGGGATGGATTATAGCAATAAATCGCTGAACCGGTTCATTTTGTTCGAAATATTGGAATCATTTATATTATTTGTTATACTATTGATGGCATCCATATTTGCCTTGGTCATTCATGGTAATAATAAGGCGCTTAAACGAAATATCATTGAACGAAAGCAGCGTGAAGATGAA
>JBBRRV010000020.1:0-31361 GCA_038246075.1 Bacteroidales bacterium
CACTGGAAACAATGTTTGGTGGGTGAGTAACCGGAACTATGACTTCCCTTCCGAATGGAAAAAAATCAGGATAAAGAAAAGGCATATCAATTTTGCATGGGGGCCTGTAAACGATCACAATTTAAAACGAATTGACCGGATTGAATTTACGATCGCATCGTTCGTCGGTGGCAAAGGCACCATCTGGATCGATGATCTGAAGTTCGAGCCGCTTCCTCCCGAGAAGCAATCCTATCCTGTTCCTATAATCACAGCTTCTTCATCGGTCAAAACGCATGCACCGTTCCTGATGGCGGATCATTCTGATAAAACCTACTGGCAGAGCCATAGCGCAAAAGATCAAAATGTCAGGATTGATTTTACAACACGCAGAGAATTTGGCGGCTTACAGATCGAATGGCTGAAAGGCAATTATGCTAAAAGTTTTGACATACTGTTGTCCGAGGACGGTATAAAATGGGACAATGCATATTCCGTAAGAGACAATCAGCATAAGGTAAGTTTTATCAGGTTACCTGAAGCAGAAGCAAAATATGTTAAGATCAGTCTTATCAAAAGCAATGCTGAAAAAGCCTTCGGTATTAGTGAACTGAAGTTCCTGGATGTCAAAAATTCATTGACACCGAATGATTTTCTGATTTATACGGCAAAAAATTCACCCACCGGGAATTACCCGCGATATTTCCTGGAACAGGCATCTTATTGGACCATTATGGGGGTGAACAATGATGTGAAGGAAGCGCTGATCAATGAAGACGGAATGGTTGAAGTTGAAAAAGCCCGGTTCTCGGTGGAACCCATGATAAAAACCGGTGATTCACTCTTTAACTGGAGCAATGTGAAAGCAGAACAGTCATTAGGTGATTCAGCAAATAGCAAGGAATTTAATTTTGTGCCTTCCGTCGCCTGGCAATGCAGCGGTCTGCAATTTGTAACTGCGGTAACCGCCAGCGGGGAAGCAAATAGTAATTCCATGCTTACCATTAGCTATTCGTTTAAAAATAGTTCGGACCAGCCAAAAGATTTTGAGTTCTTTTTGCTGATCCGCCCTTTCCAGGTCAATCCTTATTACCAGTTTCTGAACCTTACCGGCGGTGTTGGCAAAATACGTTCAATTAGCGAAGAAGCAGAAGGCAGCAGGATAAGTGTCGATGACAAGGTGCTAATTTCTGATAAAAAATATGATGCATTCGGGGCTGATGATTTTAACGCAGGAAACAGCGTTGACGGTTTGCGAACCGGGGATATGCCTGATCATAAATCCGTGACAGATCCAAGCGGGCTGGCAAATGGTGTTCTAAAATACGCCCTTCATTTAAACGCCGGCGAGCAAACTGATTTTCACCTGGTTGTTCCGTTTTACGGTAAAAATACATTTGACGAAAAACTGGACAGCAAATCTGTTACTGAAGAATCCGTCAGGGCAAATGCGTTCTGGAAATCCAAAGCAGGGCACATCCTATTTGATTTGCCCGAATCGGCAAACCGGATTGTAGAAACGTATAAATCAAATCTTGCCTACATTTTAATTAACCGGGATAAGGCCGGCATTCAGCCTGGCTCGCGCTCATATGAGCGCAGCTGGATACGTGATGGTGCACTGACATCCTCTGCACTGCTGAAATCGGGAATTGTAAAAGAGGTAAAGGGTTTTATTGACTGGTATACCGGCTTCCAATACGAGAATGGCAAAGTTCCCTGCGTGGTGGACAGCAGAGGTCCCGATCCGGTTCCCGAAAATGACAGCCACGGGGAAATGATTTATTTGATCCGCGAATATTTCAATTTCACACACGATACTGCTTTTCTGAGGTCAAAAAACGAACATGTATTAAAAGCTGTCGCGTATATCGAATCACTGATAGCACAAAGGTCAACAGATCATTATAAATACGGGAACGACAGTGTTCGTGCCTGCTACGGACTGGTTCCCGAATCAATCAGTCATGAAGGGTATTCTGCAAAACCCATGCACTCATACTGGGACGATTTCTTTACCATGAAAGGCCTGAAAGATGCAACAGAGATTCAAAAAATCCTCGGAGAGAAAGATGCGTATGAAAGCATCAGCAAGGTCCGCGATACGTTTAAAGAAAACCTCTACAACTCGCTGCAGCTTGCGATGAAAACGCGAAAAATTGATTACCTGCCCGGTTGTGCTGAGCTTGGAGATTTTGATGCCACATCAACAACAATTGCGTTAACACCATGCAATGAATTGATCAGTCTGCCAAAACCACAGGTATATAACACTTTCAACAAGTACTATGATTTTTTCAAAAACAGGAGGGACGGAAAACTCGACTGGGTAAATTACACCCCTTACGAAAATCGTCTGATTGGTTCATTTATTCTGCTGGATGAACCGGAAAGAGCGCACGAACTGATAAAATTCTTCCTGCATGATCAGCGCCCGCAGGGATGGAACCACTGGGCTGAGGTTGTGTGGAAGGATTACCGCTATCCCGGTTATATCGGCGACATGCCTCACACCTGGGTCGGCAGCGATTTTATCAATGCAATCCGTACAATGTTTGTGTATGAAAATGAATTTGACCAGTCGCTTGTTTTGGCTGCTGCACTTTACCAGGATTGGATAGATTCACCCGCCGGAATGTCAGTTAAAAATCTGCCAACATATTACGGTGAGATTTCATACGTGATAAAAAAGGACGACAATAAGTATGTGTTTAAAATTTCCGGGGATCTAAAACTTCCTGCTAACGGCATGAAAATAAGAAATTTTAATGGTTCAAAACTTCCTCAGAGAGTGACCATAAATGGCATTGAAAGTAAAGATTTTAATGAAAAGTCAATTTCAGTTGCCACTATTCCTGCTGAAGTAGTTATTTATTATTAACTCAGGTTGTTGAACAGCATATTTTTAAATGTAACTCAATGTTAGCTGTATGAAAGAAGAAGAAGCCATAATGGATCACAGGACAAAACCAGAAGACCGGATTCCCTTTACGCAGTTAGCGGCTTATGGAGCAGGGGGAATCATTCCCATTGCCCTTTTCAACGTGGCTGGGATACTGGTCGGGTTGATGGGGAATATAAGTTTAGGATTAAGTGCCTTCTGGCTTGGTGCTATCCTGATAATTCCGCGCTTGTGGGATGCACTCTCTGATCCTGTCATTGGCCATCTTTCTGATAATACCCGGACCCGCTGGGGACGCAGGCGCCCATTCCTGCTTCTGGGCGGAATAGCCGTTGCTGTTTTCTTTGTCGTTATCTGGTGGATCCCCAAGGGAGATTTGGTACGAACCTGGTTCCCATCAGAAGCTGGCTTCCAATGGTTTCAGCTTTCATATATTCTTTTTTCCCTGCTCTTATTTTTTACGGCTGTTAATATATTCGAGATCCCTCACGGTGCCCTTGGCATGGAGATGACTACCGATTATCACGAACGCACCCGTCTTTTCAGCGCCAAGAGTTTTGTGGGCAATCTTTTTGCCATGAGCACACCCTGGCTTTTTGCCCTTGCCAGTATGGAAATTTTCAAAGGTCCGGGAGGCAATGAAGTCGATGGCATGCGCTATGTTTCATTACTGATCGCAGCTATACTGATCCCGCTTTCTTTTTGGTGGTTTTTTAAATTACGGGAGCCAGGGTTTAAAAAAGTTGAAAAGCAGGAAAAGACGCCCTTCTGGTCGGATATGAAACGCACAGCGCACAACAGGAACTTTATCATGTTGACGCTGACTATCTTCACGCTTGCCATGGGCTTTAATTTCGTGCAGCTCCTGGGATCCTATATTCCGATTTTTTACGTTTTCGGAGGCGATAAGGTTGCCGGCGCCACGCTGCTGGGAATTAACGGTACTGTCTGGGCCATTACCGGCTTATTGGCCGTATTCCCCCTCAACTGGATCAGCCCGAAACTCGGCAAGCGGAGTACACTCACGCTTGCCATCCTTCTCATGTGTGTGGCACAACTCTCCAAGATCGTATGCTATAATCCAAATCATCCTTACCTGATCATCATACCCACGATACTGCTTTCTATCGGCATGCTTTTTTTCTTTACACTTGGATCATCCATGGTGGGTGATATCTGTGATGAAGATGAATTAAAAACCGGTAACCGCTCCGAAGGAAGCTATTACTCTGTTTTCTGGTGGTTTATTAAAATGGGAACCGCTCTCGCCAGCTTTGTCGCAGGAATACTGATCGTTTTCACCATGTTCGACCAAACCCAGGTCACCAAAGTGGATGGTTTACAGGGCAGCATCAGGGATATCCGGGCTAAAGTTAAATATTGGGAAGGCTACCATGGAATTGCCAGCGCCAATGCAGTGTGGCTCAACAATGCCCGGACAGAGCGTTCAGAAGCGATCAAGGAGTCAAAAGAATATATGATCATCCTTGAAAAAGAATCTCAGAAAGCGGAAGAAGACATAAACCAAAATGTACCTGGATACCAAAGCAATAGAAAAACCCTGTTGATGAATACCTTGTCATCTATAAAATCCAAGGTTGTTGAATTGGAGCAGCTTCAGCTGCGTGCGGGGAAATTAGCACCACCAACTCAGGCGACTATAATAGACTCCGTGGTTCAAAAAACAATTGCCCTTTCACTTCAGACGAAACTGGAAAAAGCGAGGGTCAATTCCTTTGTACTCATGTCTCACCTGGAAGGCAAAGCCCTGGATACTAAAAACAGTAAAGCGCATTATACAAGGCTCATTAAAAATATCAACGGGGTCAATGACCGCCTGACAAAGATGAACACATCGTTATCCTCAGCTTCATTAGATAAGGAGTTAGGCGATCTGGAAAGCAACATCTATCTGCTTACACAGCAAACACCATATACACTCTTGATGATGCGTGTGGTTGAGATCGGGCTGCCTTTTCTATTGTGCCTCCTGTCGATTTTCTTTCTGCTTCGCTATTCACTCACTGAAAAACGAAGCCATGAGATAAAAGACCTTATCAAGCAAAGAAATGCTTTAAACGTAATAGAAGACGGATCACCAAAATAATGGCACATAGGTTACTAACATGAATACAGTAAAGGGGCGAGGGGCGAAGGGCGAGGGGCGATATTTACTTAACAAACGGCACACGGAACCCGGAACTATTTTTTGCTATTACTATCTTGTTAATAATCAAATAATTGCAATTTGTTAGATCGGAGATAAAACTCCCACAGAACCTGAAATAGTTTAATAAGAAAACCTTCACCAATGACATTTGAAATTATAGCTGATAGTTTTTATCTGAACGGTAAAAAAACATTTCTCAATTCGGGTGAGATTCACTATTTCAGAATAAAGCGCGAGTTGTGGGATAAACATCTGGACGCAGCGAAAGAGGCCGGATTAACTACCATCAGCACCTACGTTCCGTGGGCATGGCACGAACCGGAAGAATCGGTTTTTGATTTTAACGGTGCATCTTGCCCTGAAAGGGATCTAGAGGGTTGGCTTCAGCGGTGCCAGGCTCATGGATTGAACTGCATCGTAAAACCAGGACCGTTTATCCTGGCTGAGTTTCGCGGAGCAGGTTTGCCTGACTGGTTTATGGAACAATACGGTGCCGAAGCTAAGATGCGCAACAGCAAAGGTGAAATAGTGCCAGGCGACGGCGTCAGCCTGTTCAACAAGAAGTACCTTGAAAAGGTAAAACTATGGTATGATCAGATCATGCCGTTTATCAGTAAGCGCCAGGTATCTGAAGGTGGTCCTGTCATTATGATGCAGATCTGTAACGAGATAGGTGTATTTTCATGGCTGGCAAAACAGGAAGATTATGGTAATGCAGTGAAGGAAAGGTTCATTTCGTACCTGTCCCATAAATTCAAGCGTATCAGCGAGGTGAATGATGCTTGGGGAACCACCTGCAAGGACTTCGGCAGTGTTGTACTTCCTCCTGATGGTCTGCTTCCATACGCATCAAAAGGTGACCGTGGACGTGATTATGAGTGGCACTGTTTCTGGCGTACCTATTATGGCGACTACCTTCGGATGCTTACCGCAATGGCGAGGGAGCGGGGCGTGTCCGTTCCGCTTTACCACAATCTGCCAGGCTGGATTTACGGAAACGGTTATGAATTCCCCGTCAACATCACCATGTACGAAGATCTTTTTGGGGATAAGAGTGAAATTATTTTCGGAGTCGATCATATCCCGGAATTTCAATCATACCGCAATCTGCACGACGACCGGATTATCAATGATATAACCCGGGCCATGCAGGGAAATAAGCCCCTGTTTGCTGCCGAGTTCCAATGCGGTTCACGTGAATATCATGTTGAGCCAAATCCGCGCGAAATGGAACTTTTCTACAAAGCCAGCGTTGCCAATGGACTTGTGGGCTGGAACTACTACATGTTCTCACAGGGTCGGAACCCAAGACACAAGGGCTATTCAGGAGAGACCTTTTACTGGTTCAATCCACTCACACCTGAAGGCGAAAGAACCAGTGCTTTTCCATTGGTAAAAAAAATGAATCAGGTTATAAACACTTCAGAAAGCCTGATCGTCAGTGCTAAACGCAAAGCTGAAGTCTGTGTTCTTTTCTATCCTCCATATTACGCAACGGAAACAGAAAGGCCTGCGGGGCAGGCGTGTGAACTTAAATTCACGGCTTCAGCCATTCGCCGGCCGGCTTATTTCGACGGATTACTCAAAGTGCTGCAGGTACTCAATATCGATTATGATATGGTTGATCTGAATCAAACTTCAGCCGACACATTGCGCAAGTACAAACAAATTTGGGCCTTCAGCACAGATGAGATGAATGCCGCTGCACAGCAGACAATTGTTGATTATACAAAGGCCGGAGGCAATGTTGTGATGTTCCCGTATCTTCCCGATCGGGAGAATTCACAGCAGCCATGCACCATTATCCGCGATGCGCTTTCGATAGCACCTTCCGGGAGCGAAACCATTGATTCTCCATTGATCGACATCTACGATCTGAAGGATATAAAATGCGCCAATCCGCTGATTACCTATTCCCTGCAATCGCTTGCGGATGCAACAGTAATTGCGCTGACACTTAAAGGCAGTGCATGTGGCTTCGAAAAGACGCTTGGGAAGGGATTGTTGATTCATCTCGGCACCTGGATCGGATTTGACACTGAAGGGCATAAGCCAGTTTATGAGGCACTTCTGAAAAAATCTGGCGCAAAGCTTCGTCAGGCTTCATCAGATAATTATCATATCAACGTGAGGGAAAGATTTACGGATGATCATACTGCAATCCTTTTCGCCGGCAATTATTATAACGAAGAACATAACGCTAAAGTAACCTATACCCATCCGCTTAGTGGTGAATCAATCACTATTCCTTACGCAAAGGATGCCATACTGTGGCCGGCATTATATGCTGTACTAACCCCGGTATGCCTCGAAATTGCCGATGGAATCAGGATACTTCACAGCACTTCAGATATTTTGAATGTGGCAGAGATGGACGGTCACTTTGAAATTTCCCTTTGGGGAGATCGTGATCTGGCCGGGGAAATCGTCTTTGAAGGAACGAATGTTAAAAGAATCAAATCAGCAACAATTGAGGGTGAAAATGTTAACATGCTTCAGGATCATAAGCGTATTGTTTTCACTTACAGTCATAGGCATCGGAAAGAAATGGTTCTGCTCATTAAAATAGCATAAGTGCCTGGTTGAAAATTTTCCTGCCACCAAGGCACTAAGGCACCAAGTTGAACGAAGATAAATCGCCTCTTTACAGACCTTTGTGATTCTTTGAGTCTTTGAGTCTTCGTGGCAATTCTTTTTTCTTTCATTTTTGTCATTTTAAAAATTCTCAATCAATGAATATCAAAAATCCCTTCGGCCTTTCTGTTGATTTCCTGGAAAATGGCTCACTTCAGCGTATTGAAGTTTGTCCGGTCCGCATAAGTCTCAGATCAGCAACCCCATTTTCAACATCCGGGGCAAATCTGTATCTGCGGAAACGAACAAACCCCATCACGTTTAAAGCGCTTTTGGGTCCTGACAGCAACAGTAGTTTCATCATAAAGGATGATACTTTCATTGCCAAAGGCAGTTGGGATGGTCTTGATTATGAATGTAAACTGCAGCTTTCAAAAAAGACGCTGAGTTGGCAATGGTCTGTATTTATTCAAAATTCATCGCCGGCATCTGTAGAACTTGATTTGGTTTACCAGCAGGATGTCGGGCTGAAGCCTATAACTGATGGATTAATAAATGAATATTATGTAAGCCAGTATCTTGAACGACGTATTCTTGAGGATAAAAAGTTTGGCGCCGTCGTTTGCTGTCGCCAGAATATGAAGGAATCCGCCGGCAATCCCTGGCTGATGATGGCTTGCGAAAATAAAGCTACGTCGGGCAGTGTGGATGGAATGCAGTTTTATGGTAAAACATTCCGGGAAACCGGAATTCCGGAAGGCCTTCTTGCCGAAAGCCTTGGGGGTGAATATTCGGGAGAGTCGTCGGTTGTTGCCTTGCAGGAAAAACCATTCAAATTATCCTTTGGTGAAACTCATAAAAGTGCTTTTGTGGTAACCTATCAGGCTGATCATGTTCAGGCTACCTCTGATGACGATTTACTGCGCCTGCCAGGTTTGGTTCTTGAATTTGGCGATGAGGTTTCGGTACTCAAAACGGACAAGTTGACCGTTCCGGACCATAATTTGTTTAATACCGCTCCCTTCCTGCCTGTTGATGATCTGGATGAGGAAGAACTCAACCGGTTTTTTGGTGCTGACAGGCGGCATGTTGAAGTTGAGCAGGACAGATTGTTGTCATTTTTCAGCAAACAAAGTGATCATATAGTGCTGCGCGCCAAGGAGATCATGACCGACCGCCCGCACGGGCATATCATGCAGGCTCAGGCAGGTTGCGAAGCCGATGAAAATATAGTATCAACAACATCCTTCGCATTTGGAGTGTTCAATTCGCATCTTACACAAGGCAACACTAATTTCAATGTATTTCTTTCCATTTGTTCCAGCCAGTTTAACCAGTCGGAAGAAACCGGACAGCGCATCTTTGTTGAAATTGAAGGCCAAAGTTATCTGCTTGGAATTCCATCAGCGTTTGAGATGGGATTGAATCATTGCCGCTGGATCTATAAACAGGGCGGTTATTGTTTCCAGGTGCGCACATGGACGTCGAAAACTGATCCAAGGGTGAACATGGATTTTAAGGTTATCCAAGGCCAGAATGTTAAACTTTTGATAACGCATCATTTTGATGATGGGAACGGCTGGACAGTTGGCGCAGGAAGTGAAACAGGAGTGTTTATAGCCAGGCCCAAGCCGGAAAGCATGATTGCCGGTAAATTTCCCCACGCACAGTTCAGGATAATGGTGAACAGCACATGTAGCTTTGATGCGGCTGGTGATGAAGCGCTATATGTCAATCACAAAAGCCACGGCGGACACTTTTTAGTTCTCCGCGTGAAGAATACATCAAGCTTTTGTATGAGTTTTATCGGTGAAGTTTGTACTGGCGTTGAGGCAGGAAAAATTAAAGATGCTGATAAGCAATGGGTTTCCGATTGCCATGCTGCCCAATCAGCATGGCAGGATTTTAGTTTGCACCTGGCTTTAAAAGGAAACCAGGAAGATATCGCAGCCATACGGGAAATCCTGCCATGGTTTGGCATGAATGCCATTACGCATTTTCTGACCCCTCATGGCCTGGAACAGTTCGGCGGAGCCGCATGGGGAACACGTGATGTGGCCCAGGGCCCTTTCGATATGCTCTTGTACATGGAAAAATATGATGAAGCCAGGCAATTATTGCGCTCCATCTTTTCAAATCAGAATCCCGATGGCGGATGGCCGCAATGGTGGATGTTCGACAGCTACTCAACTGTCCGCGCCGACAGTTCCCACGGAGATGTCTATTACTGGTGTATCATTGCGCTTAGTAATTATATAAAAGTAACCGGCGATCTGAAAATTCTTGGCGAGGTTTTACCTTACTATCATGAAAATGGTGATGCTGAAAAAACGCCACTCAGTGAACACCTTGACAGGCTCATTCACATGATCGTGAATTCATTTATTCCCGGAACTGCGCTGGTACCATTTGGTGGCGGTGACTGGAATGATTCGCTGCAACCCGTAAACAGGGAACTGGCACAACGCATGATTTCGAGCTGGACCGTTGAGATGAATTATCAGGCTTTTAATCAATATCAGGAGGTGTATGCGCAAACCGGCCAAACAGACAAGGCCAGCGAATTGAAAGAAATCTGTTCGCGGATTAAGGCAGATTTCAACAAATACCTGATAAAGGACGGAACAGTTGCCGGATATGGGCTGGTTGAAGAAGATCGTAGCATCCAGGTGCTGCTTCACCCCAGCGATACGGTAACCAACATTCAGTACAGTATTTTACCGATGAACCGTGGGATTATCAGCGGACTTTTTACAAGAGAACAGGCCCTGCACCATCAGGATCTGATTGAACAGCATCTGAAAGGTCCAGATGGCGCAAGGTTGATGAATCGCCCACTCAGGTATAAAGGTGGCATTCAAACTATTTTTCAGCGGGCTGAAAGCAGTACTTTCTTTGGCCGTGAGATTGGCTTAATGTATGTGCATGAGCATATCCGGTATGCCGAATCACAAGCGATAACGGGCAGGGCCCTGGCTTTTGTGAAAGCACTTCGGCAGGCAAATCCTGTTGCATACAGGGAGGTTGTGACCTGTGGAGATATCCGGCAATCAAATTGTTATTACAGCAGTTCAGATGTGACATTCAGGAACCGGTATGAAGCGGATGAACGTTACGATGACATCAAGACAGGGAAAATAACACTAAAAGGCGGATGGCGCGTATATTCCAGCGGGCCGGGCATTTATATTACGTTGATTGTTACCCGGTTACTGGGTTTGCGTACTGAATTCCAAAATATCATCATAGATCCTGTCATTCCGCGTACTTTAGATGGTTTATCTGCATCCATTCATTTTATGGGTCATTCCACGACCTTCAAATATGCAGTAAAAGAAGGCAGTTTCAGCCCAAAATTGATATCCGTCAACGGCAGTGCCATTGCATTCACTTTTGAAAGCAACAGCTATCGCAAAGGCGGCGCTGTAATTCCTGCGGATCTTTTTCTTTCACTGCTGAACCAGCCTGAAAATACTGTTGAAATACTACTGTAGTGACAAAAATAGGGATAGCCTCTTTTCTGTTTTGGTGATTCGTTTCATGATTTTGTGGTGAGCTGCCTCATGAAGTAATAAGCATAATTTGCCGGGAAATGTGTAAAAAGCAGTGATTTTCATATAACCTTTTATTAAATTTTGGATAATAGATAAGATCACATTTTATTTTGGTGCACATGACAACTTTCAATTTCAGTTTTTTGTGCAGGGAATTAACCCTGAGCGCTTTAGAAAAAAAATTACAGGTTAGTGCAGACAGCTAGAAAATCTTAACACACAATTTATAGCAAATAATACCGTTAGAAAGTTACTCTTACAAACTTGAAAAACTACCTTACAATGCAAGCAAGAATAACACTCAGACAAACTCATCCTTGTTATTCATTTTTGGGGCATGATGAAAAATCATCACTCTATAGCCATAACAGGCATGGCTCTTTTCATCATAAAAATGAAAAAAAATCCGGCTATCTGGTTGGATTTATCGTGATTTTCCTGACCATTTTAACATCGGTTCTTTCGTTGGTTTAACCATTCAAAGCAGCCGATGGCATGAGGCTGTCATAACTATAGCTGTTATGCTTCTCTGGCCAGTTTGCGCAAAATCGCCCATTGCTTCAAAGCCTCGCGGGCATCCACGGCAGGGTAGCCCAGTACTGTCTTGCCATCTGGAATGTCGTGCATAACGCCCGATCCACCGCCTACCACTGCTCCATTGCCAACAGTCAAATGGTCGCTGATGGAAGCACTTCCGCCAACCATAACCCCATCGCCCAGTGTAACGGAACCTGCGAGACCACTATTGCCCGCCATTACACATGAACGGCCCAGCTTGCTGTTGTGACCGATCTGCACCAGGTTATCAATCTTGGTGCCATCACCGATGATTGTAGAACTGAATTTACCTCGGTCAACACATGAACCTGATCCGATTTCAACACCATCGCCGATGATTACATTTCCGATATGCGGAATTTTGATGAGGCCTCTTCCATCAGGGCTGGGGCGATAGCCAAAACCATCGGCACCAATGGATACATTCGGGTGGAAAATACAATAGCGGCCTATTACACAACGTTCGCGGATTACCGTCCCCGGCCAGATAATGGTGCCATCGCCGATAATGCTTTCATCCATAATGGTCACATTGGGATATACCGTTACATGCTGTCCTATTTTGGCATTCATGCCGATATAACATCCGGCACCTATCCGGGTTCCGGTCCCAATACTTGCGGAAGGATGGATAACTGCGGCTGGGTGGATGTCGCTGTCGAAGTGTGGCGTTTCAGGAATAAAATGTTCGAGCAATTGAGCCATGGCAAGATCAGCATTTTTCACCTTTATCAATGCCCTGTTCTGCCCCGGTTCCAGATCAAGATTTTCACTGATGATAGCGGCGCAAGCCCGGGAATGCTCCCAAAGCCTGACATATTTTTTACTCCCAATAAAAGTGATCTGGGTGTCATTGGCTGTTTCCAGTTGCTCAGGTCCGGTGATAAGCCGGGTTGTGTGACCGACCATAACTCCTTTTAATATGTCGTTGATCTCTTCTATGCTGAATGACTTCATTGGTAATGTTTTAATTTATAAGAATTGCAATGTGCTTAATTACTTACGCAACCGAGTTAAACAGGTCATTTTCCATGAAGGAATTCTCATGGTTCAACAGCCACTTTTTGCGCCAGAGTCCCCCTGCATAGCCGATTAATTTGCCGTTGGCACCAATCACGCGATGGCAGGGAATGATGATACTGATCAGGTTCTTGCCATTTGCCAGTCCAACGGCCCGGGTAGCTTTGGGATCGCCCAGCCGCATGGCAAGGGAAAGGTAGGAAATGGTTTCCCCGAATGGGATGAGTTGTAACTGCTTCCAGACTTTCTGCTGGAATTCGGTTCCTTCGGGCTGCAGCGGCAGGTCAAATACTTTTCGTTTTCCCGTAAAATATTCAGCCAGCTGGAAGGCACAGTTAACGACGGCGGGGGAGGAAATAACCTCTTCCTTTACGGTATCCACAAAATTAACTGCTGTTATCCATTCATTTTCGCCACAGATCTCGAGCAGTCCTACTGGTGAATCCTGGTATATAATGGCTTGAGACATAAGGTTTAATCGAAAGTGAGGTGAATATCCACGATCTCGGGACGGTTGCCGGTGCGTACCGGCGGGCCCCACGATCCCAGGCCCGAAGATACGTAAAAGTGGGTTTTACCCTTCAATAAATAACCCCAACTCACTTCATAAATGGCTTTTGTAAGCCAATTTAAAGGCCACAGTTGCCCATGATGCGTATGGCCGGATAGCTGGAGGTCAGCCCCTGCAGTTTCAGCAGCACCCAGGTTGAAGGGCTGATGATCGAGCAGGATGATCGGAAGCCTGTGATCAAGATTTTTTAACAAAGCATCAACAGTCATGCGCTTTTGACCCGAAAACCTTTCCTTGTCGCGGTCATCCCGGCCGGCGAGGTAAAAGCTTCCATTAACCAGCACAGAGCTGTCCCGTAGAAATGTGATGCCATGCTTTGTAAGATATGCAACAGCTGCTTCAGCACCACCTATGTATTCGTGATTCCCCGTGATGGCATAAATACCAAGGGGCGCATTTAATTTTTCGAAATTTGCACCTAAGTTATAACGGATCACCGGGGCGAGGTCCTCATCAACAGCATCACCGACAATCAGAATGAGATCAGGCGAAAGCGCATTAACTTTTTTTACGATTGCCGATAACCTGCGAGGTCCTATAACCGTTCCCATATGAATATCCGAAACCATCACGATATGCAGGTTATGGAGCACACCTGCATGCTTATGCACCGCAAGGTCCAGACGGCTGATACGCGGAGAAATGGCATTGATATGCCCTGCGATGAGCGTTAGAATGACTGTAACTGTTATTCCTGCAAGCAACATCAGTTTGGTCGTTGCATAATTGTTTGTGATAAAACCGGGATACGAAAATGCCAGGTGAGCCAGCCTTGCCAGGTCGATAAGTATCACAAAAAGAAAGAAATAGAGCATAGCTGCCAGCCAGAATGAACCAATCCAGGTAAATATATCACTCACCGGAGAGAGCCAGATACGCTCCAGAATCCGGCCGATGATATATGCAGATGACAGCACCAGAAATGCCCATTTATAGGTTCCACGGTAGGGGTGGCCGGCCGGGATAGCCTGCAGGCCATGGATAAATATATAATAATTCAGCGAACTATAAATCAGCAGTACAATGCTGAAGAAGATCAGGAACATATAGGCTTTCATATGTTATTATTTATTTTTCTAATCTGATTTTATGCTAACCCAAAACAAGTTTTCGACCGCAAATGTTTAAGATCAACTTGTTTTTGTTCATTTTTTGTGATTAACAAAAATGAAAGTAACAATGGGCAGCCCCGGCAGCATATGCATTTAGCGAAGATACAATATTTCGAATTTCCTTTTCGGGACAAAAAAGTACCAGCCCCCGCTGATGGTTTGAGATGGTCGGGTTTTGTAATGTTTGTAAATTGAATCTGGTGTTAAGCAATATTTGAAGCCTTAAATAGCGTAATTTTGCCGCTTCTTTTTTGGGGTATGTGCATATGAATACGAACAGAAATAATTAATTAACTTAAATATATCTCAGCATGAGTGAGGCCATTAAACATGAATGTGGGATTGCTTTAATACGTTTGTTGAAACCACTCGAATTCTATCAGGCCAAGTATGGCAGTAGTGTTTACGGGCTCAATAAATTGCATCTGCTCATGGAGAAGCAACACAACCGCGGGCAGGATGGTGCAGGAATCGCCTCCATTAAATTTGACATGGAGCCTGGTCAGAAGTATATTAACCGTATCCGTTCCAACTCATCTACGCCGATCAACGATATTTTTAAGCAGGTATTCGACCGCCTCGCCGAGATCAGGGAAAAAACGCCTGAACGGCTCAATGATGTGAACTGGATGAAGCGGAATGTTGATTTCACAGGCGAGCTCTTCATGGGTCATCTTCGCTACGGAACATTCGGAAAAAACAATATTGAAAACCTTCACCCTGTCGTACGCTTCAACAACTGGATGACGCGGAACCTGGTGCTGGCAGGTAATTTCAATCTAACAAACGTTGATGAGCTTTTTCAGAAACTTGTCGAACTTGGTCAATATCCTGTAGAAACATCAGATACAATAACCGTTCTCGAAAAGATCGGACATTTCCTGGATGAAGCCAATGAGGATCTTTATTTTTCTTTTAAGGATAAAGGAATCAGTAAACAGGATAGTACAAAGCACATCGCCCGTGATCTCAATATACAGGATATTCTCCAGAAGGCATCAGCCAATTGGGATGGAGGTTATGCGATAGTCGGAATGCTCGGACATGGTGATGCTTTCGTGATGCGGGATCCTGCAGGAATACGCCCTGCATTTTATTATGCTGATGACGAAGTTATTGTTGCAGCCTCGGAACGTCCGGTGATTCAGACAGCCTTTAATGTGCCGGTGGAGATGATTCACGAAGTCAAACCCGGCTATGCCCTCATCCTGAAAAAGGATGGTTCTTTCGGCCAGCACCTCATCAATACACCAACCGAAAAACGCTCTTGTTCTTTTGAACGGATTTATTTCAGCCGCGGGACCGATGTAGATATTTACAAGGAACGTAAGAATCTGGGGAAAAGGCTCACAAAGTCGGTGCTACAGGCTGTGGATCACGACCTGGACAACACGGTGTTCTCCTATATCCCCAATACTGCTGCAGTTGCTTATTATGGGATGGTGGAAGAGCTTAACCATTTTTGCGACAAGATTAAGATGGACCGGATCATCCAGTTGCAGGGTGATGTGACACCCGAAAAACTCCGGGAGATATTCCGCCTGCATGCCCGTGTCGAGAAAATAGCCGTAAAAGATATCAAACTTCGCACCTTCATTACCCAGGATGCAAAACGCGACGACCTTGTAGCGCATGTATATGATGTAACTTATGGAGCAGTCCGGCGGGGTATCGATAACCTGGTGGTGCTCGACGACTCAATTGTACGTGGAACAACACTGAAGCAGAGCATCATCCGCATTCTGGACCGCCTTGGGCCACGAAAGATCGTCATTGCATCTTCTGCACCACAGATATGCTATCCGGACTGTTATGGTATAGACATGGCAAAACTGTCCGATTTTATTGCCTTCCATGCCGCAGTTGAATTACTGAAGGATACAAAACAGACACACATCCTCACTGAAGTTTACAAGAAAGCGAAGGCACAGGAAGCGCTTCCAAAAGAGGAGGTGGAGAATGTTGTGAAAGCCATCTACAATCCGTTCACTGCCGTCCAGATATCGGAGAAAATTTCACAGCTGGTAACACCGCCTGGCATCAATGCCAAGGTACAGATCGTTTACCAGACTGTTGAGGACTTGCATCTGGCCATTCCCGGCCATACGGGTGATTGGTATTTTACAGGCAACTATCCTACTCCGGGAGGGAATAAGGTTGTGAACCGCTCCTTTATCAATTACATTGAAGGAAGAAACGAAAGAGCTTATTAGTATTCAGAAATGGCGCAAACAGGCACTAACATGAAAAATTGAAATACATAGAAATACATAGAAATACATAGAAGTATAAAGAATTACATGAAAGTACACTGAAGTATTTGGTCCTGGATTCAAAATTCACCTTGGAATCTTTATTTTTGGACTTGGGACTTGGGGCTTGGGGCTTGGGGCTTGGGACTAGGGGCTTGGGACTTGGAATTTGGGACTTGGAATTTGGGACTAGGGACTTGAGACTTGGAATTTGGGACTTCGTTAAAAGGACGTTTGTTTTCTTACACGAAATGCTTGTTGATGGCGGATGCGATCTCAGCCAGTTCACTGGGATCCAGTTTCAGTTTGGGTTTCCTGAAATCAATATCATATATAGAATTGATGGGAACCAGGTGGATATGGGCATGAGCCACTTCAAGGCCTATAACGGTTACGCCGATCTTATCGCATGGAATTACCAGTTTAATCGCACGGGCAACGCGTTTGGAGAAAAGCTGGAATTCACAATACCATTCATCATCCATGTCAAAAATATAATCAATCTCCTTTTTGGGAATAACAAGGGTATGTCCTTTCGCCAGCGGATTGATGTCCAGGAAAGCCAGGAAATTTTCATTCTCGGCTACCTTGTAGGCTGGAATTTCGCCTTTTATGATTTTCGAAAAAATGGTTGGCATAGGATTTTTCGTTATGTTGCTTTATGTTCCAATGAATTACTGAATGTTAAGTATCGTAATTTCGGGATTATGCAATTTTGACATTACGTAATTTGGAGACCAGGAAATCAGGAGGACAGGACATACAGTTGGATGGCTGATTATAACAAGGTCAGTCGTTTGAGATGCGCATAATCTCTATGACTTCAAAAGGAATGACGCCTGCAGGGACGATGATCTCAACTTTATCGCCAACGGATTTTCCAAGCAGCCCTTTGGCAATGGGAGAGTTCACGGAGATTTTGCCTGTTTTCAGGTCAGCTTCGTTTTCCGGAACAAGTGAATAAGTGAGTATTGATTCATTCTTCAGATTTTTGATCTTCACGGTCGAAAGGATCAGTACTTTCGTGCTGTCAAGTTTGGATTCATCGATCAGTCTGGCCTGGCGAATGATTTCCTGTAATTTTGATATGCGCAGTTCAAGCATACCCTGGGCATTTTTGGCAGCATCGTATTCGGCGTTTTCCGAAAGATCTCCTTTGTCACGAGCCTCTGCAATTTGCTGGGATATACCTGGACGCTCAATATTAACAAGACGTTCCAATTCTGTTGTCATCCTTTCAAGACCTTCGCGTGTGTAGTATTTCACCTGTGTCATTTCTTCAACATTTGATTATAAATAAATAAGACAAAAGACCCTTTAGCGAAAGGGTCCTTTGAGAAAACTTTTTTTTGTAAAACCGCAGCAATGCCGGGTTGAGAGACTATAACAAGCGCCTGTGCTATATGTGCCGTTAAAAGGGGCGGCCCCCTGTATAAACAATCAATGCAAATATAAAAACTTTTTCACATGCCGCCTTAAGTTTCAATAAAGAGATCAAAAAACAGCTAAAAGCCTCACTTATTTAAAAGAACAGTGCCAATGGTTCAGGTAAATCAGCTGCTGTAATGGATTTTCGGGATTAAATCTTTAGCTTTTTCCCGGTTTGGGTTAATGGCAGTACAAAGATAATCCAAGATTCAGATGTTTAACATATATTCAGTGAATTTATGTCAGAAGATGCCGGATGTTATTACAAATTAACAATTTATGTTCCTGTATACAGTTATAAGAAAAGATATCAAACGTTTTAAATGGTTAACAGTTTTTTCTGCTGTGATTTTTTGCTTTGCCGCGATTTAGCTTTTTGGCATTCTTTTTTGCCTGTTTCATCATCTTTTTGGTTTGCGCACTCTGGTTTTTAATGTGCTGCTTAATGCCTGTATCATATTCCTTTTTGTCCTTCTCAGCTTTCTGTTCTGTCTTTTGATCGGCTTTTTTACGACTGCTTTTGTGCAGCAGGGAACAGCCAGGGCTTATGATTCCTAGCATCAGGATGAGAACAAGGTATTTTAGCCGGATGATATTTACCATAGATGAACTGTAAAGGCTGAAATAAATAGCCGGGTCAAAAATACGTATCTTTACGGCTTGGTTGTATGCTACGTGATCATATTGCTATGATGATATGAATTTTGGATACGTGAATAAATGAAAAAAAAAATATTATATCTTCTCTTTCCCATGGTTTTCGGTTCTGTCTTCTTTGCTGCTTGCCGCAAAGATAATGCGGTAAGCAGGGTTCCTTATGTTTATGTTAATGCCGTTATCTATCCCAACAGTCTCGATTTTATTCCCATCAGCGGATCGATATATGTTAATAATTATGGGAATCGCGGTATCGTCGTATACCGTATGGAGGCAGATGTCTTTTTTGCTTATGACCGCACCTGTCCGTATGATCCTGAAAATCCACTGGCGAGGGTTGTTTTAGAACCTTCCGGTATTTCAGTTAAAGATCCTGTTTGTGGATCAAAATTCCTGCTTACTGACGGCTTTCCTTACGAAGGCCCTTCCAAATCGCCACTGCTACAGTACAGAACCACTTACAACGGAGAACAGTTGTATATCTCCAATTAGAAATCTCAATGAGTCATCACCTGAAATACAAAAGGGGGCAGAAGCCCCTTTTTGTATTTGAAGGAATATGGTAGGCTTTAAAGATTATGGTCCTGAATTGAAAGGGACTGCTTACCCGGCTATTAGTACCTGTAATGGTCAGCTTTGTAAGGACCTTCGGCAGGTATGCCCAGGTAGCTGACTTGCTCAGGTGTAAGCTTTGTGAGCTTAACGCCGATTTGTTCCAGGTGCAGGCGCGCCACTTCTTCGTCCAGCTGCTTTGGAAGGCGGTAAACGCCAACTTCGTAGTTGTTCTTCCAAAGTTCTAATTGTGCAAGGGTTTGGTTACTGAAAGAATTGCTCATGACAAACGACGGGTGACCTGTAGCGCAGCCGAGGTTTACCAGGCGGCCTTCAGCCAGCAGGAAGATGGAATGTCCGTCGGGAAAAATGTATTTGTCAACCTGGGGCTTGATGTTAACCATTTTGATGCCGGGGAATTTGTTCAGTTTATCTACCTGTATCTCGTTATCGAAATGGCCTATGTTGCAGACAATGGCCTGGTCGTTCATTTTTTTCAGGTGTTCGATGGTGATTACATCGAGGTTTCCTGTGGTGGTTACGAAAATATTGCCTTCAGCAAGTGTATCTTCAATGGTGGTTACCTGGAAACCTTCCATGGCGGCCTGCAAAGCACAGATTGGGTCGATTTCAGTTACGATAACACGGGCTCCGTATGAACTCATTGAGCGTGCACAGCCTTTTCCGACATCGCCATAGCCAAGTACAACAACAACTTTACCGGCCAGCATCACGTCGGTGGCACGTTTGATACCATCGGCCAAAGATTCACGACAACCATAAAGATTGTCAAACTTCGATTTGGTAACCGAATCGTTAACGTTGATGGCAGGAACAAGCAATTCGCCGCGTTCCATCATCTGGTAAAGGCGGTGAACTCCGGTGGTGGTCTCTTCCGATACACCTTTCCATTCTTTCACTGTGCGGGTCCATCTCTGGGAATCATCTTCAAAACATTCCTTAAGCTGGTTCATTACGGCTGCTTCTTCGGCATTTCCGGTAGCTTCGTTCAGCAAGTCAGGGTTTTTCTCAATGGCAAAACCCTTGTGAATCATGAGTGTGGCATCGCCGCCATCATCCACGATCAGCTGCGGGCCATTTCCATCAGGGAAAGTAAGCGCCTGGCGGGTACACCACCAATATTCATCCAGAGATTCACCTTTCCAGGCAAAAACGGGTACCCCGCTGGCAGCAATAGCAGCAGCAGCATGATCCTGAGTTGAGAAAATATTGCAACTGGCCCAGCGAACATTGGCACCCAATTCAACCAGCGTTTCAATGAGTACGGCAGTTTGGATGGTCATATGCAGCGATCCTGTGATACGGGCACCTTGCAAGGGCTTTATAGCCGAATATTTTCGGCGTATGGCCATCAGGCCCGGCATTTCCTTTTCGGCGATTTCTATTTCTTTTCTGCCCCAGTCGGCGAGCGACATATCTTTTACTTTGAAAGCAAGAGTGGCCGCAGTGATGGTTTGTTCCATTTTAAGTTGATTCAGTTTTAAATTTATTTAAGTGTGCAAAATTAACCAATTAACGGCTCGAATGTTTAACTGCTAAAATAATTATCCAAAACGGCACATGATAAATAGCTATCGGACAGTGTAAAACAGCACTATTTAGAATAGTTCTTAAAAAATATCATACAAATGATTTCCACATTTAAAATAATATTAATTTTACCGCACCAATTAAGCCTCCTTTAACAAGGTCGTTCAATTTATAAAGAAGAGTGGAGAGATTAGGCTCTGTGAAACTCTAGCAACCTCAGGGCTGTCCTGAACGGTGCTAAAACCTAATCCGCAGGTTGCGGAGATGATAAATTATCAGACCATGGAAAAAAACTTTTCTCGTTTAGGCCTGCCTTGCAGTGTACCTAAAAAGAGGAAGAAACAACGCATTAATTCCTTTTTATCCTTTTGCTGATGGCCAGAAACCAGACAGCCACATGATCAATTTAGGCGATATGCTTATGTTGATCATTAAGCCGGCAACCGGCAACGATCATAAATCCGGCTGAAGGGCAACAAAATTCAGGCATGCTTCCTGGATTGCTGAGCGATTCTGCCGGAATTGAGCATAAAGATGATATAATAACTGATCCGGACAGGCAGTTCAACACCGATAATTTTTGCCATGAGCGAACTGAAAAATTTTAAAAGTGACAAGCCTTTTGTGCTGGAATGCGGCAAAGTTTTGAATGGGTTAGAAATAGCCTTCCATACTTATGGGCATTTTGATCCTGACCTCAACAATGTGATCTGGATTTGTCATGCGTTTACGGCCAATTCCGATGCTGCTGACTGGTGGCCTGGCATGATCGGGAAGGGATGGCTCTTTGATCCGGAAAAGCATTTTATTGTTTGCGCCAATATACTGGGTTCCTGTTATGGTTCAACCGGTCCGCTCTCGTTGAACCCCGAAACCGGCAGCCCCTGGTATCTTAGCTTTCCGGAGCTCACAGTGCGCGACCTTGTTGCTGCGCATGAAATACTCAGGGCGCACCTTGGCATAAACAGGATTCATACCGTGGTTGGTGGTTCCATCGGGGCGCACCAGGCGATGGAATGGGCGATTATGCAGCCAGCCCGCTTTGATCATCTCATCATCATTGCTGCAGGCGCCTGTTACACGCCCTGGGGCATTGCCATCAATGAATCGCAGCGCCTCGCATTGAAGGCCGATCCGACATTTTATAACGAATCAACATTTGCAGGGCAAGCCGGGCTCATAGCTGCCCGTTCCATTGCCTTGCTCAGCTACCGGAATTTTATCATCTATAACAAGACCCAGGCAGAAGAAGATCCTGAAAAGACCAAAGGATTCAGGGCCAGTTCATACCAGCGTTACCAGGGTGAAAAACTGGTGAAGCGCTTTCATGCACATCCATATTACATACTACTGAATATTCTTGATTCACATAATGTAGGACGCGGAAGAGGAGGCGTTGAAAAAGCGCTTGCCTGCATAAAGGCCAGGACGCTGGTCGTTGGAATTACTTCGGATTACCTTTTTGCAACACATGAGCAGATATCTCTGGCCGGACAAATCCCGGGAGCGGTCTACCGTGAAATAGATTCGTTGTATGGCCATGACGGGTTTCTGGTGGAAGTTGAAAAAGTCACCCGCACAGTCACCGATTTTTATTTATATGAAAAAATGAAAATGGCTAATATATAACCGAAAACCACTAATCATGATAAACGCTGCAAGAACAGATTAACTTTGCATGATCTTGATTTGTTTAATGCACGCCCGGAATTCCGAGCCCCGGCACCTATGAGATTTAAAAGAGTATACAAGTGAAATTAACGAAATAATTTGATATTAATGAGCTTAAAACCAGATATAAGGGAAGAATTGACAAAGCGCCTGCTGGTGCTTGATGGTGCCATGGGAACCATGATACAGCGCCACGGACTTACCGAAGCCGACTTCAGGGGTAAGGAATTCAGAAAGCATGCAGGCGACCTTAAAGGATGCAATGACCTGCTTAGCCTTACCCGCCCGGATATCATTCTGCAAATACATGAACAATATCTTGATGCGGGTGCCGATATTATCGAAACCAATACCTTCAATTCCACCCGCACTTCCATGGCTGATTACCAGCTTGAAGAAAGCGTATACGCCATCAATCTGGCAGCAGCCCATATCGCCAGGCAAGCCGCTGACCATTACAGTATGCTTACGCCTGAGAAACCACGTTTTGTGGCAGGCGCTATGGGACCAACAAGTAAAACGACTTCTCTTTCGCCCGATGTGAACGACCCCGGATACAGGGCCGTTACTTTTGACAACCTGGTTGATGCCTATGCTGAACAAGCCAATGCCCTTGTAGATGGTGGCGTCGATGTGCTGATGGTGGAAACTATTTTCGATACACTCAATGCAAAAGCTGCGCTGATGGCTATCAGCGAATTGTTCCGGAAGCGTGGAATTAACCTCCCGGTAATGGTGTCGGGGACGATTGCCGATGCCAGTGGCCGGACACTCTCGGGCCAGACGGTGGAAGCCTTTCTGAACTCAGTGGCCCATCTCGATCTGCTCAGCGTGGGATTCAACTGTTCGCTGGGTGCAGCACAACTCCGTCCCTATGTGGAAGAACTTTCGCGCAAAGCCCCTTTCCGCGTGAGCGCATATCCCAATGCCGGCCTTCCGAATCAATTCGGGCATTACGACCAGTCGCCACAGGAAATGGCACTGCAAATGAAGGAATACATTAACAGCGGCTGTGTGGATATCATAGGCGGATGCTGCGGCACCACACCCGATCATATCCGTCAGCTGGCCCTTCTGGCAAAAGATGCTCCAAAGCGTACATTGCCGGTAAACAACCATTCGCTTCGCCTCAGCGGCCTTGAAGCACTGGCGGTATTCGAGGGAAGTAATTTTATCAATATAGGTGAACGTACCAATGTATCTGGCTCCCGCAAATTCGCAAGGCTTATCGCCGATAACCGCTATGATGAAGCACTTTCTGTTGCACTGCAGCAGGTGGACTCAGGTGCACAGGTGATCGATATCAATATGGACGATGCCATGCTCGATTCAAAGGCTGCCATGGTGAAATTTCTGAACCTGCTGGCAGCAGAACCAGATATTTCAAGGGTTCCTATCATGATCGATTCGTCCAAATGGGAAGTGATTGAAGCCGGGCTTAAATGCATCCAGGGCAAAGCCATTGTTAATTCGATCAGCCTGAAAGAAGGACCAGAAGTCTTTTGTCAGCATGCTTCGCGCATCCTTGACTATGGTGCCGCAGTGGTGGTGATGGCTTTTGATGAGGAAGGGCAGGCCACTTCACTCGATCGCAGGATTGTCATCTTTAAAAGGGCATATGATTTATTGATCAACAAGGTAGGATTTGCGCCTGAAGACATCATTTTCGATCCGAATGTGCTGACCATCTGCACGGGAATGGAAGAACATAATGCCTATGCCGTGGATTTCCTTCATTCGGTTACCTGGATCAAGCAAAACCTACCCTACGCGCGCGTAAGCGGCGGAATAAGCAACCTTTCCTTTTCGTTCCGCGGTAATGAGGTGATACGCGAAGCCATGCATTGCGTTTTCCTCTACCATGCCATTCGTGCCGGGCTCGACATGGGCATTGTAAATGCCGGCAACCTGCCTGTATACGATGATATTCCTGCCGACCTGCTTGAAATAATGGAGGATGTGATCTTCAACCGCCATCCTGATGCGACAGAAAGATTGCTCACCTATGCCTCTACTGTCAAAGGCAAGGAAAAAACTGAAGAACAGGAGGAAGAATGGCGCGGGCTGGCCGTGGAAGACAGGTTATCCTATTCACTGGTGCATGGTATTGATGCCCATATCGATGTGGATATTGATGAAGCCCGCCAGAATTTCGCAAGGGCGCTCGAGATCATCGAAGGCCCTTTGATGAGCGGTATGAATCATGTGGGCGATCTGTTCGGCGCCGGCAAAATGTTCCTGCCGCAGGTCGTCAAAAGCGCCCGCGTAATGAAAAAGGCCGTGGCGCGTTTGCTCCCATACCTCGAAGCCGAGAAACAAGCAGGTGATGCACAGTCTGCCGGAAAGATACTGATGGCTACAGTGAAGGGTGATGTGCACGATATTGGTAAAAACATTGTCGGGGTGGTACTCGGCTGCAATAATTACGAAGTTGTTGACCTGGGTGTCATGACACCCGTGGCTAAAATACTGGAAGAAGCCATTAAGCATAAGGTGGATATTATAGGGCTTAGCGGGCTTATCACCCCTTCACTTGAAGAAATGGCGCATGTAGCTGCCGAAATGAAAAAACAGGGATTTACCCTTCCGCTGCTCATCGGTGGTGCCACCACTTCCGAAATGCATACTTCCGTTAAAATAGCACCGGCATACGATGGTCCTGTAATCCACGTCCGCGATGCTTCAAGGGCAGTAGGCGTTGTCTCGGCTTTATTGGCACAGGGCAATTCAGGTGAATTTATGAAGGCGCAGGAAGCACGTTATGAGGATCTGCGGCAAAAGCATTATGCATCAAGAGCTGCCGACAGGTTCATCAGTCTCCAGCAAGCTCGGGCCAACCGCCTGCAACTGCGGTGGAATAACTACGCGCCGGTGAAACCCGGTTTTATTGGTAACAGGTTATTCTCAGGTTATTCACTCGAAGAGATCAGTCACTATATCGACTGGACGTTTTTCTTCCATGCCTGGAAACTCTCCGGCAAATATCCTGCAATACTCAATGATCCGCAAAAAGGAGTTGAGGCGCGCAAACTACTGGACGATGCACAACAGATGCTCGCGCAGATCATCAAAAACAACTGGCTTAAAGCAGATGGCATTGTAGGGTTTTATCCTGCTAATTCCATAGGTGATAGTATCCGGATTTTCGACCAAAACGGTAAACCAATGCAGATCTTTCATTTCCTGCGCAACCAGGAACTTAAAGAGCCCGGCACATACAACCTTTGTCTGTCTGATTTTATCGCACCGGAGGCTTCCGGCGTGACCGATTATATGGGATTTTTTGCTGTTACCGCCGGCATCGGGGTAGAGGAATGCGTAGCAAGGTATACTGAGGATAACGACGATTACAGCGCCATTATGGTCAAGATCATAGCCGACAGGCTTGCGGAAGCATTTGCTGAATTGCTCCATGTTAAAGTTCGCAAGGAACTGTGGGCTTATGCGCCCGATGAGGACCTTGACCTCGAGACGCTGCTGCACGAAGAATACCAGGGCATTCGACCTGCTCCGGGTTACCCGGCCTGCCCTGAGCATTCTGAAAAAGAAACGCTTTTTAATCTGCTCGATGCAGGGAAAGCAGGGATCACACTCACTGAAAACTTTGCCATGTACCCGGGCGCTGCGGTAAGCGGTTTCTATTTCGCACACCCTGAGAGCCGCTATTTTAATGTTGGCAGGATCAACAATGACCAGCTGGAGGATTATGCCAAAAGGAAAAATATGTCCCTGGTCGATGCCAAAAGATGGCTGGCGTCGAACCTGAACGATTGAGAACGATAAAAGCCAAACAGCATTTAGCAATGGCACTAACAGGATTTCGGGAAGGGGCGATGGGGAGATAGAAATACATAGAAATACATAGAAATACTTGGAAATACCTGGAAATAAATAGAAATACATAGAAATACTTGGGAATACATAGAAATACATAGAAATACATAGAAATACATAGAAATATATAGAAGTATATAGAAGTACATTGAAGTACATTGAAGTACATTGAAGTACATTGAAGTACATTGAAGTTTTTCGGCCTGGCAACAAAATTTATTGAAACTTGAATCTTGGATCTTGGGACTTGGGACTTGGGACTTGGAACTTGGGACTTGGATCTTGGGACTTGGGACTTGGATCTTAGGACTTGGTTCTTGGATCTTGGGACTTGGGACTTGGGACTTGGATCTTGGGACTTGGGACTTGGAATTTGAAATTTGGAATTTTTTTAGTCGCTGATAACCATCTAAAAATTACTGAAATAAATAATAATCTGTAAACATAAAGAATGAAAGTAATCGATCATATTAAACGCCGTAAAGGAAAAACGCTCTTTACCTTCGAATTGCTGCCCCCGCTCAAAGGCGACAGCATCGAAAATATATATAGTACCATTGATCCACTCATCGAATTCTCGCCTTCATTTATCAATGTAACCTATCACCGTGAGGAAGTTACCTACAAAAAGCATCCGAATGGTTTGCTGGAAAGGAAAATTGTACGTAAGCGCCCCAGCACCATTGGTATTTCGGCAGCAATTAAGTATAAATACAAGATAGATGTAGTACCGCATATTATCTGCGGTGGATTTACGCGTGAAGAAACAGAAAACGGCCTGCTCGACCTTCATTTTCTGGGCATTCACAATCTCTTGCTCCTTCGCGGTGATTCGCTCAAAACGGAAAAATATTTTATCCCTGAACCAGGCGGGCATAGTTATGCTGTTGATCTTGTAAAGCAGGTGTTGGGACTCAATAAGGGTGAATACCTCGACGAGAATATTCAACATACCTCCCCGACATCATTTTCTGTTGGTGTAGCCGGTTATCCCGAAAAACACATGGAAGCGCCCAATATGGAGAGTGATATTCACTATCTTAAACAAAAGATTGATGCTGGTGCCGATTACATTGTTACCCAGTTGTTCTACGATAATCAAAAGTATTTCGAATTTGTAAGGCATTGCCGAGAGGCAGGCATCACAGTGCCCATCATCCCAGGTCTTAAACCCATTTCCACCATAACATCCATCAAAACGCTTCCCCAGGCTTTCAGTATAGATATTCCCAGCGACCTTGTAGCTGCAGTGCAAAAATGCACCAGCAACGAACAGGCGCGGCAGGTAGGCGTGGAGTGGGCTATTGCACAGTCAAAAGAACTTATTAAAAGCGGTGTTCCTGCCCTGCATTTTTACAGCATGGGAAAGTCGGACAATATCAGGAAGATTGCAAAGGAGGTCTTTTAGCAGGCAATAGGCAATAGGCAATAGGCAATAAGTTCAGTATTAGAAAACCAACGCCAGGCACTCCAGCGCACTCAAGGCACTCCATGCACTTCATTTAGGCAACAGGAATGTGCAAAAGGTCATTTTTCTCCATATCAACTTCCATGCACTTTCTGTAAATTATTTTTCCTATCATTGCATTGTAATAACAAAACATGCGTGGAATGCCAGTCTACCAGACAATCAACGATAAAATGCAGCAGGGGCAGAAACAGTTTGCACTGCTGCTTGATCCCGACAACTCAGGCTTAAGCGAGGTTTCAAAAATTGTCCGGCAGGCATCACATGCCGGCGTTGATTACCTGTTTGTCGGTGGCAGCCTGCTCATCAACAACCAGTTTGATGAATGCATTAAGGTGATTAAGGAGAATTCAGACATACCTGTGGTGCTTTTTCCGGGTAATACGTTGCAGATGAGCTGGAAAGCCGATGCCATTCTCTTTCTTTCGCTCATCTCCGGACGCAATCCCGAGATGCTCATCGGAAGGCATGTAATTGCTGCACCATACCTTAAGATAAGTCCGCTGGAAGTGGTTCCCACAGGTTATATGCTCATTGAAAGCGGAAAACCCACGGCCGTATCCTACATGAGCAATTCCTCCCCCATCCCGGCCGATAAAGACGACATTGCGATATGTACGGCCATGGCAGGAGAAATGCTGGGACTCAAACTTATTTATCTGGATGCCGGAAGCGGCGCTTTGAATAGTGTCCCCGAACGGATGGTGGAAAATGTAAAAAAAAGCATTTCCATTCCACTCATCGTTGGCGGTGGCATCCGAACCCCTGAACATGCTGGGGCTATCTGCCGTGCCGGTGCCGATTTGATCGTCATAGGAAACATTCTGGAGAAAAACTACGGTTCACTTGACGCTTTTGCTGAAGTCATCCACCAGATAAAGTCCAACTAAAAAAAACATTATCTTGCTAAAAATCAAATACATAAAAACATTTATTCGAATGAAAAAAAACGTCCTGCTGCTGCTCGTCCAGCTTCCTATGCTGTTTCTGCCTTTCATGCTTCGTGCCCAGGACAGCATCCTTGTGCCTGAGGAGATGATGACAAACCGCAAACTCTCCCCTGCTACGCTCAGCGATCTCCACTGGCGCGGAAACTCCACGAATTTTACATGGCAGGTTTCAGGCAATCTGGTTCAATCGGGGGTGGTCAACACTGCCTGCGATACCTTGCTGCGCCTTGCCGAACTTAACACCGCACTTGCTGCAACAGGAGGTGAAAATGTGAAACGTATGCCTGCCATCTCCTGGCAGGATGAAAATAAATTCAACTTTAGCCAGCCTGGAAAGCTTTACAGCTTTGATATGAAAACCCGGCAGTTATCGTTGCTGAATAGTTACAACAAAGAAGGTGAAAATGCTGATGCAGCTCCTTCTACCAACAGTGTAGCCTATACCATCGGGAACAACCTGTTAGTGTCATGCAACAGCGTGGAGTATGCCGTCACAAACGACACGAATAAAGGGATTGTCAGCGGGCAGGAAGTCCACCGCAATGAATTCGGGATCGAAAAAGGCACCTTCTGGTCACCTTCAGGCAAACGCCTGGCATTTTACAGGATGGATCAGACCATGGTGACTGACTACCCGCTGGTTGATACGGAGACCCGCATAGCTACGATCAAAGAGATCAAATATCCCATGGCAGGTATGGCCAGCCATCATGTGACTGTCGGTATTTATAGTCCGGATACGCAAAAGGTGCTGTTTTTAAATACCGGCGAACCTGCCGAACAATACCTCACAAATATTACCTGGAGTCCAGACGATAAATTCGTTTTTATTGCCGTGCTCAACCGCGATCAGAACCATATGTGGCTACGCCAGTATGATGCCGCTACGGGTGCTTTTATAAAAACACTCTTCGAAGAAAAGAATGACCGTTACGTGGAACCACTTCATGGCATGTATTTCCTTCCGGGTCACTCCGATACATTCGTGTGGGAAAGCCAACGCGACGGATATAATCATTTTTACCTCTACAATACAAAAGGAGAATTAGTGAAACAGATCACCAGGGGAAAGTGGATCGTAACAAAATATCTCGGCATGGATGCCTATGGCAGCAAGCTCTACTTTACCTCTACCCAGGAAAGTCCGATAGAGAGCCAGGTATACTCCGTCGAAATTAAATCCGGCAAAATTGCAACTATCAGCAAGGGTCATGGAACACATACCCCTTTTATGCGTGCCGACGGTAAGTATTTCCTTGACAGGCTCAGCGCTACCGGCATGGCATCGCGCTATACTGTGCTGACGGAGCGGGGCAGGGAATTGCGGGTAATCAAAGAAGATATCAATCCGCTGAAGGATTATAAATTGGGCCAGACCTCAATTTTTACGATAAAGGCTGGCGACAGCACTGATCTTTATTGCAGGCTCATCAAACCAATCGATTTTGACCCGGCTAAAAAATACCCGGTTATCATTTATGTTTATGGTGGTCCTCATGAGCAACTGGTAAAGGACAGCTGGTTGGGAGGTGCAAACTTATACCTCAACTGGCTGGCTGAAAAAGGTTATGTGGTGTTTACACTCGACAACCATGGTTCGCAAAACCGTGGCTTCGCCTTCGAAAGCATTATTCACCGGCAGGTAGGTACCGTTGAGCTCTCCGACCAGATGAAAGGTGTGGAATATCTGAAAACACTTGGTTTTATCGATCCGGCCCGGATAGGCGTGGATGGCTGGAGCTATGGTGGCTTCATGGCTGTCACGATGAAACTTAACCATCCGGAAGTGTTTAAAGTAGCAACAGCCGGAGGACCTGTCATCGACTGGAAATACTATGAAGTGATGTATGGCGAACGTTATATGGATACACCTGAACAGAATCCTGACGGTTATGCCAAAGCCAGTTTGCTTGATAAGGCAGGCAAGCTCAAAGGAAAACTACTGATCATACAAGGCACAATGGACCCAACTGTGGTTTGGCAAAACAGCCTTCAATTCATACATAAGTGTATTGATGCCGGCCGGCAGGTGGATTACTTTGTTTACCCGGGGCATCCGCATAATGTGTCGGGCATCGACAGGGCACATTTATTCCGTAAGATAGCCGGTTATTACGACGACAATCTTTAGAGCGTCTGAAGGCAAGTGATTCGGTGCTGCCACTGCATGAGCGCAGTTATTGATTGTTTGCTAAATATTTTTTTTCAAAAATAGCTTAGAATAATTATAAATAGCCCTTCGGTTTTTATTATATTTGTATGGCAATTCAATCATTGTCAAACCCATAAATTTAATTTACAGGAGGATCTGTTATGAAAACATTCAGAATCATTGGAGCTATGCTAATCGTTTCCCTGATCAATCTGGGAAACATAGCTGCTCAAACGAAAACAATCACCAAAACAACGACTAAGAAGACGCATACAACAGAAGCTGTGGAAGATACCAAAGCAGCCGCAGGCATGAATACCTACTTTGTGAGTGCTGCACATACACCTGAACAATGTATGAGTGTAATGGACGATATGAAAGCTAAGGGCGACAAGGGGCTTTCTAA